>JAUQYW010000732.1 GCA_030587525.1 Candidatus Sigynarchaeota archaeon | reverse complement strand
CTTACTTTCTTCGATGACACAAGCGCGACCTTCGAAACCCACTACTATAAATTACGAGGGAAAGAAATACCAGTTCACGCCAATGCAGATTATCCTTTTTGCCGTGGCGACACCGATTTACATCATCATTCTCTACCAATTGCTGGAATACGCGGCGTGGATTCGCATCATCGTCGCCGATAACACGATCAGCTCCCTCAACTTCGTCACGATTATGGGCGCCACCATGCGATACCAGGTTGGTGCCCAGACCTTCTACACGTACACGGATCTCTTCCAGCACGTGGGCGCGGCGCGGATCTTTTTTTCCTACGTCGACGATATCGAGATTTATTTCGACATCCCCGGCCAGGGTCCCATCCAATTCGTCACGTTCTGCACTGGTTTTCAGGCCATCATCATCTTCTCTGCTATCATCTTTTTCACACCTCACTCGCTCGACAAAAGTACTAGCAAGGGCATCTGGAAGCGCAAAATGGCCAGTCTTTTCTGGTCGTCGCTAATCTTCTATATCGTGAACATCGTCAGGATGTGGATCCAATTATATCTCTACTACACCGGCTCCAATTGGAATGACATTCACTATTCGATTTCCGCTGCAAGCTCATTCATTGCCGCTATAATCATCGTCCTCATGCACAAGATCTTGCCCGAGTTCGTCATCTCGATCGTGTGGACAGGGATCGAGATCAAGAAACGATATTTCCCGAACCTCGGGTACAAGGCACCGGCCACGGCCAGTCCAGGTGCCGCAGCGCAAGATGAGCAGAAAGAAAAAAAATCGCAAGCAAACGAGAAGTGATGTTCGCATAGATCCATCCAATCGTTCTATTGAGAAAATGAATTCGTATTTGCATGGTGCATGACTCTTCTCTGGGAAACATTTATGTACAAGAGCGATTAGATTATTTTTGGTTTGCTGGAATAATTCGTGATCCAAAATCATCTTATAATAGCATCATAGAGTATTGTTTTGTTCGTGAAATCAAAAGAGAGTAAAAATTTGGAGTTGATCTCTTATTCCTAAAAAAGATCGAAAGAAAAATCTAAAATTCCCACGCGCAGTGAGGGCAGTCACGGTGGCCATGGTGCTGGTTTCGGCGGGGACGGCCGCCATTTGCGCGTATGTGTCAGTATCGAGCTATTTCTTGGGATCAAACATCATGACCCAATTCCAATCGTTCATGGGTGGTGGTGGCTCGAATTCGAGTACGGGACCGTTCAACATGACGATGTCGAACACGAGCGTGTCGATGTGGTTACCATTTCTGTTTAACAACACCGGATCCGTGGGATTGGACATCAAGAATCTCGTCGTTAATGTCTCTCTCACGACGCAGAATGGAACTTCCTTAAAAACATCGACGAATGCCGGCTCAATTCCCTTCGGAACCTCAAGGATGCTCAACATAACGTTTGTCGACACGACTCCTGCTCAAGCAATGGCTTTGGGAAATCAATCCATCGACCTCGACTTACAGTTTGGAATGACCATCGCATTTCCAAGTTCATGGGGCTTGTTTGCGTTGGACATTTCCCGCTTGAAATTTGGATTTGCAGTGCAAGGGGTGCGTTTTGGATGAGCAAAAAGAGAGTCGTGGCGCACGCGATCCTTGCCGTGTTGTCGTTGATCGGGACCTACGTGTATTTCTGGGCGCTCGATTTCTTAAACACCAATCTTGGCGTGAATATTTCGCAAGCGGTGGATCGTGACGTCTTGTCATGGCAATTCACGGTGTGGGTGATGTCGATCATGCTCGCGGCCATCGTCGTGTTCATCGGCGCGGCCAAAGGGCACCCCAACCTCGAACCCATCGCATCCGGTGGCTACTTGGCGTTCACGATCGCTTCCTTTTTCATCGGATGCTCGATCTTGACCTTGAACTTCCCATACACCGGTTTCGGTTCGTCGGACGTGCTAGTAACGATCGATCCTAGCATGCTGATGAGCTTGTTCGGCGGGGGTGGTCCAATACCAATGCCGCCGATCACCATCAATGTCGCGTTGGTCCAATTGCTGGTAACGACGATGTCAATGATCTATGCCGTGCTGCAGTTCTTGCGGACATTGTTAAAATCGAGAAGGGAACCCGAAACATCTGAGACACCCTCGGCATCGACAGTTGTCCCGAAAGAAATGGAAACATTGGATTTCATGAGAAATGTCAGGAAAGAATGAACGAGGTGACCATTGCATCATGACATCAAATAAATACGTTTACAAGACCAAGCAAGAGGCTGACGCCGAAGACGAATCAGTTTTCGACGGTTTCGCCGTCAGTGCCTTCGGGATTATTCTTGTGCTCATCGCGACCGTGATATTGATCTTGGCCACGGCCGCCGTCGCTGCATCGTTTCCCTTGTATCACCGGTGGCTCGAAGCGGTTGCATGGATCACGGGGTTCGGGAGTACCTTGTTCTTCTTTGGCCTTTTATTCCATGCACGCGCTCGTCTAAAAATGTCCAGCATCCTGTTCGGCATCGCCGGCATTGTAGGGCTCGTTCTTGTCCTCTATGTCGATTATTTCCGGCCGGACTTGGGAAATCCTAGCATATTTACCGATGCA
>JAUQYW010000712.1 GCA_030587525.1 Candidatus Sigynarchaeota archaeon | reverse complement strand
CTTTCCCCGAAGTCGGTTTTCCATGTCATCGGGCACAAGTATGATAAATATCCTGCCGGAAAAACGAGCGCAGATATGGACAAAATCAAGTTCAAGATCAAGAACGAGCTTCAAGATTACGTTTTCAAAAAAAATAATAAATTCCTGGACTTCTCGATTTTTCTCACGAGTTTAAAACAAGAGTTTCGGAGGGAATCATTCCAGGCATTGCTCGAGCTAACCACCAACTTGCTCACGATTCCTTTTTGAATCCTTCATTTGTATCATTTCGGGGTCGGTCATCACGATTCCGGAAGCTCTATACGGTTAAATCGTCATCAATCCAGGTCATAGCCTGTTCCGTTAATGAGAGTCAGAATGTCATTGAATCGACCAATTTTATATGGTTGTTTGATATTATTAGATTAGAACATACCGCGAGATGCTAAGCCATGTTGTCGATCCCCTTCTTTCTCACTATGATCATCTTCGGATACAGCGCAGCGTTCATCATCGGTTATGTGTATTATTACCAGAAAAAATACGGCCAAAAACAACACAGCCGCCGCGTCACGATAAAGGAATTGCTCGAGAATGTATCAGATGATAAAAAATCGCAGTTCATCGAGAAGCAGCAGAAGACCATGGCACTCATCACGGAGACCAAGAAAAAGATCTCCGAGCAAGCACCGGCGGCCATTCCCGAGGCGGTGGCGAAGAAGTTTCTCGACATGGGCAAGACCCAGGAGATGGAGCTCATCAAGGAAGGAGCCAAGCTCCTCAAGCAATATGGTTCTGCAGAGCCCGTGTCCGAGGCGCAGCGCAAGTCCGACATGGAAGAGCTGCTCAAGGCCGCTACCAAGCTCGAGGAACTTGAAAAGGAAACGCCCATCGAGGATGTCGACGAGCGATTTTCCAACGTGGGATACGGTCTTTGGATGGACACGATCACGCAAGGCATTCGCAAGATCACGTCCGACACGAACATCCGCAAGTATGGGCTACTCCAGATCGAGAAGCTCATGTCTTTCTTGCCACGAGCATTTGATCCGAAAGACATTCGCAACGCGCTCCAGCTTATGAAGAAGAGCAAGGAAGTCATCGACCTCTTCGAACTCAATCCTAAAACCATTGCCGTGGCATTCACTGCCGAGTGCAGAGAGTTAAAAATTGCAGAAAAGGTCTTGCTCGCGGCCATCGCAAGCGAGGACGAGATGACCCGGCAAAAAGCCAAGATGCTATTCGGCTGGGAGGATGATTTTCTCAACGAGATCATCGGCCACTTGCAAGCATTGAACATCTTGCAAATCAAGGGTGACAAGCTGGTAGCTGAAGGTTTGATCACGGCAAAAGACCGGGAGAACATCAAGCAAAAACAAGAGGCAAGAAAGGCCGCGGCCGCGGCAGCGCAGCAACCTACAAATCTCGTGGAACCAAAGGCAAGCATGCCCGTCGCGAAGCCAACCGGCCAAGTAAAAGGTGCCCCGCCCGTTCCAGCAATACCCGCGGCAAAAACCCCAACTGTTCCACCCATGCCTGGTGTACCGAAAGTGCCACCCGTTCCTGGCCTCCCATCGAAGCCGCCCGCGGCAACTGCACCGAAGGTCCCAGCCACGCCATCGACACCCTCGATACCGAAAACGCCGGCCGTGCCCCCGACGCAGGAAAAGCGCGTTTCTCCCCCTATTCCTGCGGTGCCCGCGGTTCCGAAGGTGGCTCCACTGCCCCCGAAACCAAAAGAAGCCCCGGCGGCAGAAACCCCGGCGAAACCTTTGCCTTCGTTGAAACCATTACCCGTAAAAGGATTACCGGCTGTGAAAGAAATTCCCAAGACCGCGCCATCTAAGCCTTCAGCTCCGGCTCCGAGCGTTCCCGCTACACCCGTGGCGCCGCAAGTGCCCAAGTTACCGGCAGTTTCGACGCTCCCGCCGGTCGCGAAACCAGTAATACCCGTGGCAAAACCAGTGGCGTTGACGAAACCAACACCGATTGCAAAACCTAAGCTACCAATTTCGCCTCCCGTGGAAAAAGGTGAAGGCGCGGAGGTGGAAGACCAAGCATCAGAAAAATACGTGCAGATCGGAAATGTGACGCCCATCAACGAGACCCAACGGCAACTCGATATCGATGACTTGATGGGTGCTGTTGCTGAGCTGGAGAAGCAGTCCTCGTTTTCCAGCGGAAAAGAGAAGTCGAACATGCGTATTTTCGACAAGGAAGGTAAACCCGTCGATCAAATGGAGTTGCTGGCAACGGAAACGGTTGGAAAGGCTGGTGCACCGGCAACGTCTAACGATGTGGAGATGCTTGCAGAGAAAATCCTTTCCGTTTATGAAAAGCAAGAAATCGTGAACGGTGGCGTGATGCAGCTCAAGAAATTGAAGTTATTGCTTGATCAAGAGGTGGGCAGTCCCGTTAATGACGCGAAATTCGCGTCCACGCTAGAAGTCGTCAAGTCTATGGGCATGATCTCGAACATCATCGACATGGCCGGCGACGACAAGCTCGTTCTCTTCAAGGATATCCAGCTCGCCCCCGACGAGCTCGGCATCATACAACTCGCCCTGGGCACGCCGTTGAAAGAGTTCACGAAGGATAACATCGTTTCATTGCTCAACGCACAAGAAGAGATGGTCCTCGCAGCTCTCAAGAAATTGCAGGATAAAGGGATCCTCCGGTTCTCCGGCAAGACGATCCTCATCCCGGGAATCATCCAGGAATAGATGTATGTTTTAGTTGAAGCCGATGTTTTCGACGGCAAAAAAAAGAGAAAGAGATCATATCTTTTTTAAATATTCCGCGACACGTTCGAGCTCGGCTTTACCGCTGGTTTTATCGCCGAAGAGATAAATCCTGACGCTGTTTCCCGTCCCGCTCGGGCGTGCGTAGATGGTCGATCGCTCCCCGGCAAGGCCGATTATGTCCAGCAATCCCTGGTTGTCCCGGTAATCAACGACCTTGTACTGCATGTCACCAACCTTGATTTCCTGGTTAACTCGTTCTTCAAGCGCTTTCATAATCGCTTGCTTGCGCTTATCATCCGCCTCTATTTCCACGCGAATGCCGGTGATCGACGCGTCGATAGCGTCGAGCAAGTTATTGCCGCGGCCGATCAGCTCGGCAAGGAGCACGATGGCAGGAGCCGGGAACTTGTCACCGATCAGCGGGAAGCATGGTTCCAGTCGTTCAATCTTGCCGTCCTTGAACTTGGGCTTAACGAGGTTCACCGTGTGCCCGCCGCTTTCCTCCCAGAGCACCATGAGGACCACGTCCTTCGTTTTCGGCACGTTGCTGCCGAGGAAATCGAAGAGCTTGGATGAAGAATCGATCTTGATCCGTGCGCCCTTGGTCTTGCCGTAGATCAAGGAGGATTCAAACTGGGACTTGTCAACGTCGATGCCGCATGCAAGATACTGGACCACCCCGAGGTGCTTGTAACCGACCCCCGTTTCGATGGTGCATATGGCCTTGTTGTCGCTGCGCGGGTCGCTGGGCACGGTTCGCACGTTGATGATTTTCTTCCCGAACTTGTCGAACAGCAAGTTGTGCATCGACGTGTACAGCTCGTTGGGATTGAGTTGTACGTAGTTGTTTCCAATCTTGATGATGAACACGATTCGATCCCTGTCTGCATCGAGGAGAATCGCCAATTTCGAGTTATTCTTCTCTAGATATCCCTTGACCTCTTCGAATGGCAAGTTCACGGTGGGATCTGGTGGTTCCATGGTCTTGTTTATCTTGATAACATTCACGCCGTAGTGAGTGAGCAGCTCATGAATTTCCTTGGCGGCACCCATGTACGGCCAGAGCACGACGGGCGAGCCTTTGATTCCCTGGATAGGGATGATTTCCTTGAGAACATCCTTGACATACTTGTTTATCCTGCTCTCGTGATCCTCCCCCTTGAGCACCACTTGACCCTCTTTTTTTAGCGGGATCTCCTTCAACGCGATGGCTTTTTTCGAGATTTCCTTCATCAAGTCCCCGGCGATGGGAATTGACTGCTTGAAATAGAACTTGATGCCGTTCCAGATCGCCGAGTTGTGGCTCGCCGTGACGACGATGACTGCATCGATGTTCGGCACGACCGCGATGCACGCGCTAGAATACGGCGTTGACATCCCGGAATGCGTGTAAGCATCGAGCGAGATTGTCTTTTTCGATTCGGTCTGGATGAGCAGCTCGTGCCCGTCGAATGAGAATATTTGCATGGCATGTTTCGCGAGCCTGTCTGACGTGGGTCGCTCGTCGCTTGTTAAAAGGATTCTTGCAGGGCGCCGTAATTTCTCTGTCATTAACATGCTGATTGCCTTGAATAATCGCAAGAAGAGGGCATATTTCGACGCAGGGCAAATATATCTTCCATCCTTGTTGTCCAGGATCTTCAAACGGATGCCTGACGTGGGCGGAATAAGCGGATCAACCGCGTCCACTTGATCTGGCGTCATTTCCGGTAATAATATCTTCTCGCCGGAATCGCTCGTTTGCAAGCTTTCGAATTGAATCGATTCTATACTGATCGGAGTTCCAGATGGCTCGTGCATGGCTTTCAGCTCGGCGAAACTTTATTCAAATGTCATCGATAATATGTAATCGTTATCGTTTTTCAAAATCGTTTGCTTTGAGTGAAACGCGATGGAGCGACAAGAAATCATCGACAAGGCTGTTCAGTACCTAAATGGCCATCGCATCTTGACCATGGCCACGGCGAGCAAGGACGGGGATCCGGATGCCACTGCACTGGAATATGCGAGCGATGGCGTGGACGTGTATGTTTCTTGCCGCCCGGATTCACGGAAAGTGTCGAACATCACTGAAAATTCCCGCGTGTTCTATGAGGTCCACGAGGACATAGAGATTACCAAAGAAAATGTAATGAAATTGAAAGCAATCCAGGTCGCGGCGACCGGGCGCGTGATCAAGCCTGGCGACTCGGATTTCGATGGCTCGTTGGCAAAGATGGTGAAAAAGTTTCCTGTTTTTTCGACGTTGCCGAAAGATTCGCGTGTTTTCCTTCATTTCAAGCCAAAAAAACTCTGGTTCTTGAATTACAAGCAAAAATTCTTCCATCGAGACGAGGTCTCGTTTAATGAATGACCGCTTGGCGCGATCGTGGCGAGAATTTCAATCCGTTATGAAAATTCGGACAAGCGTTTACAAGTTGCGATAGGCTTAATTTCCCAGGACATTGAGCAAGTGCATGCGACATGGAGTTCATTCGGGTGTCGGCCGGTTCTGCCGCCCTGCTCGGCTTGAAGCGCGTGAAGATGCTACATGCGCCTACCACGATACATTTGCTTCAATACACGACTGCTGGATGCAAGGCCAATTGCAGCTTTTGCCCGCAAGCCCGGGAAAGTCTTGTTGACAAGAAAATGCTATCCCGGGTTTCGTGGCCAGAGTTCCCGTGGCACGTCGTGAAGGACGCCATCACCGAGAAATTCAAGGAGGCGGGGTTCCAGCGGGTATGCTTGCAAACCGTCATATATTCGTCGTTTATTGAGGATATGCTGCAAGTCGTGGATGAACTCGCGGCGTCGGGCCGCATCTTGATCTCCGTGGCCCTCATACCCGTCGCGAAGAAGGTCATGGAACAATTAAAGACAGCCGGCGCGGAACGCGTCGGCATCGCGCTGGATGCTTCCACGCCCGCGCTGTTTTCGGTGGTGAAGGGGGAAAAAGCCGGCGGACCATACACCTGGGACGGGCATTGGAAAGCATTACAAGATGCTCTCGACGTGTTCGGAAAGAACCGCGTGTCCACGCACTTGATAGCGGGTCTTGGCGAGCAGGAACGGGATATCATCGAACGGATGCAGCAGCTCCACGATAGTAGCATCACCATCGGACTTTTTGCATTCACTCCCGTCCGCGGCACCAGGCTGGAGACCGTGAAGAAGCCCGGCGTGATCTATTTTCGCAAGGTCCAGCTTGCCCGGCACTTGATCGTTCATGATCTGGCCAGGGCCTCGTCATTCACGTACGATGAGCACACGGGGCAATTGATCTCGTGGGGCATTGCCGACAGTGACGTGATCAAGATCATCCAGGATAGCCACGGCAAGATGTTTGAAACCACTGGCTGTCCTGGCTGCAACCGGCCATATTACACGGAATCGCCTCGTGGTCCCGTGTATAACCATCCCGCGCCGCTAGATCCTCGGCAGGTTGAAGATGCGATCGCGCTGCTCTTCCCGGGAACATGAAAATCAGAGCTGATACCATGACGAACGAGGATACTAACACTTGGCGTTTTTTACCCGCGACCATCAGCGACGGGTGCACGAACATGGCCATTGACGAGGCCATTCTCGTCACGAGGATAAAAGGGCTGGTACCGAACACGGTCCGGGTGTACCAGTGGTCGCCATCGACGGTCACAATCGGCCGCCACCAGTCAGTTGCCCTCGAGGTTGATACTGCCGAGATTAACCGGCGCAAGTTTCAACTCGTACGGCGCATTTCCGGGGGCGGGGCGGTCTTGCATGCTGAAAGCAAGGAAATCACGTATTCCGTGGTCGCGAAAATCCCGGACTTGACTGGATCCTTTCGTGGAACCAAGAATGGCGTCGAGGCCATCTATCAGGTCATCTTGGACGCCATCCAGAAAACCTTGAGCAAGATATCCCTTTCACCCGTGGCAGGCGTCATCCACTGCCCCGCGTTATTATTGGATGGCAAAAAATTCTCCGGGAATGCCCAGTGCATCAAGAATGGGTACGTTTTGCAACATGGTACCATTTTACTCTCCGTGGACCCAGATGAAATGTACAGCGTGCTCAAGCCCCCCCAAGGCGTCACGAAAGGGCGGATGGTGCGCTCGGTCATGGCAAAAGTCGTCGGGCTCGAGGAATGCATCGGGCACAAGATCGATCCCCACGATTTCGGCACCGCGTTCAAGGAAACCTTTTCGACCTTGCTCGGCATCACGTTCCGTGATGGCAAGCTCGTTCCTGCCGAGGCTTCGCTGCTCGATGGATTGAAGGCAAAGTATGTATCCGAAGAATGGAGGTTGAAATATCCTTGAATGAACCAGCATCGAGTACGATTGCGCGCATCCGCTCCAAGGGCGCATTGGAAGCCCGGGCAATCCTCGAGGGCTTGAGCGCGCCTGGATTCGAGGCCTTTTTACGGGAAACGCGGCGGTTGACCGATGAGAAATTCGGCAAGCGGCTGAAATGTTACGTGCCGGGCAACGACTTTCCCGCGATGTCCGTGACGGGAGACGCTTGCGAGCTGCGATGCAAACATTGCAACGAGCGGTATCTCCATGGCATGATACCAGCCGAGACACCGGAAAAACTCGAAAAGGCTCTCCGGGGCGTTCAAGCATCGGGCGGATCCGGGGCATTGATCAGCGGGGGCTCGACGAAGGATGGGATCGTCGACACGCGGGCGTTTCTTGGGGTTCTTGAACGGGTTAAGCACGACACGGCCTTGCAGCTCAATATGCACACTGGGCTCATCGACGAGGCGACAGCCCGCCGGCTGCATGTTACCGGCGTCGACACGATCTCGCTTGACCTCGTCGGGGACGATGCCACGATACGCGACATCTACGGCTTGAACAAGACCGTGGCCGATTACAAGCGCGTGCTTCGCGGGCTCATGGACGCGGGCTTCACCAACCGCCAGATCATCCCGCACGTGTGCATCGGGCTGAACAAGGGCACGATCCAAGGGGAATACAATGTCCTGGATTATGTTTCCATCTTGAACCCGAGGTTGATCGTGTTCATCGTGCTCATTCCCCCGAAAAGTGCAACGGTGCCCGGGAGCAGTGATGGCTTCGTGAACGTGCCGCCGGTCGAGGTTTCCCGGCTGATCGCCACCACGCGCAGCATGTTCCCCGCCGCGGAATTGTCCATCGGTTGTATGCGGCCGGGTGGGAAGGTCCGGAACGAGTACGACGTCGCGGCATTCAAGGCCGGCATCACGCGTATCGCCCTTCCGACCCGCAACTTACTGAAAATGGTCGAAACCCTCGGGTACGGGATAGAATATGCCAAGAATTGCTGTGCCATGGGATCGATGCATTAAAATCGTGAAAAAGCAGTTTTTCCCGGCCTATTTGATCGTGGAAATGATGAAACTGGCCAATCGTTCTTTTTTCTCCATGGAGTCCATGATCGTGTCGAAGACGTGAACGCGGTACCCGAGCGATTCGATGCTCGGTTGCAACGACTTGTCCTTTATGTCGATGTACGCCACGCGGGCAATATTCTGGTAATGGCGGGCGATGGTCTCGCAAGATGGATCCAGCCCGCGTTCCTTCATGATCTTGACCGTCGGGCCCTTGATGGCGTCCCCGGCAACGATAGGAGAGATGAAGGCGACATCTGCCTTGCGTTGCATCAAGGCTTGCGCGATGTCCTTGACGGCGAGGATCGGGTCGATCGACAGGTACGGGTTCGAGGGAGCGACGAGAATCTTCTCGGCATCCCGCAAGATTTTCTTGACTTCCGGCGTTGCCCTTGCCTTGTCCGCGCCGTCGAAAAAGATAGCGTCCGCTGCTGGTTGCGCCCGTTCTTTCACGAAATACTGCTGGAAATCGAGCACTCGGCTACCGGAACGGACCTTGGTCCTGAGGCGATCATTCGTGCACGGGACTAACCTGGCTTTCACGTGCAAGGCTTCGGTTATCTTCCCCGCCACTTGCGTGAGCGTGTTGCCGTACTTGAGCAAATGCGTCCGGAAGATGTGGGTGGCAAGGTCCTTGTCCCCGAGCTGGAACCACGCTCCTTCCTTGTCATATTTTGCTATCGATGCGATGCAATTGAACGTGTCTCCCTCGATGCCCCACCGCTTCACCGGGTCGACGATCCCCGCCAGCGTATACGTGATCATGTCGAAATCCGGGCAAATATAGAGGCCGTGCACCTCTGTATCATCGCCCACGTTCACGATGACCGAGATCTCGGTCGGATCATGGACCCGGACAATGCCTTCGAGCAGCTTCGCGGCTCCAATGCCGCCGGCAATGACGGCTAGTGTCAGCTCCGGGCACCTCCCTGCTTGGGAACGAAATGGCCTGGCTCGAACGAGATGCTTGCCAAGGGATGGCGGGCCGATCCCTGTATGCGGCCATCACCGCGAGATTCCTTCACGGGCGGCTTGCCAGTTCCCTTCCCGGCCGTGATGAATGCCTGGGCTTGCCATGCGGCTGGCACGCCCAGCACGTCATGTACGATGCCATCGGTGAAAATCGGGGCACAGCACCAGCACGCGTTCAATCCAGACACGTGAAGTGCCAGCAACAATGTTTGGAGCGCGGCTGCAACGCTTTGCGTGCCCATCAGGTGCTCTGCTCGCCTCCGGGATTCATCGGGATACATGTCCAGCACCGACGCGTCCATCAATGCCAGGATCAGCACGGGCACGGCAACAAATTTCGCGTTCGCCGCGGTGCAAGCAGCAATGGCTTTCACGGGATCGTTCCCGTCAGCGATCGAGTCCTGGGCGCGTTTTTCCCCCATAGCCTTCAAGAGGTGCTCGCGCAGCGCTTGGTGCCCTTTGTCCCGGTGATAGAACGTGATGAACCGCCACGGCTGCGCATTGTGCGCGGATGGAGCCCACCTAGCCGCGTCGATGCACCGGGAGATGATATCCCGGGAAATCGATTCGTCCGAGAAGGGCTGCTTGTAACTCCGCCTGGTTTCAACGATCGACTTGAAGGATTTCCACGCGGCATCGCCTTGCGAGCCGTTATCTTCCATTGTCATGTTATCGCCCGTGCTAAGTATATCCTTGGAGTGAAGGGAAAAAAGCGAGGTGGATTAAAGAACGTTGCGATGCCGCGAAAGGGACGGCGGCAGCTCACGTGATGATTTCAATGCTGTCCTTGTGGACGTACACGGTTTTTTCGGATTGCGCAACGAAGCATCCTTTCACGTCGGAAAGCACCCTGTATTCAAGGAGCACGCCCGTCGCAATGAGATCGTTGAGCGCGAACCGGGGAACGTTGATTTCCTTTGCCCATGCTCGCTGGCTAAATGGCAGCGTCTTGTAATTTTTCGCGATGAAGCCGACGAGTTGCTTGGCTGCTTGGTTTCGTATCTTCGGAACGTGCCGCAGCAAGAGTTGATAAATGTTGCCGAACGCCAACGCGTGAGTCTGTCCCTCTCCCGTGCTTGCAAAGGTTTCAACGGCGAACACCTCATCTTCCTCGATGGTCTGCCCCGTGGGAACCGGGATGAGCGGTATTTGCTTGCTGCCGTGGACTGTCCAGCGCTCCAGCGAGTGCCCGCTCAAGTCCTTGATGGGGTTGTACTTGTATGATTTGATGATCTCGTTAATTTTTTTGCCGATATCGTTGGTCTTGGCACCCACCTTGATCATATCGATGGCTGCTTGCATGGATTTCTCGGCCGCAGTGCAAATATTTTCCAATTCTGGTTTTTTGCTGAGATTGACCGTGGTCGCCGTGTCCGCAACATAACCGTTGACGTGAACGCCGATGTCCAGCTTGATAACCATCCCATCCTCGATCTCGGTCATGTCCCTAGCACCGGACGTGTAATGGGCTGCGATGTTGTCGATCGAGACGTTCATAGGAAAGCCGATGTTGCCTCCTTGCTTGATCACGAAGTCCTCGATATCGGCGATCAAATCAAACACCTTCACGCCGATCTTCGTCGATGCCTTGGCTTTTTCCAGGGCTTCTTTCGCTATCTTGCCGGCTTTCTGGTAAGATTCCAGCGCCTTTTTCTTCTTTTCTTCCTCGGATAATCCTTCATCCTCGTCTTCATGATCATGGTCGTGGTCGTGATCGTGATCCTTTTCGTTGACCTTGCCATTCTGGGTGGGTTGCTCGTTTTCTTTCTTGGCGCACATTTTAATCAGTGAGCATGGTGATGCGTGAATTGATGTTATTAATTCACAACGGGTTAAATCATTTGAGGCAGTATTTTATCAAACTTCTATGACGACATCATCAAAGTGAAAGTGCCAGTAAATGAGAGTGCTAAGGTAAAGGTAGCATCGAGGCGTTGATTTGGGAAAAAAGAAGTTCAGTCTTGATCCATGAGAAAATCAGCAAGTTCACCAATCGTGATACTTTTTTTCTTCTTTTGTGTATCCTCAGGGAATTTCATATAGAAGGCACTTGCATCTTCATCATCTGGTTTGATCTTCTTGATCGTGGTTAAAAGCTTCGAATATTCCTTGATATTATCAGTTTTAAACAGTAATACAGCCAGGCGTTTTAGATCTTCAATGCTTTTCTCCTTTTTTAATTTCTTTTTTAATATTGCGATATTATCAGAAGTATTACCATCGATGGCATAAGTTTCAAGGAATTTCCAGAATTTAATGTGCTTAAGAGGGTCTTGTATCCTTGCCTGTTTATACGAACTCTTGATCCCTTGTTTTTCATACTCCACACCAACAATATCTATTGAACCAAGAGCTTGGTTAAAGGGATGAGGGATCATCCCTTCATCTAGGTCCAATTCCTTCAAGTTACTCAGATTACCCAAATTCTTAATGGTGGTAATTTGAGTGCCATCCAAAGACAATTGGACGAGTTTAACGAGATTGTCCAAACCCATGATTTCAATGAGCGGATTTATAGCTAAATCCAATCGTGCAAGATTTGCATTATTCTCTAATCCTTTAATTTTAGAAATATTGTTTAAATGAAGGATCAAGCTTCGTAATTCGACTAGGTTCTCTAATCCCTTGATTTCATCAATTTGATTACAACTTAGATGTAATTCACGAAGATTTATGAGTTGCTCCAAGCCCTTGATTTCGTGAATGTGATTATTCGTTAAATGCAAATCTTCAAGGTTTGTAAGGTGATCTAATCCTTTGATCTCAGAAATTTCATTACCATATAAAGACAATTCATGCAAATTAACGAGTCTTTCTAATCCTTTGATCTCGGTAATTTTATTGAGATCAAGATATAACTCCTCTAACTTTACAAGGTTCTCTAGTCCTTTTATTTCAGAGATAACATTTCCTCCAAAAAGATGAAAACCTAGACCAAGAACCTTAAGTTTACTCAAGGTATCTAGATTCTTAATTTCTGATATTCGATTGCCAAGTAATTCTAGATTCTCTAAATTAACAAGGCTTTCCAAGCCCTTGATTTCCTCGATTTTATTCTCTTGAAAAGAGAGCTTTTTCAAGTTGGTGAGATTATCTATATTTTTTATCTCCTTGATATTATTCTTCTCGAAGTTAATCATTCTAAGTCGTTCAAGGCCAATTAATCTCGTGATTTCTGTGATCTTGTTCTGTGACAGATTTAAGACCTCAAGATTGTTGATGTTTTGTAAACCTTCAATTTCCTCTATGTCTGTTATCATGTTGTTTGACAAATCAAGGCCAATCAAGGTGAGCTCGTGGTGATCACAGAATCGATTAAACTGTTTCTTTTCAAAGCAATTTGGACAAAACTTTTCAGGGTAGAATTTAGCATTTTTCCATATAACTTGTTGTTTCGTTGAATATTTGCGTTCTAATGGCTGTTCGCGGTCTTTCATCATGTTCATATCGAGTCTTTTATTTGATTGATTGAAAAATACCTTCATATCTTCATATCCTTTCTTACTCCCCTCTGTCTTCGTTTCTTCGTTACATCCATTTTAAGTGTCCAAGTCCCCTTTTCGTTTTTAAGGGCACGACCACTCATACTCGCCACTCTTTCACATATCGCTCTAAATACCATCCGGTCGTACGGTATTAACGGTTTCGGAGAAAAGGAGAAAAAAACATAAGGCCGGCGAGGTTGAAGACGTGTTCAAGATCTCGTAGGTTTCGACTATGCCGGCACTTAATTGGCTGACGGAATTCTTTCACTGACTCATTTTTTAAGAAAAACAACAAATAGGCTTGAAAAAACGGTAAATACCGCTAAATCAACTTTTTATCTTAGAGAATTAATAATCGGGTGCAGAGGAAAAAATTGAGAAGCTAAAAACTCGAAAAAAATATCTAATCCAAGTCATATCCATTGATGCGGTTGATATCCATGAAGATCACTTATGTTACTTATACTTGTCCCATTTGTAGTACCCGCTCTACTACCCAAGCCACGCAGCCGGATCGTTGCTGCGTGTGCAATTCGGTGAATTGCTCTCATTGTAGCCCAAGAGGCATTTGTCCGGCATGCATGAAACTGGCCACCCCAGAGGAGGAGAACCACTTGTCAGACATTGAGAAGGCCGGATATGATTGGTCTTGGGGATTCCCAAGGGTTACCGGAAAAGGCCTTGGAACAGGCTGTGCTTGCTGCGTTTTGATCATCAGCTCCCTCATGCTTTCTACCGGATTCTTAGTCCTTATTACCCATGGAAGCGATAAACTTTGGGGATTCATTATGCTAATCGCGGGAGGCGTATTTTTCGTTATCTCGCTAGCTAGTTATGCCCCAAAGACAAAGAAGAACAACCAGGTTATGAAGCCAATGAAGGAATACTGGTTAACATTGATCTCGTCATTAAGGCAACGCCGGCAACTTGTCGATATGGTTTGAAGCAGCGCAACAAGAGCGGTTAGTCACGGCGGTACGGGATGGGCTTTGCACAGAAGTATGATTAAAGACGATCTTCACACAAGCACACCGCGAGATGGCGGGTTACGGAATAGATTAGTGCTTAAGTATCCGAGGCGCATTAGTTACTCGGTGGTTGATTATGATCTCTCGCATATATCATGACCGGATTCATCCCGATGGTCAAGCGATTTGCGCCCCGGAAATATCCCGACCAGCAAGAGTATTGGCTGCTCATCATCAGCGAGGCCAAATCCGTCCCTGCTTCTCACATTGCTATCTGTGTTCGGAATATCCATGATACTATCCTTCGTCCTTTTTCATTTTATGTAGATTAGGGTGAGCTGTTTTGATGAAACTCTTTTTCTACATTACATGACAACATATTTCGATTTTATAAAGCCTCGGGTTTAACAAGGATTGACGTGCGGTGAGCGCTTTGTGATTTTCTGGATTTACTATTATTGCTTTATTTTTTCTTCTTTTATCCTTAGTAACACGATGAAACCAATCGTCGCGGCCACAACAAGACCGTCGATCCCAACTGCAAGGTCTTCACGATTCTCGTGAAGATGCGATATGGATCGCAAGGGTTTAACTTGCCCAAGACATAATTTTATATTTGTAGCTGCAGAGAGATAGTATAATACCTAATCATTCCAGAATTGCGGATAAAAAGCATCGATCGGTAACCGTATTTACTGCATGCTTGTAATCGTCGAGACTGCGTGGATACCATGGAGAAGACTGATGAACTCATTAGTTTGTTGCGGGATATGCAAGCTAACAACTCCTCGATCACGGCGGGAGCCATCATGAGCGTGCAAGGACTTCCTATCGCATCCCAATTGCCACGGAATGCAAATGAAGGTATCGTTTCCGCGATCAGTGCAGCGCTCCTCTCGGTCGCGCAGCGCGGTTGCGAAGAATTGGAGCGAGGAACCATGAAACGGCTGATAGTTGAAGGAAGCACAGGCACGTTCATTTGCCAGAGCGCAGGGCAAAATTCGATCCTCGCGATCTTGGCCAGTCCCGACGCAAAAATGGGTATGTTGTACCTTGATCTGGACAAATATACCAAGAAGATCGCTGCGATCCTTGGTTGATTTCACCGGATTCTTGTTTTCCTCTTGATTTTTTGAAAGACCACGCGTTCAATGTAATCGGCATAGTTGTTGCACGAGAGCGTTTCGCTCACGGGTTGCGGGCGCGTTTTTTCTTGATCCGAACTGCGGCGATGATCCCCTCCGAAACGCCCGCGGTCGAGACGATGCCCACTGCAGCGACGACAACGGGTCTCTGACCGAGCACGGAATAATCGCCGGGATTCATAGGATCCGTTCCTATGCGGATTTCATCGGGATCGGAATAGCCGTCGCTGGTCGAATGGTTATCAACCACATTGATTGTTTACACTATTATATTAACAAGATCCGAACAAGTAGTGATTGCCCTTGCCTTGGGGAATCGCGAGTCGAAATGCCACAATCACGCACGGGGAGCCCATCTCGTGGCGCTATGGCTGACCGCTCCTGGTGGGAAGTGGTTTATAAATGCTCGTGCGGTCGTTATCGTGATAAACATGCGTTCCCATGACACTGGACGTGACATTCCCGTCCGCCGGATGAACCGCTGGCCGTGGCAGCGGGCGGCGACGCCGCTGGTCTTGCTCGTGTTGGCATCGTGCGTGGTGACGGGCACGCTGATCGGGCTGCTCGCCCGCACGGGCGGCGTTGACTCTCGTAATGCTGGTTCCATGGTGTCATCGGGCGGGATTCCCGTGGCCAATTTCACGGCGAACGCGACGGTCGTGCTGGCGGGAGACCACGTGGCGTTCACGTTCACGGGCGACCGCGGCGACGAGCCGTGCTCGTTCCAGTGGAGCTTCGGCGATGGCTCGGCGAATGCCACAACGGAAAATGCCACGCACGCGTATCTGGCGGCGGGCACGTTCGACGTGGTGCTGACCGTGACCGATGCGGGCAACGAGACGATCAGGCTGGCGAAATCCGGTTGCATGCAGGTATTGGACCCGGCGGTGGACCTTGACGGTGATTGGCTCACCAGCGGCGACGAGGTGCGCGTGTACCACACGGACCCGCTGAACAGGGACACCGACGGCGACCGGTTCATCGACGGGAAGGAAGTGCGCCTGGGAAAGAACCCGCTGGATGGCGCGAGCACGCCGCGGCCAGGTGACCTATACTGGACCCGCCAAACGGGGGATCTTATTGTTTCCAGCCCAGCGATCGCGGATGTCGATGCCGATGGCAAGCCGGAGGTCATTGTAGGAAGTTACGACTCGCGCGTGTATTGCTTGAATGGTGGAACAGGAGCCATAAAATGGTCGTTTCTCACAGGGGGTAAAATCTTTTCCACCCCCGCGATCGACGACGTGGATGGAGATGGTAACATCGAGGTTTTCATCGGATCATATGATAACAAGTTGTATTGCTTCAATGGACGAAACGGAACCGTTCGATGGTCATATCTCACATCAAACGACGTCACTACTGGCCCGTCGATCGCCGACGTGGATGCGGACGGTAGAAAAGAGGTGATATTTGGTTCCATGAATAACCGCGTGTTTTCGCTGGATGCGACCACCGGTTCCATGGAATGGAATTACTTGACCGGCGGATACATGTTTAATTCTCCGCTGCTGGTCGACGTGAACCACGATGGCATCCTTGTGGTTGTTATTGGAACTGCGGATTGCTATATATATTGCCTGTCGGGGTTTGATGGCCACCTTGTTTGGAAGCATGGGACCGGGGCACCCGTGTCGAGCACGGCGGTGTGTGCCGATGTCGATGCGGATGGCGAGCTGGAGATCATCATCGGCTCGGACGACAAGAACGTGTACTGCCTTTCAGCCTTGGATGGCTCGGTGGAATGGAATTACATGCTGGGCAGTTATGCAGACGGTCTTCTCTCGATTGCTGACGTGAACAAGGATGGAATTCTTGAAGTAATAGCAGGTTCAGATGATGGAAAATTATATTGCATTACTGCATCTAATTGTACACTTAAATGGTCATTCAGTACGGGCTATGGAATCATTCTTTCTACTCCAGCAATTGCTGACATAGATAATGACAAGGAGCTTGAAATCATCGTTGGTTCAGGTGATTATAAACTTTATTGCCTTTCAGGACAAAATGGATTAAAAGAGTGGTCTTATCCAACCTTGAATCGAATTCGGTGTAGCTCCACGATTGGCGATGTGGATGGCGATGGATTACTGGAAATCGTGGCCGGATCAAATGATGGAAAGCTCTATTGCCTAATGGGAAAAGGACCCAAATGGGCGGTTCCTGGACCATGGTCGATGTTCAGCGGTTCGCCACTTCATCACGGGGCTTTCATCGATAGGGACAGCGATGGTCTGGTTGACATACTCGAAACATCGATCGGCACTGATCCATCCAACGTCGACACTGACGGCGATGGCACTCCCGACGGGGCTGAAATCAGCGCACTCACCAATCCACTCGATTTACTTGATAATCCCGCACCGCGTCCGCCAGTCCCAGCGTTCTTATGGACTCCCGCCGCACCGGTCGTCAGCCAGCCCTTGCAGTTCACAGATACCTCTTTCGACATCGGTGGTATTATCACATCGCGATCATGGGATTTCGGCGACAACACGACCGGCTCCGTGGAACGCAACCCGCTGCACGTGTTCGCAGCTGCCGGCACCTACACAGTAACCTTGACTGTTATAGACAACGATAATTCGACGTGCACGCTCGCGCGCCCCGTCGTCGTGGCACAGGATTTGTTTCCAGTAGCCAACTTCACGACGAATGCCACAAGCATCGTCGCAGGCCAATCTATCGCTTTCACCTTCACGGGAGCGCCGGGGAATGCACCGGCGACGTTCCAGTGGTCTTTCGGGGATGGTAGTCCGAACGCGACCGTGCAAGATCCAGTGCATCGCTATACCATCGCTAGCAATTGCACGGTGCAGCTCACGATACGCGATGCCAATAGCGACGCAAGCACGCTGAACATGTTGGTGGTCGTCTCGCCCGTTGACATGCAGCCGGTTGCATCGTTCCATTCCAACTTCACCACGAGCATGGGGATCGGCACGAGCGTGGCTTTTATGTTCGACGGCTCCGGCGGGGATGGCACGCCGGAGTTTTCCTGGGATTTCGGCGATGGCACTGGCTCAATGGATCGCGATCCGGTCCACGCGTATGTAACACTTGGCATGTATAATGTGACGCTGACGGTCACCGATGCGAACGGCGATGCGGACACCATTTTCAGACCAGGATACGTGATCATCATCGATTTGTTCCCCTCGGCCGTCTTCACAACAAACGTGACGGCGATCATGGCTGGCGAGCGGATCGCTTTCACCTTCACGGGAACGCGTGGTGATGCACCGGCCACGTTCCAGTGGT
>JAUQYW010000680.1 GCA_030587525.1 Candidatus Sigynarchaeota archaeon | reverse complement strand
ATCGAAACGGACAACAACGAAAAATGTTAAAGCGCATTCATTTCCCGAAACGTGCGTTTTTCGAAGAGCAAACGATCGTGAAAGAAATAAATATGTCGGTGCCCCACGTTTTAGTTAGGTAGACTCATTTAGTGCTTTTTACCTTCAACAAGATTTGTTTCCTCAACCGGATTTCTATATAACTAATTCTTTGTTTATCGCAGGGGAGGAAATTAAATTCCGCTATAACGGAACCTACGGGAATGGGGGTTCATTTTATGCTCGATATCAATGGGAGTTCAATGATGGAAGCCCACCATCAAACACTAGAGAGCCAACGCATATTTTTTCAGATCCGGGTGATTTTTCAATAAATCTAACCGTAAAAGATGTCGATAATGATAGTATTTCCGTCATTAAAACTATCACGATCATACCAGATTTAAATCCAAATGCTATTATTAACTATACCATCAACGGTACAACGGTGGATTTCCTTTTCACGGGAACAGAAGGTAATGGTAATCTTTCCTTTGCATGGTCCATCGAAACATTCAGAACTAATTATACCTCCAGAAATCTCTCTGTATCCTTTAGGAACTCCCCTTATCCACGGAATTACACGGCAACTCTAACAGTGACGGATATTGATGGAGATTCTGATAGTGTTTCAGTCACCATTCAAATACCAGGAACACCCCGGGATACTACACCAGATTACATCACTTCAATATTGATAACGATTTCGGCAATAATATTGGTGATCATTGCCATCATCAAAGTCCGGGGTAAGAAGCAAGTAAAAAGAGATAAAGCCATAAACAAAGTTTCTGATAAATGGGATAAGGACTATTTGGATAGTGAATGACCCCATTTCCTACCCCGCAATCTCGTGCATTATCGCAAGTACCGGGTGACAGTACCTTGGCGCGTACACCCCCGTCTCAGCAACCCGGTATTTTACCGGCGCCCTCGTCGCCATGTCACACGTTAGCACTGGCGAATTTGTGCAGGGTTTAATTATAAGTGGATGCATTACGGTAGCAATAACGAAGCGCGGGGCATATCGTGGCCCCGCGAGGCGGCGTGCGTGGCGCGGCGACTGCGGAAACAAGACATCGAGAAACGACTGGCGATCTGCGAGCGAAAGGAGCGGAAGCCGTGGATGACATACCGGGCACTGCAGGCCGCGTTCAAGACGAGTCCCGCAATCGTGGGGAGTGCGCTGAAGGGTGGCGCGGCTCAATGGCGGGCCATGCTGGGAGTCGGGAAGCCCATGGTTGCCGCGGCGCCGGTGGTGCCTGAGAGGCCCGTGTTTTTGGCGCTCGTGATCGAGGCGGTCGTGGTGGACAACGTGGTGGTGAAGATGCGGCACCGAGATGCGGACGGCGGGCAATGGATCGAGGCGGAGACGGGCAGCATCGCCGACGTGGTAGCTGGGTTCGCCGCGGATGGCTGGGATATGGTTGGGTTCGCTCGGGTGCCGGGGAGCCGCGGCGGGGCGTTCGCGGGCACGTACGAGTGCCTGCTGCGGGCGCGGGATTAATAGCGCGATGGGAAGGTTTTTTCCTTTTTATACGAGTGATGAGAAGTTACAGCCATGAGTTTGCTGCACATGGAATCTATCGTCATGGTGTCCCGGCCGGGCGATTTCTTCCGACCAATCGAACGTTGCGTACGTGGTGACGCGGACTGCAAATTGGCGGCGGGAGAGGCTGGCGAAGCGTTCCATGGGGCGCACGAAAGGTTTAAGAGGGCGTGTTGTGGTATTGAAATTAGCGACTGGTGTGAAAATTGGCCAGAGAGAACAAAAACTCGCAGCAATACGAGATAATAGCGAATATCATTACCCGGGCGTTCGTGGCTGGCGGCAACCAGCCTCTCGGCTACGTGGCTCTAGCACGGGAACTGCGAGAGGCGAGAAAGCGAGGCGAGATATCTTTTTCCAAGGCGCAGATCGATCAAGCACTGGCTGACTTGATAGAGCAAGGGGTCCTTGTCAAGTCGAGTGATGGGAAGACTTTTGAACTGGTTAACCGGAAAAAGCCAACCATCGATGAGTTAATCACTGAAAATCGTGTACGGCGGAGAAGTGCCCAGATCGAAGAGGTCACGAGGTTCCACGAAAAATTAGTCCAATCGAGATCGGCTGACGAGCCTGCTGACTCATTCGTGCCAACGGTCGATAACGATACTGTTCCGGAATTCTCGATAAGGCGTTCTTGTGACATATCTCCAGAAGTGATCGAACGAGCCCGCCGCTTCCAGATAGCTGGAAGCTTATGGAACCTCATATTGCACGTGATCGAATCTGAATTTTCCCATCCGTCAACTCGTTCCCAAACCTTCGATCTCTTAGAAATTCCCTTGCGCAACCAACTACCCGAAACATCCTTCTTTATTAACTCTCGACTAAATGAAATCTTCGGCATCCTGGTCGATATCGGCTTTATAGAACAAATGCCAGGTGGGAAGGATGTTATATTGGCGACCAATCACCATGCGATTCGAGTCCAATTTCTTGATTTACTTTTCAACAATAGACCAACGGATATAGACACTAGCGGGGTCTTGATATCGATTCATGAGGTAAACCGCATTCCATTTCCTAGTGTCATATCAGTGCTCACAGTCACACCAGATGGCAAACACTTGATTATCGGTTCAAGACATGGCCGAATAAATGTTCTCGATATTGACACGAAAGCGAAAATACATGAATTTATCGGGATACAGTCAGAAATCGAATCGATGGCAATATCAAGCGATAGTAAATATCTCGTTACTGGTACTTTAAAAGGAACGATACTGGTATGGGACCTCGTCAATAACCGGTTGTTATATTCCATCAAGCACCCGGTCGTGGATCCAGAGTCCGAGGCAGAGATCACCTCGCTCGCCATCACTCCTGATAACAAATGTATCATCGTCGGGGCATACAATCCCGCCATCGCCGTGTGGGAAATGAAGACAGGCCGACTCATACGAACGATGGATATAACAATGGATGGCGAGTCGATCGGCGAAAATCTGGTGGTAATCACGCCCGACGGTAAATATATCATATCTGGATCTTTCGATGGTATTGTGCGATTATGGGATTTGAACACCGGTGTGATGAATCATGAGATAGGGAGGGGTCATTCTGATCGCATCATAACCACGCTCGCTATCACATCAGATGGCCAAGCCATCATCACAGGCAACGAGGACGGCGTGATCCACGTCTGGTCGCTTGCTGGTGGCAATCTGTTAAAAAAAATCGACGAGGGGGATGGCAGGCTTCATTCTCTCGTTCTTACGAGAAATAACGAGTTTATGATCTATGTTTCTGAGGACGATTTCCTCAAAATCCGAGCATTCCCTACAGGAAATCAACTCACAAGATTCGATCTAGAATCGTCAGGAACGACGATGGCAATAACTCCGGATAACTCGATGTTATTTCTTGAGGATCGCGAACAATCGGAAGAAAAAATCCAGATAATCTTGAAGATCTGCGAAATCACATGGATAAGATCCAGGAAATGATGAGGAAAAAAAAATTAAGGAAGTCGCGGTAATCCATTTGTATCTCGCAGATCATTTATCCAGGCCTTTATCAAACTTTGAAATCGATCTGTAGAAGTTGAAACATCCCAAGGAAGACGCGTCTGAATACGGGTAATAATCTTGCTGAACTCATTTCCAGTAATCCACTCATTGCAATCAATCTCGACAAGGCAATCTCCCGTGATTGCATCCTTTATGATCCGAACATCTGAGATGCGGGCGAGGGGATCACCCCTCGAGGGGATCACCCCTCGCAATCAACTTGCAGCTCGTCATCAAGGAAAAGAGAGCAACGATCGTTGAAGGCTTGAATGAGAACGCCGAGATGAGGCTCGAGGTCGAGTCAAAAAACTTCCTACGTATTGCAAAAGGCGAGATCGATCCTTTGGAAGAGTTTATGAATGGAAATCTCAAGCTGAAGGGCGACATGAGCGACCTGGAAAAGCTCATTTCTAATAAGCTTTTTTGAATATGATTTGTGAAAAATTTGGGAGATGAAGGATGACGACTCGAGCCTGGATAGGGTTTCAAGAAATCCTCCTTTCTTCCTCATCATCAATCCCCGAATTCGGGATGGTAGATATTCGATGACCTCGCGCCCTTGCGCTTCAGTGCTGTGCTGCGGGAATAGAGAATAATTACTGACATGATGGAAACGCCGGCCACGACCACTGCTATCACGATGTAAGTCGGGAACGGCGCCCCGCGGAGGTTCATGGATTCCTTGATGGTTATCCCTGACCCGATAGCGATATAGGGAACGTTCAAGTGTCTAACGAGATCCAGGTGATGATCGGTGCTCGAATACCGCGTTAACACGCCGTCGGCGTTCCATTCCATGGAGAAGCCTTCCTGGTCGAGAGTTTTATTCGGATTCGACAAGCAAGTGAAGAAGAAATCGATCATGTAATTATGAGGGATATCCGTCTGATCTTCGCTGTTAAAATGGATGATGCTGACAAATTGCTGTTCCCAGGTATCCCAATCACAATTGTAGATAGCATATCCATAACCTGAAATGCCGACGACGTTTTGAAAGTTATCCGATTCAAGAAGGTTGATCACGTCGAACCGGAGTTCGATGAGCCCGTGCGTCTCGTTTCGATCGATGGAGAAGATGATCACGCGCAGACCATAAGAAAGCGTCGCTCTTTGCTCCCCGTCGGCGAATTCGAGCAGCACATCATACGTAAATTCATCATTCTCTTTGAAACCGATGTCATAAACACCCTTGGCTGTTCCTGGCAAGGACATGAAAATGAGAAAGGTAATCACGATCGAACTGATTATCCGGTGCTTTCCAGGCTCCAATATCTCCACCCGCCAAGGATGAGTACGTGTTTAACATCAAAACCCCCGGGAACCATATAAAGCCAGATCATGTTTTATTCAAATTGGATTTCAGAATGGATAGGAGGTAAATCATGCAGTGTTATTTTTACTATGTAGGTTAAATATCTTGTTATGAAGGATAGTAGCTTCTCAAGTGTGAAAATATCATTCGAAGGGATTCTTTAAGCAATAGCTAGTTTTTGTCGAATTCTTCTTGAATGGGACGGCGAAAGGAATTATATAAAGGAAAAAGCCATTAGTTGTTTAACTGATAGTTTACCAAGCAATCAAGAGCCACTATAAAGGGTGAATCGTGAAAATGACATGGGTAGATTTAATAAAGCAAGTGTTTGAAATGAATGGAGCATTTTCCATTCCTATCAATATCAGGTGCCGATCGTGCATCCTCGTGCCGTTCCGTCCTCCATGGCGAGGCCCGCTCGCATAAAAAAACCATATAGGGAAAAAATAAAAATTCCGGCTGCGTTGTTCACGCCGCGCGTCCAGCGATTCGTCGTTGTTGTTGTCGTTGAGGCCATCAAGCCCGTTCCCCCTTTGTCCCATGCCGAAACGTTCATTGCAAGAAGCATTTCTCGAACCAGCCGAGCACGCGTGGACTTCCCGCTCGGCCGAACCCTTCACGCGCCGAGGCGCCTCTAGGTCTGGCCAGCGTTGGTTCCCTTTGCGCTCGAGTCGCTTGGGCTTTTGAGGACGGCGGGCTGAACGCCTCGGCTGATCCGATAGCACTAATTACCATTAATTGCGCCTTATCGCTGCCTTTAAAAATGTTGTTTAGGATTAGTACTACAGCATGGTATCTATCATCGAAATTGACCCGGAAATCCTCGGTGGAACACCCGTGATCAAGGGAACGCGAATTCCCGTGAGATTGATTTACGAGTTAGCCGGTCTCAAGTACACGGTCGACCAGATTCTTGAATTTTATCCAGATCTTACTCGGGAAATTGTGATGCAAGTGCTTGAAATCTGAAAAGGATAAGATCAATGATTAATACGACCTATTGTATTAGGAGGTTGGTGTAAATGACGAGCACGAAACTCAAAAAAAATACGAAGATCGCGGATTCACAAGCCAAGAAAGAAACTGGACAAGGAGCGAAATGTGTAAAATGCCACAAGAGTATTGAAAAAGGAGAATCGTGCAAAAAAAACCTCGCTACCGGCGAGATCATGTGCCACGATTGCGCCGAAGATGTTAATAACAGAATATCTTCAGGAGACCTCCAAGAGGAAAAAAAAATTTTGATAGACCAAGGTACGATTGATTTCGATGATTTTCTTGACATTCCTCCAGAAAATGAGTATGAAGTAAGTATCAATATCATTCATACGGAAGAAGACGAGCCAGATGAAGAAAATTTCAAAGATCTTTTTTGAAAGATAACCGTGAATAAAATTGGCATCTGAAAATCCTTGGTATTCTACCGTATCGAGTAATGATCCCCTTAATCAAGGAGATTTCATCAGAAAATGTCCAATTATAATACCACCAAAGGTTATTCAAAAGAAAATGGATGTTAATATCAAAGAAGTCAATATTATTATAATTACTCAATCGTGCGATCTTTTACAACGAAAAACAGACACGATCTTAGTTTGTACATATTATACCTTGGAACAACTTGAAAGCGTGCCATTTTTTAAAAATCCTGTAGGAAAAGAAGTGTTAAGGCGAGGTAATATCGTCTACCTCCATTTGTTGAATAAATGTATTCTACCAGGTTGGGAATCTTCATTCATCGTAGTGGATTTTCGAAAAGTATATAGTATCGATAGAAATTTACTAAATGAAATTTCAATAAATCAAGGAACAAGATTAAGATTATTATCCCCGTATCGAGAGCAACTCTCACAATCCTTTGCGCGTTATATCATGAGAGTTGGATTACCGACAGATATCCCGCCATTCGCAAATGAAATTTATCAATTGGAAATTAAATCTACAGAAACGTAATTTTATTGCCCCGTCTCAGCAACCCGGTATTTTACCGGCGCCCTCGTCGCCATTTCACGCTTTATTGTTACGTTAACAAAAAGCCTATTCATCCTTGAGCATCTTGGATGCAAGTACGGGTCGCCCACAACAAGGACAGCCCATGGCTTTGGAAACATAGACCGAAAGGCACGCACTGCACAACATGGCATGGCAACCCGGGCACGTATAAACAACGCCTTCAGCAAGAGTGTGATCGACAATGCAATAAAGCCCGGATTCATGACTTGCAGGAAGAACAGAAGCTAGTGGAGCGGGGGAGTCAACACGCCTCGATTGAATTGGAACCGCCACGTCCGCGCATTCTAATTGCGTCGTGGTTGTACTGAGCTGCTGTATGTGCGACCGAAAGAATGCTTCCACTTCGCGAATAACATTCAACCGGTTGTGAGTCGTTATTTTCACGTTACCGTTATGGTTGAAGCGTAATAACATGCTGTAGCTGGTCACATCACTCGAGAATACCCGGATAATAATGTCTTCGAGATCGTTCGCGCTGAAAGACTTTTTAGAAATGACGCGATCGTGAAAATTTTTCTTGAGAAACACGAGTTTGGTGCTTGCATCATCGATGATTAAATGGTGCCGGTTTGGTACCTGGGGAAGCGCATACCCCGGCAAGATGACGAGCAAGATGATGTATGGGATCGACACGAATAAAAAATATGGGTTCATGATCGAGGAGATCAAGAACCAGAGCCCAATCGGTGCTGAAATCCCGACCAGCGCGACCAGTAGTGGAAACGCAGGCGAGTTGCACCTCATCTCTAATGCACCATCAACCTTCCGGTAGTAGATGTTCGAGCTGCTGATTTGCTGCCATTCATCCATCCTTCGTTCCATCCCCAGCCATCACCGTCGTACTGACCAGGACATGGGGGATAAAGTTATCGTACTTTAGGTAATAATCCCTCGTGCCAATCCATCCTCCATGGCGAGGCCCGCTCAAATAAAAAAACCATATAGAGAAAAAATAAAAATTCCGGCTGCGTTTTCACGCCGCGCGTCCAGCGATTCGTCGTTGTCGTCGAGGCCATCAAGCCCGTTCCCCCTTTGTCCTATGCCGAAACGTTCATTGCAAGAAGCATTTCTCGAACCAGCCGAGCACGCGTGGACCTTCCCTCCGACCGAACCCTTCACGCGCCGAGGCGCCTCTAGGTCTGGCCAGCGTTGGTTCCCTTTGCGCTCGAGTCGCTTGGGCTTTTGAGGACGGCGGGCTGAACGGCCGCTTTCGGTTCACGCTCGACCGATGGCGAATGCGTGGCAACGAGGCTCCTCCGGAATAATCATTTTAGAAACGCGAGAATGTCCTTGGTTTCGTAGATTTTTACTTGATTTTGTTTCTCCTTGACAGCCTTATCATGTGTCCAGATGCCACAATCGAGTTTTAACGCAAGTGCAAAATACACGTGATCATCGGGATCCGGGGAAATTTCCTTCCCTTTCTGAAGAAAATCCGAGAAATCTACTTTTGGAACTATCGTAATCCTCTTCCTCACGATACTCAAGTATCGGATAAAGAAATCCTCGGGGAGGCTTGTTTTTTCGAGTAAATCACTTTTATACTTCTCCAATTCTTCTAAAATGAATTCAGGAGCGAATAATTTGAGCCGGTCATCAAAAATCAATCGTGACGTGATACTGGTCTTGATCAAGATGGAAAACAAGACATTTGCATCAATGACGACATCCACGTGCTATCAACCAGAGGAATATCGCTTGGACAAGGATGCATTTACTTTTTTGCCAAGTTCCAAAGCGGTTTTTTCATCCATATCACTTCGAGATTTGAATTCTTCGAGAAATTCGAGATCCTCTATTTTTTGCAAGATAGCTTTTCTCGCGACTTCCGACCAGTTTATTTCGCTAAATTGATCCATTTTTTTCTTGATATCACGAGAGATAGATAGAGTGAGGCTTACCATAAAGTATCATCAAATTTTGTTCATTACGTGTATATACATAATACACGTAAATATACGTTAGCATTTCAATCACGCATGTATTAGGCGGTGCCCGCGTCATTGTGCACTTGAGACTCTAATCTATAGAGGGAGGTTTGCCATTATTTGGTTTTTCATTCATTTACCGGCACCGGCCACGCCTAAATAAACACGACCATTAACCGCATCTTATCCGGAAAGAGCAACCCGGCATGTTACCGGCGCCCTCGTCGCCATGTCACACGTTATGGATTGCTGTCGCATTCACTAAGCAATGCATGATACGTGCATTTTGCACGGCGGGGATCATTTGACCTTGGATCTTCCCATGGAGCAAATGGCATAACCGAGTAACCGCAAGGAACATACTGTGCATCACCTGTTACCGCGTGTTTAAACGTGTCTTCGATGATTGCCTGCCGTGATCGCACGTTTCTTAAGCGGATCTTGCCGGGACTCCGCCCGAATCGCAGCGCGTTCTTGAAATCGTGCACTTTCCGAATGAACGGGGGAAACCTGAATCGAATCCTGTACAAGATATAACAGACCCCCAGGAACGCTAAAGCCGCGATTAAAGGATAGATCAAGAACACGGGCGTCGTGTATAACATGAACATCACGCAGGAATTCAAACGATATTTCCCAGGCAACCCATCACAAGACGGGTAAAAAAAGGCTTCGATGATGTAACACCGTGCTAGCAATACGGTATTTTACCGGCGCCCTCGTCGCCATGTCACACGTTAGCGTCACTGCTCCCGTGTTGCACGACATCGTGAGCTGGCGGCGGGGCGCGATCGTGAAGGGGGGCATCCCGTGGCGTTCAAGATTCACTATTATTGATGAATGGAGACTGCTGGCTTGAATATCGAGCGTGTTTCGAAGTATCCATGCTAATGATTTTGTAATTACAAGTTGTATCGAATACAAATCCCTAAATTCCGGAATCGCTTGTTTCTTGCCTTGTATTCCCCCGCACCACGAGCAATACAATGACCCGCGACGAAACATTCAAGAGCAAGGTGATGCATTACGGTAGCAATGACGAAGCACAAAGCTTGGCGTGGCGCCGCGAGGCGATAGGCGTGGCGCGGCGGCTGCGGAAGCAGGACATCGAGAAACGATTGGCGATCTGCGAGCGGAAGGAGCGGGAGCCGTGGATGACATGGCGGGCGCTGCAGGCCGCGTTCAAGACGAGTCCCGCGGTCGTTGGAAGCGCGTTGACGGGTGGCACGGCGCAATGGCGGACCATGCTGGGTGGCGCGAAGCCGGAAGGGGTCGCGACGCCGGCGGTGCACGAGAAGCCCGTGTTCCTGGCACTCGTGATCGAGGCAGTCGTGGTGGATAACGTGATCGTGAAGATCCGGCACCGCGATGCGGACGGCGGGCAATGGGTTGAAGCGGAGACGGGCAGCATCGCCGACGTGGTGGCTGGATTCGCCGCGGATGGCTGGGACATCATCGGGTTCGCCCGGGTGCCTGGGAGCCGCGGTGGGGCGTTCGCGGGCACGTACGAGTGCCTGCTACGGGCGCGGGATTGATCGCGTACCGGAAGGATTTATTCCTTTTTATATGACCGAGGAGATGTTACAGCCATGAATCTGCAACACGTGGGATCAAGCGTCATGGTTTCCCGGCCGGGCGATTTCTCCCGACCAATCGTATTATTTGTACCTGGTGGCCTGGATTACAAATTGGCGGCGGGAGAGGCTGGCGGATCGTTCCGCGCGGGCACGAAAGGTTTAAGAGGGCGCGGCGCGGATATGAAGCTAGTGACTGGTGAAAAAGATGGCGAACGACGGCGATGATGACCGGCAATTCGTGACCGTGCGAGGTAAACAATATCATCTCTCAGAAAATCACGTGTTGAACCTTTCCAACCTGGATATAGCGAGTTTTGAAGAAATCCAGGAGCTCGACCGCCTTGGTGAGTCCATCACACATTTAAATCTTGACCGAAACAAGATCAAGAAAATTGAGGGCATCTCCTCGCTAATAAACTTGAAACAGCTCATCCTCTCAGAAAATCGCATATCCTGCATAGAAAATTTAGAACATCTCCGTTCACTAGAAGACCTTAACCTTGACCATAATCAACTTACCTCAATCGATGGGCTTGAGCAATTGAAGGAGCTTAAGATATTAGTATTAAATAACAATCAAATCCATAGGATTACAGGTTTACAATCGAATACTCGTCTTGAGGTTTTATTTTTAAACAACAACAAGCTTCAATCCATTCACGGGCTTGAGGGATGTAAAAATCTTTTTAATCTAGATATAAGTAAAAACCAGCTCAGCAACATCGATGCCCTTGCCCTCCTTCCAAACCTGCGCGTGCTGGACGCCTGTTACAATAACATCAAGAGCCTCCCGCCACTCGATGAATTCGTTAAAAACTACGAAGAGTTATCGGGCGGCCATTATATTTTCGCGAACAATCAGATCGATGCCATCACCATCAACAAGAACATCATCGTGTACATCATCGAACTTCAAGATAACCGCATCACCGAAGTACCATGGCTCGACAAAGTCTGGGCTCAAGACCGCGAGGGCGATCTCTTCAACTTCCCCGTCGTCGATTTGAGTGGCAACCCGCTTACTCCCGAAGCAGCAGCGAGATACGAGGATTTTTACCAAGAAGCTCGGGACGGCGAACGCACTGCGTGAGAAATGCTTAGATCCAAAGCATATAAAAAGGCGACTACCCGAGTAAAAATAAGAAACAATTTAGTAAGCAAATATGGTACCCATAGCAATACGATGCATAATCATCGAGACGATAATCCGCACGACGCTCACTAGCGTTGCGTGTTGAGCTGCGGAGACCGCGAATCGAATTGAGAAAGACACCTCAATCGGATGCTGCATATCAAAGGTACCACCGACTTTTGTTATAGCCTGGCTCGCAGTGAGTGATCCAATCCCTGCATAAGGTCCATTGTACCTGTAAACATAGAATCTAACCATAAGTTCCCCGGTCGCGGGGTCGAAGCTAAGCACGGGAATATTTCGTATACGTCCCAATATTGCGTTCGTGTCCGGATCTGCAACGACGAAGTCACCTTGGTAAGTCTGTGTCTTATAATTGAAGAATCCACCTTGTGCCATCGAATCGAGTAGAGAGGTGATCCCGTTTGGAATATTAATTGACGCTGGTATATTGAGACGTGTAAGACTCATTAACGTGCTCGGTATCGCATTTCCAGGGGTCGTTCCTATATTACTCACCACATAATAATGGACATCGGTTCGCTTACCTTCAAGAGCGAGTTGAGCCGATTGTCGTAATGATTGTGTGATTTGCCCAATATTGGTGTTATCATATCCTTTTTCGCCTCTCAACTTGCACTCGAATGTAGCAGCAGCGATTTCTCTATTGCCAGTTATCGCAACGAGGCGAACATCGGTGCGGCGTGTTCCTCTGAGTGCTTCCACATGCCATTCGACTTTCGATGCCACGATTTCATCGATTAATTTTTGGTTAAACCCGATTTGCCGCAATAATTCACGGTAGGCAGTTCTTGCTTCAAGCTTCGTGTCCGAGCGTAGCTCGTTCAACCACCGCTTCACTTTACCATCAAGGAACCGCTCGACCTTCTGTTCAAGGTACCCGCCTTGTAATTCATTATTCCATTTGCTTTTTTTCATTATATCGTCGATCTTTTTTTCGGGTGGTGTGGTACCTCGTTCTAATAAATCCCGTATGCTCGCATCGGCATAATCGGCCACGGGATCTGGGTCCTCCGCCGCGGAGAGCTCGCTTCTCAAGTAAGTGCTAGATGCTTGGGTGCCACGGATCACGACGTCCAGCTCGCTTTGTGATGCCGCTTGACCGACTTGAGCCACTATCTGTTGCAATTGCGACGCGGCGCCGGGCAATGCCACGGCTGCCATCGCGGCAGCACTACGCATCCGATCCGCTTCTTGCAAGTTGATCCATTCATTCCATGCTGCCGTCGCTTCACCGCGGCGCGTCGATTCTTGTTCCCACGCTTCTAACACCTCAGGGGCATAATTTTTATTTCGTATCAGAGCGGCAAGGGGATCGCGGGTTCTCAGCTTTCCTTCAATGTACGCCTGCATGTCATCCATTACCTGGATCGCAGTCGTGGGATCGATTCTAGTTCGTGGATCGACGCCTCGCTGTCTCCTCACGGATTCTGCTTGGTCACGCAAATCGATCAGATCTTGTCTTCCATCAGGTGTGAGCCGCGGTAATCCTTGGTTTGAAAGTTCTTCGCTGATCCGAAATATCAGTTCACCGACAAGCAACGGGTTTCTGATCAATATTCTCGCAGCTTCGTTCATGAAATCAGCTGTCCTCTTCTCCTTCCAAGCCAAAGCAAGCGATTGGATTTCATCTTGTGTTATCGTACCAAGTTGCTTAGCGCTCACTGGATCCCACATCCACACATCACCGCCTATCGCTCGCTCACGCACCTCACGATTTGTCATGCCTGCGAGCTCTTCTTCAGACAAGTAATTGCCATCCCTATCGATGATGCTAATGGAGTTCTCGTAAGGCCCGCCAATATCCATGTGCAGCGCTGCCATGAAACCTGGATCCGTGTTGATCGTATCCGTGTATAAATCGTCGGGATGCGCTTCCCATGCGGCCATGAGTGCTTGATGAACATTCCCAACGTTGTGATTTACCAGCTGCACGTGTTGATATGTGCCAGGAAGGATGCGAAACACGTGTTCCCGGCCTTGAATGGTAATTGCGTGCCCGATCTGCCCGCCGGGTCCCATAAGGATGAGAACAGCCATGCCAAGTGCACGACCACGGGAAATCAAGTAGTTGGTGAACCGCGCAGCCCTCACGCCAGCCAGGTTCTGACACAATCCCACGATGGCGAAGTAATCCCGGGAATTCATGTTTTGCAAGATGCTATCAAACCACGCGGCATCCCCTTCCTTGACTGCCTGCACAAGGCCGCGCAATGCTCGATCTTGCCGCAGCGCTTCTTGCTGCACCGATGACAGCGCTTGTCGGAACGATTGGCCCTGATCGCGGAAGTACCGGTATTGCTGGTAGAACTGCTGGATTTGTTGGAAAAATTGACGGCCGCTCTCGAACGAGTCGACGACCGCCTCGCCGATCTGCTCGCACCAGAAATCGACGCTCGCCGTGATGCCCAGGAACGAGATCTGGTCGGTCGATTCATATCCGGCAAGTTGGAACCCGATCTTGCTGAACGTCTTCACGATCTCCTCGTAAACAAGCTCTTGCATGATTTCGCTAAATATCTCCTTGAAAAATGCCCAACCGCCTTCCCATCTTGCTCCATATCCGAGATGGATCCCGCCGCCAGCGTATTGCGGCCAGATTTTCAGCAACTGGAGCCCCTTGAGCGCGCCGGTCGAGATGGCAACTTGTATTATGGCCAGGATCGTGTTGATCACGACTGCTCCAGGACTGGCCTCGCGACCCGCCGTCACATAGGAATCATACGTCACGGCGTAGTATGTCGTCTCGTATTGCACTTTCCGAATGACCGGGTCGCTGTGGTTCATGTTCCCAGTCGTGTTCGAGTTCACGAGCGCAAAAGCGATCTTCCCCGTGCACGAAATGAACGGGATCGTGTCGTTGAGCAGGCCGCCCGTGGTCGTCGACGCGTTGAGCATTTGCGCGGGGAGCACCTTCTCCTCGAAATGCGCGTAATCCTCATGGCGGGCGCTGATAACGGCGGGCAGCTGGTAATCTTGATGTATTTCAAAAAACGAATACCGTGCCGTGTATTGTAGGGGTAAGTGCAAGTTGAGCCACTTGTCGTCGCCGGCCTCGGTGCCGTTCTCGTGGACCGGCCGCCCCACGGCCACCATGGCCTTCCACTTGTACTCCGGCCCGCCTGCATACTCGGCTGGGTCCTCGCCCTGGGCGGCCTCATCGCCGATCCGGTTCGCGGCATTTTCAGGATTCTGCTGGTATACTTGCTCCACGATCGCGTTCCGCCAGCTATTCTGATACTCGGCGTTCATCTTGAGGTTGAAGAAGAATATCCCGGCCATAAGGAGTAATCCGGCAATAATGAGCCCGACGCCCGTGCCCATAAGAAGCATAAGGCTCATCATAATCACGGATTGAATAAGAGCTGAGAAGGCCATGAGGCCAAATTGGAACGCCGTGTCGATCCAGTACATAGCCCAAAATGGGGCGCTGCCCAGGTTCGACAAGTATTGCTGCCACCCCTCCTCGTAGGCGTGACCCGTGATGTACGCGAATTTTGAAGACTCGGGATCTGATAACCAATAAGTCGGGATGAACGCGTCCGTGAGCGAGCCATCCTGGTACGCTTCCCGGCTCGTGTTCATGGACCTGCTGCGATCCATGTCGTAGAAGTACCCGATGGCCTCCGGCGTCGCTTTCTGCTTCGTGACGTTCGTCAAGACAAACGCGAGTTCATACGAGTCGTCCCCGTTGCTGTCGTAAAAGTACAAGCAGCCATCGCTCGACACACGGCACTCGTCGGGAATGGAGATCCGCGGGTCCACGACAACGTCAACATTATCGAGCACCACGATGTCCGCCGTGATTTCTTGCCATCCGTCGATGCCGAGCAAGTGGAAGTGCTTGTTCCGCTGCAACAAGTCGCACGTCTCGTTTACCGTCGTGTTCAAGTACCACTTCTGCGATGTCTCGTTGAACTCCCAGGTCTTGAAGGTCTCGACACGGGTTTCGTACGTGGGCAAGCCAAGGGCATCGCGGTCGTCCCAGAGGTCCCGGCAATGCAGCGACCATTCAGGATCCCCATTCTCATCATAATCTGCCGAATCGACATAACCTGGCGTGGGTCGGGCATTCGAGAAGTCCCATTCGATGGATGACCAGTTACCCGTTGTCATGTTCCATTGGATCGCAAGGGTCGCGTTGACTGTTGCACTTGAAGGTCAGACACAACACGGGATTGATATTCTAGTCTTTCAGAAAGAAAAGTCGAAGTAAGTATGTATACAATGCAAGAAATACGAGCAATTATA
>JAUQYW010000633.1 GCA_030587525.1 Candidatus Sigynarchaeota archaeon | reverse complement strand
CACGCTCGTCGGAGTTTGCGTGAGGTTTTTCATAAGACTGTCGAGGAATTCAAGCTCCCGATACCCCCCAAGCCCGCCCACGATGATCTCCAGCGAGGTGTTCACGAGCTTGATGGTCTCTGCCGTGGCTATCAGGACCGCAAAGTATTCATCCCAGCTCCCGTTACCATTGCCCCAGTTATTGTTTGGTTCGTTGTATAGCTCCCAAAGTTTCATTCTATTCTGGAAATGGGTTACGGTCTCGTTTACGTACCTGCACAAGAGGGGAATGTGCTGGGGCGAGATGTAAAACGACGAGTTATCGTTTAACCACGAAGGTGGACCATCGATTAAAGGTAAAACCCTTGTGTTGATGGATTCCATCTCCCCGAGAAACCGATTGGAATAGCCGAGTGTGTCGTAAACCGGTGAAAAATCGTTGTATTGTGGCTCCATGGTGGACCAGAGAAAATTGCATGTCCTCGTCCACCCGAACGAGCATTGTGCAAAGGAAGTACTGCTCGGTGATGCATCATTCTCCAGCTCCCCGGGAAAGTGCAATGATGCCCCGTATGGCCTGCCAATCGGCCGCTGCGACGTCACGGGGAACGTGCCGCTAGCCACCGATGCGTTCCCGGCACTCCCAGCATGTTGGATTTTCGATTGCATGATGCCGGCGGTGCCGGTGAAGGGCATTACTATGGGAACCAAGATTAAGCACGCAAGAAAGGCCACGATTCGTGTCGATCGCGTCATGATGCAGAAAGATCTGTTTGTGGAGATTTATACATCTCTTGGCGAATTAGGCACATGGAAGCTTTTTGAAAAAGCCAAGGTATAATGTAATCATGGCGGTGTTGCTCTCCATCTTCGACACGCGGCTTGGCCCCGTGGCGTTCTTGGTGGTCCCGAAGAACTTCAACGACAAGATCATCAAGAACACCACCAAGCTCATGGATTTCGTCCACGAGACCGGGGAATTTTTCATCCAGGAAAGCCCAGAAGATGGCATCAAGAGCGTTAATCTCAATCTCAGCATCCCGTCAAAATGGGCGCGGGGAAAGGCGGAGATGGCGCAGCTATCCATCATGACGACCGATGTGGCGCCACCTATCGAGCTGTTCAAGAAACGCATGGTCGAATTCGGGAACCAGCTGCTCCAAGATCCGGATATCTTCATCGCTTTTTACAAGGGGAATCGCAAGGAGTACATCCCCGACGCGGAACCGCTCAAGCAAGATATCAAGAAGCTCGACGGGATCATAGCGCAAAAGATCGAGAAGATATCGGGGATGCTCGACCGGCTGCACGACCAGGTGCGCATCGACACGCCGACCACGTACGCGTACAAGACATCCATGGCCCTGATCTCGTCCAGCGAGCACGTCCCAGTACCCAAGTCCGCGCTGAACGAGTTGAAGGAGCTCGCGCGGGCCAAGAAGACGTCGAACCTTTTCACGGTATTCCGGAAAATCGGCGACATGATGAAGGTGGACATGCTGCCATGCGAAGGAGACGTGATCAAGGTGCGCATCATCGTGAAGGAACTCACGCCGGAATTCATCATGCGCACGTCGCAGGTGATATCGCTGCCACTGCTCTTCACCTCGGGCATCTGCCAGGAAAAAGCGGGCAAGTGTTCCTACGAAGCATACTTCGCCGTGGCAAGCAACGTCGAGGAC
>JAUQYW010000622.1 GCA_030587525.1 Candidatus Sigynarchaeota archaeon | reverse complement strand
TTGATGTTATTCTTCTCCCTTGCTGCCGACATACTCGTCGATGACGCGAAACAACGCGTCGATGCTGAATGGCTTGGCGAGAACCGCGTCAAATCCTTTAGTCCCGGCATCCTCGTTGGCGGACATCGCCACGATCTTCATTTCCCCGCGATATGCCGCTCGCAAGGACTTGCACAACCCGATGCCATCGAGCCGCGGCATCTTGATATCGGTCAACACGAAGCCTGGTGGTGCCACGCCGCGCACCACGTCGAGCGCTTCCTTCCCATCGCGCGCCACGAGCACTGTGAGCGATGGATACCGTGCATGAACAGCGGTTGTCACGAAATCCAGGAATGGCTCGTCGTCATCGACGATAAGGATCGAGCGCGCCATGAGTGATTTCTATATGGCTCGTTATATATTTAAAGCCGCGTGCGAGAAAGTGGGTCGCGATGGAAGCATGGTGGAGAATGTCCATTCATTTAGGCGCGTCTTTCTTGGCCAGTTTCTTCAAGTAGACCTCGTATTCGGCGTGCACGTCGACGAGTTCGTTCTTGACGTAGGCTCGTGGAATCATAAAAATGTAATCTACACCCATCTTCGCGGGCTTGCGGGTGAACTTGATGACCCCCTTGGCCAGCGTGAATGTGTCGTCTGCCATGTGCGTTCCCTGGTTCGTGCTACTTCCATGTTAGAACCTATAGAGAAACATGACGATCCAACAGTTAAAAATCCAACGGCATTTGGTGACCAGGAAAATGCCTCGAACCCTTATGAACGCCTAAGGAAGTATTCATATATCATCGATCCAACCATCCAACTATCTCACGCTGCTCATGGGACAGTTTCCGGCCATGAAGAAAGGGCAGAACCCCAGCACCAGGGAAAAACGAGAGGGAAAGTAATCGGGAGAGAGGGCTTTTTTAAAAGGGATCCGGCATACTAAGAATGACTCCGAGCATGATAGGTACAAGGATCGAGATGCTTATACTTGCTAGGGTTCCACCCGTGGTTTCTTGCTCCTATCGAGGTCATTTCATTCTCCGTGGATAGACTTCATGATTTATATATCTTCCATTATTCATTAGCATTCAGAATACGTCAAGGTGCGACGAATCGCGTGGAATGGATATTCATTTCTTCGCGTGAAATAGAAGCATGATTGAATAAACACGAGTTTTATCGATTCTTTGTGAAGCAATGGGATTGCCTTGTAAATGATATCGTTACCTGTAAAAATACGCGTTGCTCGTGCCGTGCCCGATCTTGACGTGGATTTCCTTCACGGCATTGGTCATCGCTGCTTCCAGGGATATTGCTTTTTTCCAGCCGACGCCGCTTGGAGGCTTGTATGGATCGGGCGAGTTATTTTGGATCACGAGAGAGAACGGCTCGCCTATCTTGATGTTTTTGAGTGATTCGATGAGATTTTCCACGTTTTCGATGATCGTCATTACCGTCACCTTTTATTTGTGCCAAGATAGGTTGATGATGCGTTTTTAATTAACCACGACGCCTCACGATTCGGGATATCGACGAGCATCAAGAGAATATACATGGGATACCTT
>JAUQYW010000583.1 GCA_030587525.1 Candidatus Sigynarchaeota archaeon | reverse complement strand
CATGCGAACTTTGAAAGTGCCAATGCCTGGGGCGTCAGCGCCTGTTAAAAATATTCGCCAAGCCGTGGGCGTCAAATCATAATCAAACTCGCCCATATCTTCCCACGCAGTGCTTCCCGGCATGAGCATCTCAAGGTGGTGTCGACTGGCGCCTGTCGGCCACGTCGCACTATAACGGGCCTGATAATAGTAATTATCTGGTGTAACGAGCGAGTACCCAAGAGCAAAATATTCGTCATTAAACGTTGAACCATCAATCATGGTCAAGGCATCATTGCCGTACCAATAGCCTTCGGAGTAATCAAACGCGAAATGCTCGGCCACTTTCGCCGAAATGGATAGAGTTTCTATGCTCTTCGAGATGGTCATGTCGATGCTCGGCGTCCGGATCTCGGTCTCGGGATCCGGTTCCGGATCTGGGTCCGGATCTGGGATTTCTATCTCGATCGACGCTTCTTGAACATAGATTCCCTGGCTCTTGATGTCGAACACATCATAAGCGTTCCACGAGATGGTTGCTGGATCAGCTGATGACCAATAAGGTACATCCCGGTAGAGAAGCGGTACGGGGTCGCCGTTAAGGTATGCTCGGTTATCGTTGACGGGATTGTGAGAATATGTCGGATCGGGTTTTAACTGAAGATATATGTCGCCCTTGCCATTGTTAATCTGGTTCAAGAATTGCGCAAGGGTCATTGTATAATCGAAGCTGTGTAAATTCTCGCCCTGGTACATCTTTCCGAGATAGTTAGTTTCGTCCCATTTGATCTCGTCCGGTCTGTTAGTCGAGTCGCGCTCGGAGTACAAGAACCGCGATTCCCCGAGCTGGTGCCCGAATGCATTTGACCCGAAAGCCACGCTTATTGGCACGGTATATACGTTGATTTTCCCAAATGCCTGGAGCCAATAGTGATCGATGCGCATGAATCCAACAGCCTTGATGTGTAGCGTGATGATCGCATTGCTGGGTATACGCGACGGTGTTATGCGGGTGTCCATGTCGAAATTCAATTTCACGGCGGGCGTTCCAAGTATGCGATTATAGGAACTTGGCATCGCCGGATCGTCGGTATCTGCGCCATGCACGAATTGGATCAACATGCTATCCCTCGGTTTCTCTCCATTGATATTTAACAGAGCTCTTGCTGCATCTGCATCTACTCCCAGCGTGCCTCCATCGAAGTAATCAGTCAAAATACCAACTTCCATGTTATACCAACCAAGATCACCACCACTTTGCTCGACGGGTGAGCTAGCGGCAGCAGAAATGGAATAACTATTCATGTAATCCCGGTAACTCGTCCCGATCGAGTAACTCGTTTCCAGGTCACGGTCGAAGCAAGCAGCCAAGTTATTGCCGCCACTAGACGCAACCGGAACACCTCTGCCGGGTGCGCCATAGAAACTGGTCGTGATCTCGTCGCCGGAAGCAGTATACGTGTATTGAGTCGACGTGTAGCTAGACGTCGATTCATCCTCGGTTCCCTGGAAATGATAAGCCGCGCTATTCGCAGGGTAATGCAGAGGATCTTGCTGATCGAGGGTTGCCTGGAATTCATTCGGGGGAGAATCAATCACCGTCATTTGCTGCGCCTGGCCGATTGCAAGGATCGATGCATCTCCTTCATGGTAAGTGATCGCCGGATCGTACTTCCAAGACACAGCGTCCTGGCCAGGATTCAAGGCGCCGATAGTCGTAGCGTCCTTGGCAATCGCAAAGTCGGATTCCTTGTTTGTATCCGCGGTGCCCACGCGATAGAGCGACATCGGGATATAGTTGATATCATTCAACTTACCTAGCTCGATCAAGCCGATATCGTCAAGCCAATCACCTACACGGAAACTGTCATGTATACACTCGATCGTGATATCATGCCATGAATGATAATGCCCGTAAGGTATGTCCCATCCGAGCCAATCGGTAAACAAGGTAGACACGTCTAGGACGGTCACCATTTCGCTGGACGGAATAAGTGGTGATGTTGGCTGATCGGTCAATATGAGGAACTTATGAGATTGAATCTTCGTGAACAAGGGGAACATGTAGGAGTGCGGGATGGAAATATAATCTGGGAAACCGGTGTCGAGAGTGGAAGGAGTAACGTTGATGGTGATACCTGAAAGATCTACATCCTCGCTGCCCCAGTTGTAAAGTTCGATGAAATTGATACCCGCTCCGGCCGCTTCATCGTGAAACCCGAACTCATTGATCACGACGGTGCTATGCGCGCTATCCGTGCTAATGCCCTCGATCGACATCGTTCCTGTGCCCTTGACCGATGAGAACGGATCCATTTCATTCGTCACGACGTCGTAGCGTCCATCGATGGTCATATCCGCGGCCACAGATGGCCACGAGCTCGATTGTACAGGAATGACAGTCTCGGTGATACCGCTCTTCGATTGATAATTCGCGACGCCGGTGCTCGAAGCGACGATCAAATCCTCTCCGGGATTCTCCGGCAAGCCAAGGCCAACATCGAAGCTTGAAAACGTCACGAGAGCGTTATAATCCGTTATGATCGATGATTGCCACACGAGCTGCCCGGATATATCAGCCCACGCATAGGCGATCAATACAGAGCTTCCGGCGTGGTTCGAAACACCGAGCAAGATCTCGTTCTTGCCGTCGACATCCATGTCCCCCGAAGCAATCTTCGCTACCGAAAAACCGGAGTCGACGATGTGGACCGATCTTGCTGAATCAATGTAACCAAAGGTATTACCAGTTCCGAATAAAATGGATGGTCGCAAATCTGCACCAACCAGCGCGAGATTGTCTACGGCGATGCTCGTTATCACGCATTGGTCGATCGATGGTGTCGGCATGCCAGACGGCATTGTTTCACTGGTCGAAAGCACCGGGATCAAATGTGCAGCATCAAACGCTTGAGCTTCCGAAAGTTTCCAAGACCATACCGCGGATCCGGTGCCGGTGGCCACCCCGAATACGAGACTTTTGGATACCACGTCGAAATCCATCGCAGTGAACGTGTCAAAATGTGACATTGGTAAGTCCAAGGCCGCCCATTCTGGCACGGTTTCGCCATAACCAATAACATGGAGGCTTCCCTGGTTATCGAGCAAGATGATCTCGTCGATCGCATCATTATCCACGTCTCCTATATCCATATCGACGATTGTAAATTTGTCGAAAGAACCCAGGATGAATTCAAAATACGGACCCGATGGACCTTGTTGGATAACCCAACCGCTCATGTCCATCTTCAAGGAATACACATATAACGCGTAGGTGCCTCCAAAATCGACGATTTGAGTATAGATGATCTCCATGTCGCCTTGTCCATCAAAATCGCTAGCGAAACCAGTAACTTTCGCGTAATACAAGTTACTCCACAACGGCGTGGACAACTGTATTGGAACATACTCGCTTGAAGATATGCCGGTTATGGAGTCTGTATCGAACGACACAGTGTATGGATAGGAAGTTGTTCCCGAACCATCGGGCGTGTACGTGAACGTCGATGACGACCCGAGATAGACCCACGAAGCACTATCAGAAACGGCATACCACACCCCTACTTGAAGATCCGTTCCGCTCGAATATACACCCGGCTCGATGATGCATTCACCAGAGATATCCACGGTAGAACCGATGTTCGCGCCGTCCAGTAGCTTCGTGGTTATCGTCATTGGCGATACCACGACAACGCGGTCGATGCTGGCAACGGAACTATGGCCGAGTAGGTCGGTGACGAGGGCGTAATAGCTGCTCGATGAATACGAATCGACTTGAAGCACGTGATACCACGTGGAAAGCGATACTTCGGAAGGCGAAGCCTGACCAAGCAAGATGCCACCCGCCCCGGGCAGGCCCCGGTAGACGAGCACGCTCTTGATGCCGGCAATGTCCCTGCAACCAATAACGAGTGTAACATTATCGCCCACTACGACGGCATCCGTTAGCGGTGATACGAACCATGCTTCGGGCGCCTCGTCATCGAAAATAATGCTTAACGGCTTTATCGCCAAGCCCGCGCTGCCGTTCACGCACACGGTAATGGTATATGCACCAGCAACAAGGCCGAGCGAGTCAAAATTAATTGTTGCAGTCGCGTTGATGGTGTGCATATTGTACATTCGCGACCATGCCAAGGCCGATCCTGTGAGCGTGACGATATCTATCCACGCACTCGTGATCATCGACTTTTCGTCGGTCGCCGAAAATGCAAGGGTGACTGTGCCCGATGTCAATATTTTACCAGTTATATCGGGTTCTGGTGATGATGCGATCCTGCTAATACAAGCCGGGCTGTTATCGATGATAACGCGCTGAGTCGCGGTTGCAGACGCATTGTTGCCGGCAGCGTCGGTCGCAATCAATTGTATCTCATATTCACCATCGGGTAAAAAGCCGGCGCCTGTCCAGTACACCAGGCCATCGTCTCCGACATGTCCAAACTCTAGTAATGACTGGATCGTGCCGTTGACTGAAATGCTAAGCGATACTTGACCAGAATTATCGATTGCACTCGCGTTAAGCCCGATCTCGCCTCCGCTAATGATTGTATAGTTTAAGATATTCGATATCACCACACCAGATGGGACAATGTCATCAATCACGAATTGGATATCAGGAATACATGATACTTGCCATACCGTCGGGAATGCTGTCAGTGCAGAATCGAGCTTGACTCGGGTACCGAGCACATAGCTCCCGCTGGTCAAATTGGCGAAGGAGGCCAGGCATTCCCGGGCCGCACTCGTGTTAGTGACCGTTTGCACGAGCGTTCGTGACCCGTTGATGTTTTGATACAAGGATAATTCAATACCTTCAAGATCCGTTTCCCGGACTGTCAAGGCGATATCGAGCGTTCCATTCGTGGTCTTGATGAACGAGCCGTTCTTAACATTGCACGCCCACTTGGTTGAAACAAAGACCGGGGTGACCGTCGTGTTCTGGTTGAAGGCTCCGTCCACGGCTCGCAAGTAAATCAAGCCGAGTGTGAATAAAGATGAATTGACGAGGGCGTGATATGATCCATTACCATATAACCTCGCAAGG
>JAUQYW010000582.1 GCA_030587525.1 Candidatus Sigynarchaeota archaeon | reverse complement strand
GCCGAGTAGGTCGGTGACGAGGGCGTAATAGCTGCTCGATGAATACGAATCGACTTGAAGCACGTGATACCACGTGGAAAGCGATACTTCGGAAGGCGAAGCCTGACCAAGCAAGATGCCACCCGCCCCGGGCAGGCCCCGGTAGACGAGCACGCTCTTGATGCCGGCAATGTCCCTGCAACCAATAACGAGTGTAACATTATCGCCCACTACGACAGCATCCGTTAGCGGTGATACGAACCATGCTTCGGGCGCCTCGTCATCGAAAATAATGCTTAACGGCTTTATCGCCAAGCCCGCGCTGCCGTTCACGCACACGTTAATGGTATATGCACCAGCAACAAGGCCGAGCGAGTCAAAATTAATTGTTGCAGTCGCGTTGATGGTGTGCATATTGTACATTCGCGACCATGCCAAGGCCGATCCTGTGGGCGTGACGACATCTATCCATGCACTCGTGATCATCGACTTTTCGTCGGTCGCCGAAAATGCAAGGGTGACTGTGCCCGATGTTAATATTTTACCAGTCATATCGGGTTCTGGTGATGATGCGATCCTGCTAATACAAGCCGGGCTGTTATCGATGATAACGCGCTGAGTCGCGGTTGCAGACGCATTGTTGCCGGCAGCGTCGGTCGCAATCAATTGTATCTCATATTCACCATCGGGTAAAAAGCCGGCGCCTGTCCAGTACACCAGGCCATCGTCTCCGGCATGTCCAAACTCTAGTAATGACTGGATCGTGCCGTTGACTGAAATGCTAAGCGATACTTGTCCAAAATTATCGATTGCACTCGCGTTAAGCCCGATTTCGCCCCCGCTAATGATTGTGTAGTTCAAGATATTCGATATCACGACACTAGACGGGGCAATGTCGTCAATCATGAATTGGATATCAGGAATACGTGATGCTTGCCACACCGTCGGGAATGCTGTCAATGCAGAATCGAGCTTGACCCGTGTACCGAGCACATAGCTCCCGCTGGTCAAATTGGTAAAGGAGGCCAAGCACTCCCGGGCCGTACTCGTATTAGTGACCGTTTGCACGAGCGTTCGTGACCCGTTGATGTTCTGATACAAGGATAATTCAATACCTTCAAGATCCGTTTCCCGGACTGTCAAGGCGATATCGAGCGTTCCATTCGTGGTCTTGATGAACGAGCCGTTCTTAACATTGCACGCCCACTTGGTTGAAACAAAGACCGGGGTGACCGTCGTGTTCTGGTTGAAGGCTCCGTCCACGGCTCGCAAGTAAATCAAGCCGAGTGTGAATAAAGATGAATTGACGAGGGCGTGATATGATCCATTACCATATAACCTCGCAAGG
>JAUQYW010000563.1 GCA_030587525.1 Candidatus Sigynarchaeota archaeon | reverse complement strand
GCATCTTGGCTCAATCGAGCAATATCTTGACGTTGCAGAACACGGCCGGCATTTCGGTCAATTGGACCCTGACGGACAGCTCGGGTGGCGGAGATTACACGGTAACGTGTCAAGGTATCCCGATCCCGGGATATATCAACATCTCATGGACAAATGGGGTACAGATTTCTGTTCCCGTCACCACGACCACTTACGGCACATTCACCTACGCGCTTATATACCAGGATATGAACCTCTTCTACGGGACCACGGGTTCCATTATTGTTACCGTTGAAGATGTTCCCGTTATAACGGGGTCGCCATCACCATTGATCGTCCAGGAAGCTAGCATCAGCTCGGTGCTTACGTGGGTCTTGCAAGATCACCTAGGTGCCGGCCATTATTCCATCTACATCAATGGAAGCTCCTACATTACCAACCAGGTCTGGATCAACAACACGGCGTTCAATGTTACCATCGATACGAATCGAGGGATTAGCACCTTCAATTATTCGATAGTATATGACGATAACAATGGAATAAATGGCGCGCAAGGATGGGTGCTTGTCACGGTCGGCGATAAACCTTACGTCGTGATCACCTCGGCAAATCAAATGCTGATACAGAATTCGACGAGCATCGAGATCAATTGGACCCTGACCGACTCCACGGGTGGCGGCAATTATACGATTCTCCGGAATGGCGTGGCTATCCCTGGCAGAACAAATATTTCATGGACAAGCAATATCAAGATTGGGTTGACTATTGACACGAATGAAGGACTTGGATCCACCAATTACACGATGATCTACTACGACATGCACGGGTTTAATGGCATCCAGGGCACGATCATCGTCGTGGTCAACGATATCCCCGTGATCGTGCTGCGCCCGGCGAATAACACGCTCGCCGTGCAAAACGCGACCGTGGCATTCGATTGGCGCTTATCCGATAACCTCGGTGGCGGAACATACACGATAACGCGCAACGGCACCGCGGTGCCCGGCCACTCCGGCGTGGCGTGGATCAGCAATGCCACCATTTCCTTGCTCGTGAACACGAACCAGGGCTGCGGTGAATTCGATTACCAGATCGTGTTCACCGACATGTATGGCACGCCGGGGGTTTCCGAACGCGTCACCATTCACGTCGAGGACATTCCTATCGTGATCCTTTCCCCTACCGTGAGCATGATCATAGAATCCGCGAGCCCCTACCCGCTGATTTGGGCTCTTCAAGATGAGATGACTGGCGGAGGCTTGTACTCAGTCTACGTGGATGGCACGCCAATGGCGACGAACCAATCGTGGTCAAATCTTGTGCCGGTGATCATGCTGATCCCCGCGACCGTGGGCAGCAAGAACGTGAGCTTGCAGTTCTGTGATGCCAATGGCATTTCGGGAATAACGAGTACCATCGCATTCATCGTGGAAGATTACCCAACGGTCGTCACTGCTCCTCAACCAGTCACCATCGGCATGCACGCGACGGGCGTTACGCTATCATGGACGCTGCACGATAGCATCGCTGGAGGCACCTATTCGCTCTACCGGAACGGCACGCGCCTTCTCTCGGGCCAACCGTGGACGAGCGATGTTGCGCTGGTCATTCCTATCACGGAAACGAATCTGCCAGAAGGACAATATGTTTTCGCCTTGCATTTCTGGGATTCCAATGGAAACAAGGGCAACGTGACGTCCGTCATCGTGACGGTTTCCGGCGATGCGAGGCCATTCATCATCGTGTTCCTGAACCAATACTTCCTCTTGATCGTGATCATCGGCGCCGGCATTGCTGTTACCGTGGCGATCGTCGCGTTCAATTCGAAGAAGATAAAGAAAGCATCGACCGCGCCGGCTCTTCCCAAGACAGACCTCACGAGAACACTGGCTCTACCAAAGCGCGAGGAAGTCCCCATGCCAAGCACGACCGCACGATCGACTCCATCCGCGGCCCCAACAGGAACCTCACAAGGCTGGCCGGCAACGGGGCCGAAGACTCCGCCACCAGGGACGGCATTCGCGTCCTGGGATATCGCAGGAACGGAAAGCAAGCCTGAGAGCCGAACAACGCCAACAGCGGCCAATGCGGATGTTATTGAAGCTACCTCGGAACAAGAGGTGGTGGTTCCAGCCATCAAGGACACGGAGATGGAGCAACCTGCTGCGCCAGTGCAAGAAGAACAACCGAGAATGCCATTGCAAGAAGAGCAAGTGAATGCCCCAGAAGTGCCGAAAGAACCGGTTCAAGAACAACCGGCCAACATCGCTCCGGTTCCAGCTTCGAAACCGAATTTCTCTTGCATCAAATGCAAGAAGCAATACACGATGGATGGTGCACGTGATGACGTCCCGTATGCATGCCCGACTTGCAACGAGATCCTTGCCCACGTCGTGTATTGCCCGTCATGCAGCAAAAAGATGGCGATGAAGCAAGACGATTTCGTGAAATTCAAGGGCAAGCAGATCCAGTGCCCGGCATGCAAGAAGCCATTCAAAGTATAGGCTTTTCGGCAACAACAAGCCTTTTTTCTTTTTTTTTGGAAATCCTCCAACTCATTTTCAGTCTATTTCACGTTCTATAGAACGCTATTAAAAAAAAGATATTCAAGTTAAGTTTGTTCAATTTACTTGGCCTTTCCCTTGGTAAACGAAAGCAAGAGAATGAAATACAAGACTCCAATGAATAAACCCAAGACGAGCAAGATATCAGGCATAAGGAGCCAGATATAGATCAAGTAAATGGTCGGGAGTGCAAAGATGATGGATAAAAATATGTTCGGCCAGACCGGAACGCGGGCTTGGGCGACCTTGATCTCGTAGAGCATCGGCAAAATCATCAACAAAATATCGATGGTGAGCATGAGCCGAAACGGGTTCAAGAACGGGTTCGAGGTGGGCAAGACTCCTTCGAGGAGCATAGGGAGCCAAATCATGCCGCCGAATTCCTGGGTGCCCGGGCCGGTCTTCAACGTGGGAATCATTGCAGGCAAGATTGCGGCGTACAAGATAAACACACCAACGCCGATCGCATAAAGAACTATCGAGTTCGCAAAATCCGTCTCTTTTTTCTTGTCCTTGCCTTTGACGACGTAGTGCATCACCAGATCCCGAATCAGCGCGATCGTCCAAAGCAATAGCAAGAAAAACACCGCTCCGAGGTAATCGAAGCCGATCGCCCACATATAACCGAACGGAATGGTGGCGACCACGTACGCGAGGTATTGCAATCGCTCCTTGCGCTTAAACGCCTGGTAACAGAGGAATATGCCAAAGATGAGCATGAGCACCAGAATCATGAAGATTTGATCCATTCCTTGAAGCATCATATCATTTCACGCCTTTCACGCGGTTTTGAGATAGAGGGAATTTCGCTTTTCTATTTACTCTATGGAACATCGACATATTAAAAATTACTCTGACCAACCGCGGAACTAACTTCTCGAAAATTCCCCCGTTCGATTCATATGATGCGTCAGCGTGGAATTCCGGTGCATATAATTAAACAAAAATTAAAAAAAGAATGAGGGGTGCACGATCAAGCCTTGTTCGATTCCGTGCGAACCTCTCCGGCGATGCTCTTGCTCTCCAGCTTCTTGACGAGTTCCTGATTTGCCATAACGTCAAGATCCGTTGATAGCAAGTAGATCTCGATCACTGCCCCAATGGCGAAAGACCCGACCACGACGCATTCGAGGCTCAAGATCAAGATCTTGAACCATTTCAAGGTATTGGGCTCCCACGCTATCCACGGGCTGATGTCAGGCCGCCAATAATTAATGTAGAGCACCGCAAACAGCGCCACGCAGATGCAGATGACCGTGGAGATGATCACGTACTTACGGCGTCCGATCGCGCAGAAAACGGTCGCGAATATGAACGAAACAACGCCATATCCCGTTGCATAGGAAATACCCTCAAGCCAGATGTGGAACTGCGTTTCGTTGTGCGTCATGATGGTGTTCCCCATGAGGAGCAGATACGTAGCATAGGTGCAACATATTACTGCGACAAAACCGAAAAAAATGCCTACGCTCGCGATAGCTTTCCTCCGCCGGTTCATCTTGTCAACCTTTCCATCCCGGATATCCAGGGTGCCGAAGAATTTCGACGGGATCGGCCCGATACCTTGTTTCTTCAAGTCCTCGTCAAGTATATAGCAGTACAAGAAGGTCACGTAAACTACGTCGAGGTTCTTGCTCATGATCCATGCCGGGATTCCAGCAAATAAGCAAAATAGCGAAGCAAAAACGATGATAGCCGTCATGGGCGTGATTTCGAAATAATTCATAAACCACAGCCCCACCATTGCGCCCATAAATGCCGACAAGATCAGCAAAATCACGGTCGTGAACCGGAACACATGGCGGATAGCTGTCTTCCGGATAAACACATCAACCGCGTTCGAGCCGACATACTGGACGGATTGCTTGATCGCCGAAGGCGCACCCTTGTTTTCGATGACGATGGCTGGTAGAGTAAAGAAATTGATCAGCATCCAGAGTTTTTCGAGCATTTTTATCGCCCAGTTAGCTATGCGTTGAGACATAGATTTCTGGTTGATGATGCCGGGCAGCAACTTTTTCTTGAAGACGATTTGAATTCCTAATTTTGACAGCTTTTCCGTGTCCTTCGATTTTTTCGCCATTTGCTTGAGTGTCCACGTGATGAGGTACAAGATCGCCGAAAACACGGCATAAGTGACCAGCGCCCGCATCCGGCGGTTCACGACCTTGAATCCATCCGTGTTACCTTCCTTGACGTTCCTGTAGAACGCGTGCGCCTGGTGCACGACCGCGCCGTAGTAGTAATTATACGATATTTGCACCAGGAAAAGGTACAAGAATGTCATGACAACGACGAACGTGTTTTGCGAAAAATCCGTCGTCTGCCATTGGATGATAATTTCCTCAGGAGTTTGATTCGTCAACGTGATGAAATTATCGATGTAAATGGCGCCGATCCCGATTGTGAGCACCAGGTACAATAATCCAAAGACTATGCCGTTCCAGAATATCCGCTTGTTTTTCATAACCAGGTCGGCCGTGAGATTGATGAGCCGGCTTGCGATTTTCAAGCGCTTCCAGAAGAAAAGGAGCACGACAGGAGGTAACACGGCGAGTAAGATCAACAAGTAGCCATATACCATATTTTCCCCTGTAAGGTAATCCTTCGCAAGGTACATCATGAAGATCGAGAACGCGGTGGTGAGGATCGTGAGGATCCAGATGAACACGGCGCCGATGAGCTTCAACATGTTCAGCGAGAGCAGCGTAGCGACGTAACTCGCCGCGATAGCAATCACGAGGATGATCATAATCTCCTCCTTGTGATTCCGCAACAATCCAAGAAAGAGCCCTTCAAACGTACCGATGCTCGCGGTGAAAGCAGCTTGAATCTCGTTAAATACATTTTCAAGGCTCATGATTGAAAAAATTACGAAGAACAAGACGGCAAACACGAGGACCATCACGGCACCGAAATATCGCTTTCCAAATTTTAAATAATTCTCGTAGTCGAAATTTCCATTCACGATATAATCCTTATATTCTTGTTTTGCCATGTTTACGTCACGTTCGCGTGAATTTCAGTAGCACGTTCATCGCGTTTTTTCCCAGAACGCGAGGCTGCCACCTATTTCCATTGTGAGTAACCTAGTGTATTTTACAATCTTAGATATATAAAGCAATTTCGTGTAACTATACTTGTAACGAGTTAGTTTCATTAAGATTAATAGTATGGCGATAACTGTGGCGATAATAAACCATGGTTGGGGCACTAACCCCAGCTGTCGAAAGGGGTCCCGTTCTTCTTCGCAACTGTCGCAACGCAAAAATGCACAAAGCACCCAGCAATCCGGTGTATTTTTTCAAAGAGTTGACAAAAATGGATGAAGAAACACAGCGAAGCATGCGCCTCGCGATGATCGCGGTGGCAGCATCATTCGGCATTTCCTTGGTATCATATATTCTCATGGCAGCCAACCCGGTCGGCACGTATGCAGATTACGACAAGTTCATTAGAATTGTCATCGTTTCGACCGTTATACAATTTGTTGTCTTGCCCGTGTTGCTCACGTTTTTCGTGAACGATTCAGGCGAGCTGGAAAATTTCACGAAAAAAGGGCCGATGGAAACAGCATGGCTCGTGAATGCAATCGGCGTGCTGGTCTTGATAATCGCCGGCGCTCTGCTGGGATATGCCTTTTCATTGTTCTACTTTGGCTGGAACCCCCCATCAGATCCCGGCTCCGTGCTCGGTACCGGGTTGATAATAATGACGTGGAGCATGTTCTTGCAGTCCTTGGGATTCTGCGTGCCCGTTTTTTATTTCATGATATCCAAGCGCCTCGCGAAAGGCGTGATCCCGTTCAAGAAAAACGAGCTCTTGAGCGATTTCATTGGCCTTGCATTCTCTGTGCTGCTACCGATTCCAGCAGTGATCCTCGTGATATCGCCGGTCTATGGAACTGTGTCTGCATCGATTTTTGGCATCGTGGCATCGGGGATCGGAATTGCTTGGATGGTCTTGTATATCATCGCATTGAAGGATCGAAAATTGCCCGACATCCCTGAGGATTAAAAAAAGGGCGGTGGTGAAGCGCAGTCATGAAAAAAGTAACGCCTTTACTTGCAATTGCAGCATGCTCGTTCCTGGTAGGAATTCTTGCAATGCCTATGGTCATCCCGGAGATGCAAACGTATATCAAGCAAATCAAACCCGCTTCGATAACGCCCAAGCAAACTGATGACAAGGGAATCAAGCCGGGGGGCATTTCCTTGCAAGGAGCGACGGGCAATAAGAAGATCCTCGTCATCTTGCTTGAATTCCAGGACGTGACCCATGGATCGAGCAAAACCCAGGCATATTATCAAAGCCTCTTGTTCGACCGGTCCAACAGCCACAGCATGGCGAGCTATTACTGGGAGTGTTCCTATGGTCGCCTCAATTTGACAGGCACGGTCACGCAATGGGTAAAATCGAGCCACGACATGGCTTATTATGGCGCGGATTCTGGGCCGTTCCCCAACATCGACGATGCCAACGGAAACATCTTCGAAGTAGCGAGGGAAGCCGTCCAGTTAGCAGATCCGTATGTTAATTATGCAACGTTCGATGCGGATAGTGACGGTTACGTGGATAACTTGATCGTCGTTCATGCGGGCGAGGGTCAAGAATCCAGCTCCGTTGCGGATGATATCTGGTCCCACCGCTGGACCATACAGCCGGCAGAAACAACGGGGGATTCGGGCAAGAAAGCATCCGATTACGCGCTGCTCGCTGAAAGTAGTCCCGTTGGAGTCTTTGCCCACGAATACGGGCACGTTCTCGGGTTGCCAGACATGTACGATTACACCTACTCTGGCCAAGTGTTCGTCGGACATTGGGCGCTCATGGACTCGGGCTCGTGGAACGGTTATCCTGAAGGTGACGAACCGAGCCATTTGATTGGCTGGTCGAAAATGCAGCTAGGATTCATCACGCCGGGCGAGAGAACCGACGTGCACGTCAACGAGGTGAAAACGGTCAACATCGTCCCGTCTTCGCGG
>JAUQYW010000398.1 GCA_030587525.1 Candidatus Sigynarchaeota archaeon | reverse complement strand
GACGGCCAACGGGACAACCGAGAACCCGACCCACCAGTACACGACGGCGGGCACGTACACGGTCATACTCACGATCACCGACGTGGACGGCGACAGCAACAAAGTCACCCGGACCAGCTACATCACGGTTGCTGCGGATTTAACACCAAGCGCGGCGTTCACAGGAACACCGACGTCGATCATCGCGGGACAGAGCGTGTCTTTCACGCATACCGGCAGCAACGGGAACACGCCGGCGACGTACCAGTGGGACTTCGGCGATGCGACGGCCAACGGGACAACCGAGAACCCGACCCACCAGTACACGGCGGCGGGCACGTACACGGTCGTGCTCACGATCACAGATATCGATGGCGATAACAACAAGGTTACGCAGACCAGCTATATCACGGTCGCTGCGGACTTGACACCGAGCGCAACGTTCACGGGAACGCCAACATTGATTGCTATTGGCCAATCGGTAACGTTCACGCATTCTGGCAGCAATGGGAACACGCCGGCGACTTACCAGTGGGACTTCGGCGATGCGACGGCCAACGGGACGACCGAGAACCCGACGCACCAGTACACGGCGGCGGGCACGTACACGGTCGTGCTCACGATCACCGACGTGGACGGCGACAGCAACAAGGTAACGCAGCCAAATTATATCTCGGTCGTAACGGACTTGACACCAAGCGCGACATTCACGGGAACGCCCACGTCGATCGTCGCCGGTCAATCGGTGACGTTCACGCATACCGGAAGCAATGGAGACATGCCGGCGACGTATCAATGGGACTTCGGCGATTTGACAGCCAACGGGACGACCGAGAACCCGACGCACCAGTATGTGACTGCGGGTACGTACACGGTCGTGCTCACGGTCACTGACACTGACGGCGACAGCAATAAGGTCACGCGGACTTCCTACATCACGGTCGCCGCGGATTTAACACCAAGCGCGACGTTCACGGGAACGCCCACGTCGATCATCGCGAGTCAATCAGTGACGTTCACGCATACCGGCAGCAACGGGAACACCCCGGCGACGTATCAGTGGGACTTCGGCGATGCGACGGCCAACGGGACAACCGAGAACCCGGTGCACCAGTACACGACGGTGGGCACGTATACGGTCGTGCTCACGGTCACCGACGTGGACGGCGATAGTAACAAGGTCACGCAGGCTAGTTATATCACGGTCACCGCGGACTTGGCACCGAGCGCTAGTTTCACCAATTCAACATCTTGCTCGATCCTCGCGGGACAAATCGTGAATTTCACGCACACGGGTGGCAACGGGAACCTTCCTGCAACATATCAGTGGTCGTTCGGCGACCAAACGACGAATGCTACCAGTGAAAATCCGGCGCACCAGTTTCTCAGGGGTGGCACGTTCACGATCACGCTCACGGTCACCGACGTGGATGGCGATTCGAGCACCACGAGCAGGATAGACTTCGTCACCGTGGCTCCCCGGCAGATAAGCGTGGTTCAGCCCGGCAACACCACCTTCACGAACAATTTCACGATCTCGCTGGAATACCTGGCGGACTTCGTTCCGGCGAGCGGGCATTACTTGCTCGATGGCGCCTATTCTATCCCACTGACCAGCACATCGTTCGACGTCGCCACATACGCCAATTCAACAGCGTTCTTTGAAAGGGCACATTCCATCCAGGCAATCGCAGTCGATGAATTCAGCATCACCTACAATTCGAGCCTTCGCTGGTTCACGGTCGCGATCGTGAACACGACGATATTAGACTTCGTCTTAACGGCAGTGCCTATGCCATCGTATATCGACGTTACCGTGGTCATCGTGAATCAAGGACCTTTTGCGCTTCACAATCTCACCATAAGCTTCCTAGACAGCGCTGATTACAACATTCTTGGCCAATCGAGTTACCTCATCCCCACGCTCCAAGTATACACGAACACCACGATCACCATCAGGCTAGAGCGAGTCATCACGAAGCAACAATACTTGTTGCCAGTGCAAGCTTGGGGTATCGGGTACAAGCGGTCATTTACGTACGCGTGCGATGCGGGATCGACAGGAAACGACTTGCTGCTCATCATCGTGATGGCCGCGATCGGCGTTGGCATCATTGCGATAGCCGGCGTGGCCGGGGCGCGTAGGAAGAAAGCATCCGTTGCGAAGAAACTGAAAGGCAAAGGCAAGGAAAAAGGTGGCGAGTCGATCGCACGGTACACCGACGCGCAAGGTGCCCCTGCACGACCCGTGCAGCCTTCAGCCGACACGCTGGGACTCGGTGCAAAAGTACTGCCGACCGAGCTCGTCGCGAAGAAAAAGCAAGCAGCGAAACCATCCGAAGGCGAGGCGGTAGTACAACCTTCACCGGAAGAGCTTGCCCAGTCGGAGACGGAAATGAAAGTCGATATGAACGTCGACCGGTGCATCGTGTGCAAGAAGGAGCTCGCTGGCGATGTCTTCATCTGTCCCTCTTGTAAGAACGCAAAGTACCATCACCAATGCGTCGAGCACTTGATCTCAGGCAACGAGCCTTGCTGGTTCTGCAAGAAGCCATTGTTGCCCGAGGAAGCCAAGAAGGAAGTCGAAGCACTCCAGTTGAAATTGCAGTACATCATGAAGAACTTGCAAGATATCGGCGACAAGTTCAAGAAAAACGAGATGACCGAGGAAGCATTCTTCTCGGCTTATAACCAGTTCAAGAAAGATAAGGAAGAGATCGAGAAGCAATTAAAGTCCAAGATGACGTGATGGTCTCTCGTACTATTTTTTTCCTTTTTTCCAGAACGAATCTGGCTTATGCTCATCATCCATGATGACGATGTCATCGTCCTGCGTAGCTTGATCCTCCTTTTTTTCCACTTTCGTGTCGCATTCGTCCGCTCCGAGGACCATGATGTCATCATCGCAACCCGGTGCATTTCCCGTCGCTGGTGGCGGGGAAGGTACGATTGTTTTAACGGGTAAACTCGATGGTTTTTGCACGGGCTTTGCTTGTTGCTGCTTTTCCGGGCCGATCGCCTTGACCGAGAACGGGATGAACGATTCTGCAAGTTTCTCAAAGGTGGGTTTTTGTTGCACCGGTTTCTCGGCAGGCATTCCTTCGATCTTGATGAGATCGGGTGATTGCATGGCGGTTTTTCCGCTGTCTCCTCCGAAAGGTATGACGACGACAGGCGCAGGCTTGGCCGTGGTTGCAGGCTTCGGTGCACTGGTCCCGACGACCTTTCGTGAACGCGAGAGTAGCAAGCAATTACAATGCTTGCACCGGAAAATGCCTGGCAATGCTTCGTATTCGGTATGACCAATCTCCCCGGCGCAAATTATGTGATACGGGGAGCCGCAATTCTCGCATTGCAGGAAAATTCCATTTCCTGCGTCCTTTCCCTTCTTGCAGATCGTGCAAGTGGCATCTGGAATGCCCGGGTCGATGAGATTCCAGCACAAGCCCTCAAAATACCCGCGCTTGTCCTCGATACTCGTGCCAGAAAGCCGGGATACCTTTTTTTGGGTCGCAAGCTGTTCCATGATGTCCTTGAAGGCATCATCGGAATTGGCATAACAAAGAACGCCTTGCGTGGCATCCGTTATGAGCTTGAGCTTGACATCGTCGGGATACACGCGCTGGTCACCCACGCGGATGATATCGATGAACACCGGGAAATACTTGATCGTATCGAGCAAGTCCATAAGCGCATTCAAAAGATCCAGGTTGCTCTCTTCCGTTGGACCGTCGCTGATGACGATCATGCGGAGCACGTGGTTCCTCGTTGTCCGATAGGCCTCAATAAGGTATGTGGATGCGAGCATAAGCCCTTGCTCGATGGGATGCGCCTTGGTCGAGAATTTCAGATTGTCCTTCAGAAAAGGGTTGAGCTCATCCTCGTCCTTGGCAAGTGCCTCGTGAAACGCAGGGTTATCCTCGCCATGCTGGAACGCAACTACGCCGTAGTTAGAGCCGGTGGTTTCTTTTTGCTTTGCCTTGATAAAATTCAGCACATTTTTTACGATTGCTTTCTTGGAGACGATGCCTCGTGATGCAAGGTCAAAGTAGAAAATCGTGTCTTCGGCGGGCATAAGTTATGCTTCCTTCGTTGCAGCGTGCAGCTGTAGTGGTATTTATGGAACATATACCTTTTGAGATTTATGGTCATTAACGGTAGAGCCCGTGAATAATTTTAAGTTCTTGGTCAACGTTATAAAGGATGATTATGATCGTCGGAATCATTTCGGATGGCAATTACGGCGAACGAGCACGTGCAAACATCGAAAAGAAGTTTCCCGTGAAATGGATTCTAGTTCCTGATATACCGCCGACTCAAATCATTGATGAAATGGTTTTACCCGACATTCCCGCGTGCGATGTTTACATTTCATATGCACGGCACCCGGACATCATCTTGCAGCTCGCTGAGCTCCAAAAACCCCTTCTCCTGGCGATCTTGCCCGGTAAAGGATTGCTGCGACAAGCTCGACAGGTGAATCCGCGGGTCGTTGGCGTCGACACCATGTGCTCGCTGGAACCGACCACGTCGATACCGGAAATCGATGAGCTCGCCCGCCATTTCGGGCGACCAGAATATGCTTGCTCGGTCGATGCAAACAACGTTGTACACGGCATCCATGCATCGCGATCCTCGCCATGTGGTTCATCGGTCGCTGGCATCGAGTATTTGGAAGGCAAGCCGTTGACGGAGGAAAATCTAAAAGAATTCTCGCTGTGGATCTGCCACGAATGCCGTGCGCCTCGATTCGGCCAGACTTGCGATAAGGAGGTGGCTGGCTTGATACACCTCATGGCCATTGGCAAATCGATACCGAATGATGCACGGGAACACCTCGACCGGCGCACGGCAGCCTTTTTGACAGCGATGGAAGCGGAATACAAGCGACGGTTAGACTTGATACATGTGCAAGATTCCCGATTATCGTGAGAAAGGGAAACATAATTAGACCGGGCGCGATGCCCGGATCCAGGCCCGGGTGAACCATCGTGAGCATCATCTTGAAGCGCGAAGCGAAAGATTATTTGGAAGCAAAAAAGGATTCCATCGATTTTTTGCTGATCGATGGAACCCTTGTGCGAGACGACGAAAAGATCTGCGGTTGCTGCGGTCCACCACCATCCCCGGACTATAAGATTCAGGTGTTCAGGAAGCAGGATGGCTCCCCGAGAAAACTATCCGAGAGGACCGTCGATATCGACAAGATTGTCAAGTTCAAGGTGAGCAAGCAGCTCCACGACGCTATCGTGGCTGCACGGATGAGCATCGTCATCTTTTACTTGGAAACCACGAATGAAACAGTTTCGCCCTCGATGCTCGTCGCGAAAATCATTTAAAAAGGGAAATCATCTTTTCGGCTCGTATTTTTCACAAGCTGGGTCGTTTTTTCCCAGCATTTTCATGAATTCGCACCGCATTTTCTCATCATCCATACCAACATTGAATTGACAAGATTCACAGTTTATTTTCGTTTCTATCTTTTGTGCCGGCGCCTTGTTCTTTTTTCCCATGAAGCATCAACTCCAGATATCTATTCTTGATATTATGATCCCTCAGACACCAGAAAAACATACTTCAAATTGAATAAAATCGAGATGTCATTCGTAATGAAATTATAATATGTCACGGTAGATTGTAGAATCGACGAAAAGGTGAAAATACACATGAGTGAGTATAAAGTCGAGCTGGAATGGTTGGCAGATTCAGCAATTCCATTCAAGAGAATGGCAAAACTGAGCAACAAAGATGAAAAACTTCCAGACGTGATCTGCGTCACGCCGCCGGAGTTTAAAAAAGGCATTCCGAACCACTGGAGCCCGGAGCATCTCTTCGTGTCAAGTTGCGTCGCTTGCTTTTTCACAACGTTCCTGGCGATTTCGGATTCGAGCGGACTATCGTTGAAATCTTTCAAGCTCAAGGGCATAGGCACCCTCGCAAAAAATGCCCAGGGCAAGGAAGCCATGACCCGGCTGGATCTGTATCCAGAAATCGTTGTTGGAACAGAAGCTGACATCGACAAAGCTAAAAAAGTCGCCGAGAAGACGGAAGCAAATTGCTTAATTGCCAATTCAATGAAGTCAGAGATCACACTACATCCATCAATCAAGAAAGCGTGATATCGCCGGCTTTGCATCACGATCTCTTGCATTTTTCCTTTTCTCATCTGCATAAACGTTTCTTTGGCCCCTATGTGATCCATTTAAACGCCGGTATCACGCGTGTAATCCTCAGCATTCCATTCTTGAAACCACGAGTATTACCGTGAGAACACTAAACATTCCATTTTTGATGAAGGAAGTGTTATACAGATAGTGCGATAGTATTAATTGAACAATTGACGTGCTTGTGCGTTCACGATGGTCCTTTACCGGGCATGAATGGTAAAAAAACGGCGTTGAACCATGATAATCGGTGTATTGAAGGAAATAAAGGATAATGAATATCGGGTCGCCCTCCCACCGGCGGCCGCGGAAACGTTGGTGCTAGCAGGCCATCAAGTCTTGATCGAAACAGGCGCGGGCGTTGGCAGCGGATTCCAAGACGAGGAATATAAGGAAGTAGGGGCAACCGTCGTCAAGGATCCTTCCGACGTGTGGCGAAAGGCAACGATGGTCATGAAAGTGAAGGAACCGCAAGAATCGGAGTTTAAGTTCTTCCGGGAAGGCTTGATCTATTTCGCGTACTTGCATCTCGCCGCGGAGCCGAAAGTGACCAAGGCACTTCTCGATAGCAAGGTCACGGGAATTGCCTTCGAGACCATCCAGCTCGACAACGGAGCTTTACCATGCTTGGCACCGATGTCGGAAGTCGCGGGCCGTATGGCGGTGCAAATCGGCGCAAGGTACTTGGAAAAGGAAAACGGCGGGCGCGGCATCCTTCTCAGTGGTGTTCCCGGGGTTCCCCCGGCGGAGATAGTGATCATCGGTGCAGGAACGGTCGGCAACAACGCGGCGAAGATCGCGTCCGGTATGGGTGCACACGTCACGATCCTCGATATCAACACTGACAAGCTCCGGTATCTCGATGATATTGAGCACGGCAACTTGACAACGATTAGCTCCAACCGGCGCCACATAGCCGATGCCGTGAAGGATGCAGATCTGGTGATAGGTGCCGTCTTGATCCCTGGGGCAAAGGCCCCGAAACTCGTCACCCGTGAAATGGTGGAAACGATGAAACCCGGAAGCGTGATCGTCGACGTAGCGATTGACCAAGGTGGCTGCATTGAAACCAGCAAGCCAACAAAGCACAGTGATCCAGTTTTCAAGGTCAACGATGTCATCCATTACGCCGTAACAAATATGCCAGGCGCGGTTCCGCGCACTTCGAGCTATGCTCTCAGCAATGCGACGCTTCCCTATGCCTTGAAGCTCGCGAACTTGGGCTTTGAAGAGGCGATCAAAGCAGATGCGGCGTTGGCCAAGGGCGTGAATACTTACGCGGGTAACGTGACGTGCAAAGCGGTTGCCGATGCCCTCAACCTGAAGCTCGTTCCTTTGAAATAAACTTTTTTTTTGATTTTGAAAATTCAAACTCGCAAGAAGCCCGGCAATAGCGCTTGGCGCAGTATGGAAGAATGCTTGAATAGCAGATTCCGCAGCACGCGAAAGACTTCCAGCTCATGGCCCGGGACGAGGGATGTGGCGTGGATCTCGACATTGCCTCTTGCTCCGGCCCTTTTCAGCCCGGCTACGAGATTTGCTTGTACCTGGTCGGCGAATGCTTCGCGCTTGGCTTTTTCCAACACGTCCACCTTGTGGATGAAGCACTCGATCGATGCGTCGGGAGCCAGGTTCACAGCTAATTTCGATATCTTTGCCAAGTCGGCGATAATCTTCTCCTTGTCTTTCTCCCACGCCTTCATTTCAAACACGTAAATGATAGCATTTGCCTTTGAGAAGGCTTGCTTTGCACCTTCGTTCAACACCCGGTCGAGCTCTACCCCGCCGATCTCGACAACGTTCACCTTCACGTCGAGCCATTGGTACACGCATTCTTCAATGGTCTTTGTTGGGAGTAAGAAATCGGATAATAGTTGCCGCGGGTCCTTGTTTTCAAAAAATGATTTCAAGATCATACTCTTTCCCGCGTTTTCCGGGCCGAGCACGACGAGCTTGCACGATCCTCGCCAGCCCCAATTTCGATCTGCTGTCGTTGCTTGGTCCACGAGGTGTCCAACTACATCCTCGATCGATTCGCCTTCCTTCTTCAATGCCACGAGTTTCTGGTAGATCTTGGCATCGACAGCGATTGACTTCTTGTTTTCCACGGGACTCACTCGCCATTGTGCAAGATCACGCGGCACGCAGATAAATACATTCGACGTGCCGGGTCATTTCTGGTTCAGCGGGTGCATCTTCCTATAGGACTGGTTGATCGTCTCGATATCGTTCTTGGCGTAGATGCGCGTCGTGTTCGGGCTCGCGTGGCCGAGCAAGTCTTGCAGCTCACTGATGTCCATGCCGTTGCGCCGAAGCATCGTGGCACCCGTATGGCGAAACACGTGCGGGGTCATTTTCTTGTCGGTCGAAAAGCCGAGAGCATCCTTCAATTGCTGGAACATACTTTGGACAACGCGCTGCTTGATCGGCATTCCTTTCTTGTTCACGAACAGCACGTCGTCTGGACCGCCTCGCTGGGGAATAACGAGCTTTTGCAAGAGGGCCATGGTTTTTTCATCGACCGGCACCCAGCGTTCCTTGTTTCCCTTGCCCCGAAGGTGGACGAAGCATTTCTGCACATCGATGTCCTTAACCTTCACCCCGCACACTTCTGATACTCGGCACATGGTAGCGTACATGAATCTGAGCAAGATGTACTCCTGGATCCACTGCCGTTCACGCGCGTAGGCCAGGACCTTGTCCATCTCTTCTTGCGTGAGGAACTTGGGAAGATGCTCGGCCTGGGATATGTGCGGACTCTTGATCTGGTCGAGCGGGTTTGCTTGCACGTACCCCATGAAGCGGGCATACCCGAAAAACGACTTGAGCGTGGCGATCTTGCGGGCGATGCCTACTTTCGTGTACGAGCGCTCGTCGAGCGATAGCAAGAATCGTTTCACATGCGCGACCTTCACGTCGGCGATCGTAGTGATCGTGGCATTCATGTTATGCACGAGCTTCACGAGGAAGCGGAAAAACATGTGCAAGTCGTGCTTGTATGCCTTGATCGTGGTGTCCGATCGGCCTTCCTCCAGGCGCTTGGTGACCGCGAAATCCTCGATCGCGTCTGCGATCGCCTGGGGAAGTGGCTCGTTAGGTTCTTGAACTTCTGCGCTCATAGTCTCGCGTGAAACGCTCTCGCATCGAATTCAAAAATAGAGATGTGATCCGGGTGATACGGTCATAGCAGTTTCACGTTCTGCTCGTGATTTGCCCTCCACCTGGGCGAGTCTTGCATTTTCGTCGTGCCGTGCTGCAACGAGACCAAATACGCGAGGTTTTCCTCGATCAACCCTTTCGTGGCGATGATCGTGCCGTGACCGACAACAACGTGCTCGATATCGAGCTCCAAGTATGCATCCAATGTCTTGACATATGTGTCAAGATCGGATTCGGTCAAGCAAGGGATCGGATCTTCCACGTTGTCGCCGGTGAATAAAACCTTGTCTATGCTATCATAACAAGAGGACGAATCCGCAGTGTGGCCTGGCGAATGGAAAAACTCGATGCCTTCGTTAGGGAATCGTATTCTCCCTTGAAAAATCTCGTTGGGTGGCATGATCTCGACGCTGCCACGCTGGTAACGGGAGTACATTTGAAGCTCCCGAGCACCATTTGCATCGATGGCCTTGCGGGTCAATTCATGCCCGATGATAGTCGAATCCCTGAAAAATGAATTTCCCCAGTGGTGATCCCAATCCGCGTGGGAATTGAAGATGATCCACGGGTTCTTTGAATATTTCTGACGTATTTCCGAGCGAACCAAAGCCATTACATCCGGGCCAAGATACGTGTCGCATAAAAACACGTGTTTCGTGCCAATGATGGCGAGCACGTTTGTCGGTGATGCGTCCTCGATATCATCAAACGAGAACACGATGCATCGGGAACCAAGACCCGTGGTTTTCATTGTCATCTAGGATTTCATCAAAGACCATAGTTAAAAACTTCCTTGGAAAGGAACAATTCAACCAAGAAATCAGTGGCGATGCTTTTCTAATCGTTATTTCTAAGAAATAGGAATCCTTGCCAGTGCTAGGACACACCGCAATTCTTCTGAGTTTATAATTATTGATTCATGCTGAGGACCTAAGTATCGGACAAGAAAGATACTGGAATTCGTGACAAAATTGAAGGCGTTTTTTATGGAAAAAATTAAATTGATAAATTTAATTGCAGCAATCGCAAGCATTGTATCCGTCGCAGTGCCGGCGTTTGGATATAACAGTGCTTATGATCGAGCCTATTGGATATTAGGGTTTTTTCTAAACAATGAAGGAGCCTTTTTTCTCCCCACCTCAGGAAAACCAGAGGATGCTTTTCTTTATTCATTAAGCCCCGCCGGGGCGATCGCGATCATATTCGGAGCGGTCGTGTTACTCCTGTCGTTGAATCCCAAGTTCAAGCTTCCCTTGTTCACGATGATAGGTTGGATAGCAACTCTCGCTGGTTGTGGATTAATCATCGTGTTCGGTTTCACGGCGAATATTGATGGCCCGATGTTCTTGTGGCCTACACTCTATCCAGCAGGCATCTTCGGGGCATTTGCTGGTGGCGGTTTGAGCTTGGTCTCGTGGATCATGCAAACGGTCAAGCGTTGAAAAACATGTTCCTTTTTTTCAATCTTTTTTTCATGTGAAAATAGGGATGAATCTTTATAAGCCTGGATTCTCCTGGGATGCACCACATCTCGTCATCGTGACGTTCAGAAATTTTCTGGTGTGATTGGCTTTTTAACATGAACTCCGGTTATGAGATTGGCACGAGAAGGTGCTTATCATGCAAGGCGTGCAAAAAACGCTAGGAATGCAGGGTATCCTCGACCTGCTCAAACAAGGTCCGGACGGGCTCGACATCATGGACGATGATGATTTCGAGACTTGCGAGGATTACGACGCGTGGCGAGAAGACACGTGCACGGCGATTTATGAAAGTATCCGCGATCTCGCCGGCAAGGACGTGGAGCAAAGTGCGTATTTCAAGCTCCAGGAATTTTGGGAGCGAGTTTCCAACGTGAAGGAATCCTTATTCTTCACAGATAAATTCACGCCCTCTGGCGCGCACGTTGCGTGTGTCGTGGACACTCTCACGCGGAGTTACTCGACACACCAAGGTGACCCCGTCGTTATCTTGATCAATCTTGTTTGAGAAAATTAAAATAACACTTTTTTTTCATTTTGTTTTGTGCTGTGTACTATCGTTTTCCGAGTAATTTCGTAATCTCGTCGTATAGTTTGGTCGTTTCCTCGACCAGCATCTTCAACAGCTTGCCTTGATCGCTAATTCCCCCCAAGAATACCTTCGTCACCAGCTTGTAACTCATGATCTTGGCGAGCATATCGGGTTTCTTGTTCTGGGCAAACTCGGTCTCGAGCATAGCGATCCTCTTGTTCATCAGGTCTTCGAATAGCTGCCAAAACAGCGAGAATTCCTTGTCGTTGATTTCTTGGGGCCGCCCGCTCTTTTTCATGTTCTCCCGCATACCATTCTTGAACTCGATGTTCTTCATTACCACGCCGACGAAGTTTTGCTCCACAGTCTTGAACAATTCCACGTTTTTGAGATTGGGACGATTCTTCTTGAACCATTCAGCGGATGCATTTTCCAGGGGTTTGAGCATGGCCTTATCAACTGCATATAGGTAATTCGGAATAGAATTCATCGCAGCCTGGAAGATGCGGGGATCTGGTTGATTTGGGTTGGATGCCATTTATTTCATCTTTTCATAAAGTGATGATGAATTTACGCGAACATCGTTTATGACATTTTTCAAACAAAGGCACGATTTAATCATGATTTTTGAAAAGGAGGTCGATCCGCAATTGTCTCGCGTCCGATCCGCATCATTTGCATATCTGGAGGCGGAATACGTATGCTGGAGCCTTTATTTTCGGAATAAGTTGAAATACAAGCAGGAGAGAAAGGATGTAAAATAGGCGCAATGCAACAGATCGAAGCAAATCCTTGGTTCTATTCTGTCTGGTCCTTCGTCTTGGACTCATGTCGTTGCATGATTATTTTCTTTGCGATTCTCGTTTTAACCTTGACTCTTCTCTTTTTATTATTCGGTAAAAAGGGCATTTTTTTCACAACTTTGCGTATTACGGTTTATTTATTCTCACGGCGCCTATATACTTTCTTGATTCGGAAGAACGATTAATAAATTGATGATCGCAGTCCGGATGGCCATATATTACTAGCATAATGCTTGAATGCTTGATGCTTCTCAATAGATGTAAAATCTGTGCCGAAAATGTTCGCTCAGCAATAAAAAAGAAAAGATATAGGACTATTGGAGGTTTTAATAGATATTCCTTGTAAAAAGGATAAAAAAA
>JAUQYW010000043.1 GCA_030587525.1 Candidatus Sigynarchaeota archaeon | reverse complement strand
TTTCACGATCATTACAATACTCGTGGTCTTTGGCACTTTGATCTATACAATCATCGCGATGCAAATTGCCACCGGTTGTAAAAACTTCAGCATCAGCCCCGCGGGAAAGGACCTGGAAAAAGAGCTCAGCAAGGCCATCACCCGTGCGAAGAACGAGGTCGAGAAGGTCGTCTCGGAGGAAAAAGACCCGGCCACAATCAAGGCACTTGTCGCGGAATCGATCCCCTACATTCTCGCTCTCGACCCGCTCATTGCAGATTATGAACCATCCATGAAGCGGTGGCTCGAAGGCATTGCCGCGACGGTACCATTGCTTGCCGCGACGATGATCTCCTTCGAGGCACTCAAGATGAAGGTCGGCGAAATTACACCTGCTATGCTGATACCTCCCTCGTCGGGTGGAGGTGGTGGAGGCTGCGGCGGGTGTGGTGGCTGTGGCGGCTGCGGCGGCTGCGGCGGGTGTGGTGGCTGTGGTGGTTAAAGGATTTCCCTCTATCTTTTTTGAAAAAAAGAAGAAATAAGGATACAAAAGTTATATAATCGCCAAGTGGATACAAATACACAGATGATTGGGGTCGCATAAATGAATCAAACAGCATTCAAGCAAGTGGTAAGGATCTTTGCCATTCTCGCGATTTTTTCGATTTGCTTTGCTGCTCCACGCGGCACAGGGAGCACCGGTCATGCTGGCACGGATGAGAATGCTGGTGATATCTCCGTGAACCAATTGGAATATTACGTTACGAAGTACCTTGTCCGTGTCGAGATCCTTGGCAATAACTTGCAATTCCAGGTCAACATCACTTATAACGTCACAAGCGGGATAAAAACTGACGGGTTCAAGCGATTTCTCGCGCCAGCAGGTGGTTTCGGCGTCATCGATGTGACATCCGTCGCAGTGTACGATGGCAACACACGGTTAACATCGAGCTTCAGGTTTTTCACAGGGTACGGAGGCCAAAATTATCAAGAGGTTTCCTTCACGCACCCGGGCTTCACCGGCGTGCGAACTATCTCAATAAACTTCTTGGCCATGAACTGGCTCGTTGAGACTTTCATGGATAACAAGGTCTCGCTGCCGAACATCCGCACGTTCAGCGTTCCCGTGGAAGACGATGAGTACCAGATCTTGTTTCCGTCCTGGTTCCCGTCCGCGAGCGTGCAAGCAAGCGTTTTCGGCACTAGCAACGTTTCATATATTGGCGGCCGTATGCTCTACACCTTCGATCCGGATTACGTGTCCACATCGGGCGACATGGAATTCGCGTACACGCCCAAGTCCACGAATGGCATCGTGATCATCCTTTGCTCGCTGGCGGCCGTCGTCATGCTCGTGGCGTGGGGTATGGTCAAGCAAGTCAAGAAAGTGAACCGCGATGCAGATGCGCTATTCAAGAAGTTCCTCGGGGACAAGATCCCGGCTACCCTCCGACTCGATGATTTCGATCCCGTCGAAATCGCCTTCATGCGATCGCCGAGCGGGTTTAGCCTGCGTATTCTTCCAGGGTTGCTGCAAGCATCGATCATGGACCTCTATTCCAGGGGCATCGTGAAGATTAACCGGACGAATATCTATGCCCCACCTGGACCGTTTTCTGGTGAGTTACATGAATTTACACATGATGTGTATAATAGGATACCGTCGGCACCGTTCAGCATTGAAAGCATTTTCAAGGAAAAAGGCAATAGTTTCAAGGACACGTTCGACCTGATCTTGATGTCGCTCGCCAGGAAGGGTATCATGAAACGATGCAAAGACTTCAACAAGACTGGCGGCGCGGCCACAATGTTGATCGTGGTCACCAGCATCGCCCTTGGCATCGTTTCCTTGGGTCTGGGCATTTTAGATCCCACGTATGCCAGGGCGCTCGCCTGGGGTTGCATAGGCGCATTTTCCCTCGCGTTAGTGCTGATCCGCATCGGGTCTAAGTTCCGGAATTACTATTTCACGCCCACGGGGCTTTCCATCCAATCCATAATCCAGCAAGGCAAGATGGCCGAGCATTACAAGGACGATTTCAAGGCGGCGCTGGTCAACACGAAGGATTCCAGCGAGATACAAGATATCGTGAAGTCCCGGCTGCAATTTTTGATGCTCAGTGATCCCACCCTCGACTCATGGCGCCTTAATCAATGGCTTTCCAGTGTCGGTCTCGAAGGGATCGGCGACATGTCATTCATCGAGAAGGCCGGTGCCTTGAGAAGCGGGTTGACACCACTCGATGCCAAGCTGCTTGCTCCTCCACCACCACCTCCCGGTTCTGGTGGCGGTGGCGGCTGTTCTGGATGTGGAGGGTGCGGTGGCGGCTGCGGTGGCTGCGGCGGTGGCGGAGGCGGTGGTTGCGGTGGTTGCGGTGGTTAAACGCCTCGAAGCTTCAATATTCCTCAAGTTTGAAAGAGAACGGATGAAAAAACTGGTGTATGGATGAGCAAGAAGAAGCAGGATACAGAAGATTGCCTCGCCTGTGCGCAAACCTCGCGAGATAACATTTTTTACCTCCAGCTCCACCTCACACAGCACTGCAACTTGCGCTGCACGCATTGCTACATCGAAAAGCCCGCGGGGGTGCAACCCGCGGTGCAAGACCGCGTTAAAGAGCTGCAACCCGCAGAGATCCTCGACATCATCGACCAATTCGACAAGTTCGTGAAGTTGCAAAGCGCCACGGCGAAAATTTACTTCACCGGCGGGGAGCCCTTGCTCGATCCGCGCCTGCCCGAGTACATCTCGGCAGCGGCCAAGCGCGGCATGATCACCATGATCTTGTCCAACGGGACGCTGATCGACGATGAAAAAGCCAAGGAACTGCGCCACGCCGGCCTGCGCATCGTCCAGATCAGCATCGACGGGCTCGAAGCCACCCACGACGCGATCCGCGGCCCCGGCAACTTCGCGCGGGCCACCCGTGCCCTCGATGTGTGCCACGCGGCTGGCATGGGCACGACGGCTATGGTCACGATCAGCAAGCTCAACGCGAGCGAGATCGAGGGCATCGTCGACCACAGCGCGCAGCACCACGTGACCCGGTTCGCCCTCGGCAGGCTCGTGCCCGAGGGCAACGGCTTGCAATTGCAAGGCCAAGTGCTTTCCCGGGATGAATTGAAGGTGGTCTTTTCGAAGATCAAGCGCTTGCAGCGGAAGTACAAGGGCGCGATGGACATCGCCATCCATGATCCGATCTGGATGACCTTCACTGGTGTCAAGAACACGCACGGCTGCAGCGCGGGCAAGAGCGGCATCTGCATCGTAGAAAATGGCGACATCATGCCGTGCCGCCGCATGGACTACGCCATCGGTAATATCCGGGAGATTTCCTTGGCAAAGGCCTGGTACTCGGGCAAGCTCGACGCGTTCCGGTTCCGCGAGGGATACGAGGGGCACTGCGGATCCTGCAAATTCTTGGAACAGTGCGGCGGTTGCCGCGCCGTGGCCCGCGCCGCCAGCGGTGGCAAGTCCCCGCTCGCCGAGGATCCGCAGTGCTTTTTATATCGTGCAGCGAAAGATAAAGGCGTGAATTGATGATGCGTGGAAAAGCGAATGAAACCTCAATGCTTTTCAGCAGGAAAAAGATTCGGCCTGTATCGATATCGAATTTAACAAACAATTCGAATGTCACGTTCGCAAAAAACGAATCACTCTTTCGTTTAAAATCGGATTTTCAGAGTGGCAGGGGCGTGTATTGGTTTTTGTTCATATTTTGGACGATCTGCCTGGTTAGTCTCATCAGCCCGGTCTTGGACTGGGCGAGATGCAACAAGAAGGGAATGGAGATTTCTTGATCTCGCCCACATAGCGAGGTCGATCGAAAAATTTTATGTTACTTGTTCCATGGAAGATGCATGCAAACATTCACCTACATGGCTTCCCCTTGCAGCGTGTGCGGTCGGTTGATTGCCACGGCCGCGCAATGGCAATGCATTCGCTGCGGGCGGTTGTCGTGCATCAACCACACGAAAAAATCCGTCATGTACGGCGGTGTGTGGGTCGACAAGATCAGGGCGGCAATGCCCCAGGCATGATCCCGCTCGTCTCCAAGTTGTCTAGCGAATGGAATGGGAACAAAAGAAAAAAAAGAGATCTATCTCTTTTCCGCAATCAATTCTGATTTCCAAAAAAAATAGATAAAATATCAGACCAAGACATCCTTAGCGCAGTTCGGGCACTGGATCAATTTACCCTTGGAAGTCGCGTAAAGCTCCTTGGTCAAGGCGATAGGCTGGCTGCAGAAGGTGCAAGGTTTCGTGAATACCATGGCGTTCTTGCAATCCGGGCAATTTATCCACGCGTTGAAATCCGGATTCTCGATCTCTTGGTACTTGTTGCAAGTTGCGCAGAAGAACTTCGCAACTTCTTTCTTTTCTGGATTCCCATCTGCTTTCATTTCTGTTTTTTCCTCCGATTTCAACACGTCGGCACCGCACGACCAGCATTTTTGTCCCGATTCCTTCAGATGCGTGGCGCATTTGATGCAGTAGATGGAATCGCATTGCGGGCAGATGTACATCATGCCCGTGATCGGTCCCTTGTGCACGATGCAGATCTTGGCTTGCTTGAAGGCCGTAACTTCCTCGGCCGTTGCCTTGATCTCTTTCAGTTCATTGGCCGAGAACTTGCGCTCTTCCGAGCCATCAGCCGGGCTTGCTTTTGCATTGAGATCATCAGCAATCTTTCCCGCGATCTTTCCGACCATCGGCGGTGGAGGTGCTAGCGCCAATCTCTTCTGCGTGGATTTCTCCATGGACGCCTTTTTAGCCGTTTTCGCAGCCCCACGCTTGCGAGTGGCCACGACTATGCCGACCGCGACGGCCACCCCTCCGGCCACGAACACGTACCAGTATTCCTCGAAAAACGGGGCCGTCGTTTGCGCTTTCGTGATGGTGACCATCACAGTATCGGCGATATACCAGCCATTGCTCCCGGTAAACGTGACGTGGATCGTGTAATTATAGGTCCCACGGGGCAGATTCAAGTCAGCGAGGAATGTGACCCGTTCGCCAGAGATCCACGTCCCGTTTCCCACCCGCGTTCCATCACGGTAGACGATGTATGTACCCGTGAGCGCTCCCACGGTATCCACGACGGTCCAGTTCAAGAACACGGATCCTTCATCGACGGAGATGCTGAAATCGGGTGAGCCGGCCGTGATCGCGGGGTAGTCATCGATGAATACCGTGAGGTTGGCCTCGCACGAGAATCCGTTGGCATTCACGACCTCGATGGTATAGATGAAGTTCCCAATCGTGTTCGTGCTTACTTGGATGGATGCCGGCACGCTGTTGACCCAGCTCACGTTTGTGTAGGCCGTCGACATCCCGCCGGCGGTCACAGTGAACTTGCCTGAGCCGCTCGTGACATCTTGGATATTCAAGTTAACGGTCCCTAAGGATCCTTGCATGAACGTTACGTATAGCGGGATTGGTGCCAATATTCCAGGATAGGAAACGACCGTGATTACAGCATTACACGTATCTTGATCACTGGTGGAATCGATTACGATCAAGGTCACGGTATAATTCCCGGGTACGAGATACCGGTGTGACGGGTTGGGAAGGGTCGAGAGGCCGGAACCATCGCCGAAATTCCACGAGAATGATGCCGGCGCGTCGCCTTCCGACCCTGTGAAGGTCAACTGGACAGAATCACCGGCGCCCACGGTGGTCCGATTGGCCGAAAATATTGCCACAGGCGCGGTGTTCTGTATCGTGATGATAAATG
>JAUQYW010000516.1 GCA_030587525.1 Candidatus Sigynarchaeota archaeon | reverse complement strand
TTGAAGGCTTCGGCAAAATTCGTCTGCGGTTGTATTTTCCCGGCGCTGTCGATGCCCCGGCTCATCATCTCGAGGATCATGCTGTCGCCATCGTACTTGCCGATGCCTTCCATCGGACCCGCATCGCCGACGAGGTAGCCATCTTCCTCGAAATCCTTGTTCGTCTGGTGCGGGTTCTTGTAAGTGTTGTATTCGACGCCGTACTGCGATAACTTGGCGAAACCTTTCTCGCAATAAAACTCCTGGCGTGATGATGTTGGCCCGCCCTTCTGCCAATCTCCACTAAAGTGACACCAGGTCCATTCATGTCGATTTGTATATTGCTCCGGGCTCGCTATTGCGAGATTAGCGAACACCGTCGAGCTACCATACCAGCCGCTGTAGTTCGGCATGAACGTGTCGGCCTTGACCTGCACGATGTTCTTCCCCGTGATGTAGCGCAAAGTGTCGAACCAGTGCACCGCCATATCTTCGAGATAGATCTCTTGCAAGAAGCGCCGCCAGGCCCAGCGTTTTTCACCGCGGTAGCCATAATCTTCCCACAAGATGATGCCGAGTTTCCCGAGCGGGTTGTTCTCTTGCTGGAAGAATTTCTTTGCCGCCCAGTTGGTGCCGCCATACCGGTACTGCGTCCCGACTGCCGTGCACAGTTCGGGGTGGTCCCTGGCGCACTGGACCATTTGCTTCGCTTGTTGGATGTCACTTGCCATGTTTTTTTCGCAGATGACGTTGATGCCGAGCGCCATCGCTTCCCGTACCAACCCCGAGTGAGTTGGAATCGGCGTCGCGATGACGACGACATCCGGCTTCTCGCCAAATTGCACTGCATCCTCGACGCTGATGTATCCTTGATCCTCGTCAAGGCCCAAGTCCATTTTGGGTATATTTTCCAGCAATTCGGTATCGGTATCGACGATCCCGCGCAGCTCATAATCGGGATGGTTTTTGATGGCCCTGGTCCAGCCGCGGCCCATTCCGCCGAGACCGACTACCATGATCTTCTTTTTTTGCTTTACCATATGCTTAGTCGTGAAAAAAGGAATAAAAACACATTGTGGAAGATCCATGTGGAAGGTCTCATGCGATGCTCCGTGGCCGTTTATTCACACAAGAATGAAAAAATCAAAAAATTATTGGATGACACGTTCAAACTCGATGCTCAGTCCCCGCTTCACCTTGAACTCGATGGCGAACTTGTGCTTCTCGCCTTTCTTGAGGTTTATCACGTTCGGGAACACGATGCTGAATTCTTCCCCGATCGGAATCTCGTCGCCCTCGACCTTCGCGATGTCGGCCAACGGGTATATTTTTCCTTTCAAGACGAAGCTACATTTCGCTAATATGGCCTTGCGGTTAGTTTTCAACACGGGGACGTCGTCGATCTTCACGTCGAGCACGTCCAGGAACTCCGGCGGGATCTTGGAAACTGGCAGATTCGAGAGCACGTTCAGCACCTTGATCGTGATGAAATCCTTGTCCAGTTTCACGGCATTTTCCAGAATCATGCGTTTGAGAATGTATTTCGGTATGGCTGACATTACATATCCCTTCTATCGGTGGTTATGATGGTGTATGCTGGAAGCCATAAAACTTCGATAGTGGCTGATTGCACTCGCACCCAAGTACGAGAGAAAAACGGGATGATCACCAGCTGATCTTCCTTGAAATTGGAACGATCGGCGGGGACCTCGGAATTTCTAGCGTTTATGGTATTGATAAAACCAGACTATGTTTTCAGCTCGAACACGATTACTTTTTTCCTTGGAAGGATGACCGTGAAGCGTTCTTCGTTTCGCCGGGCATCCGCTTGTTCTTGATTCATCATAGCGGCCTTGCACGTGAACTCCTTGCCCGGCTTGAAGTGCAGGACCATCGTGCACTTGTTGTGGATCGCGGTGAGCGAGAACCTCGTGCCACGGTCGAACACGCGATAGCGCACCGGCGTTCCCTGGAACACCAGCTTGCTAAATGTGATTTCCGGCATCGTTTCAGGAAGGAACGGGCACACGAGCAATCCATCGTCCCGCAAGCGAATGCCGCCAAAACCATAGACCAGGTTGGCGAGAAAGCCACCGAGTCCCGTGATGAAAGGCCAGCACTCGTTCACCGGCGACTCGCTGGCGATGTAGAACTGGTCCTCGTGGAAATGCAGGAACAAGTCCTCGAAATACTCAACTGCCTTGGCCGCCATGCCGAGCTCGCACGCGACGATGGAAAAGATGGAGGAGCTCATCATGATGTGGTTCTTGGGGAGTTTATCGAAGTAGTAGAGCATGTTGTTCCGCTTGACCGCGTCGGGGAACGGGTACTCCAGGGGGAACGTCAGCAAGTCGGTATCGGCTTGCTTGATCGGCTGCCCCTTGTACCCCGTGTATTCAAGCACCAGCTGCCGCTTCTCGTCGAAATTGTAAAACATGTGGTCCCTGATCTCCTTCCACTCCGGCGGGCACGGGACCTTGAGCTTGGCGCACCAGTCGATGCCGATGCCGATGCAGATGCCCGTGTACAAGTTCGTGAAGGCATTGTCGTCGCAGCGCCCGGGAAACACGTGCTCGTCCGCGGGAATGACCTCGAGGAAGTGATATTTGCCGTCCTTTCCTTTCTCCACCCGCTGAGCCAAGTATTTGCATGCTTCATAGACGATAGGGAAGGCGGCATCCTTTAAATACCGCTCGTCCTTGGTGACCGTGTATTGCAGGTATTGCCCGAAGATCACGTCGCACGTGATGTGCTCCTGCGCGGACCACCCTTGCGGCGCGCGCTCCAGGCCGCTCGTTGTCGCTTCCCACGGGAACTTTATCCCGCTCGTGATCTGGTCGTAACCACACAAGGCCGCATAGTCCTCGCGGTGCTTCCTCGCCCCGTCGATCTGGCTAAATCGAAATGCCGTGATGCAGCGCGACAGTTCCGGTGCCCACATGATGATGCCGAGGTTTACCCAGAGGTCCGCGTCCCAGAACACGTGGCCATCCCAGCCGAAGCCATTCAAGCCATTCGGCCCCGCGGAATTGTTGATGCCGCTCTTGAACGAGCAGCCCATGGCGTACATCGACGCGATAATTCGCCGCTGGAGCTTGTCGTCGGTCACCACGATCAGCCGGGACCAGATATCAGCTTGCCACGCCATCGCGTGCTCGTCGAGGAGCGCATCGAAACCGCTGGCCATCGCTTCAGCCAGGCTTGCCCGTGCATGGTCGCGGAGATCCCCGCCCATGTCGGTTTCCTTGTAGATGGCGAAGTAGACGACGATCGAAAACGGCCCTTGGCAGTCAAGCGAAACGTGGTTGACGAACGATGCCTCGCCATCGAAACCGATGTCCGCCGCGTTCCGTGCCTCCCAGGTGGTCTTGAACGGGATGGCGTGGCCGATGGAATCCACGGCCTGGATCGCGGTTGCCTGGATGACACGGAATGGCCCGCCGCCGTGGAATTGCTTTCGGTCCTCGATGATCTTGCAGTCGAACATGGCGATTTTCTCGCCCCCGTCAAATGCTAGCGATTCGTATTTCACCCGGGGGTCCTTCCGGACCGCGTGGATGAGCTCATGTTTCTCGTCGGCATGCCCCGAGGACGTGATTTTCATGACACCGATGTTGGGGCGATGGCGGCTCGTGAAAATCGTCGTCTCGGTCTCGTAACCGTGCCACGAGCCCTTGGTGCGGGCCACGGCGTTTTTCATATCCAGTTCCTGGCTGAAGTTTTCCAGCTCGGTCGTAGCATTGTCCAGGTCTTGCGCCGCGGGGACAAGGCAGTGCACGTTCATGGGCCGGAACAATGACCTTGGGGCATCGGTTTCTTTCGCGCCGTATGGAAACGTGTACACGCCTCCAAGAATCGTGGTCGGGAAGGGATCCCGCATCTCGCAAATCCCGAATCCTTGCCCGACATTGTTGGACACGTCGATGCCGAAATAACCGTTGCCCAGATAGGCGCGTTTCTTGGCGAGATCGGCCTTGGTCGATCGGAACACGAAATTATCATTGTTCATAGCATCCATTCTCCGTGCCGGCGGTATTATCCTTGTTTAATGATGTTTGACAACCGCATAAAAACAATATTGTGGCCGAGCATTGAAACGTTGAACGATGAAGGCCACCTTTTTTCCCAGAAAATGAAAAGTATTGAAAAGAATCGTGTTTAGGTCATCGTGAGCGCTTTATACATAATCAAGGCAAACATACAGGCCATGAGATTCGGGACGAACAGCGGCCTGAGATATTCCCGCAAGACGATGCTCAAATACGTCCCGAGCACGGAGATCACGATGATCACTGCTTTCCGTCGCACGGCGCCGGTGGATACGGCTGCTAGCCTGATGTACGCGACGGCGATGTTCGCCCCCACGAGGACGAGCACCCCGATCCACGCGTAGATGATGATGACAAACACGCCTTGAACGGCTAGTGTCACCTTCAGCAGGAGTGCAAACCCGATGATGGCCACTTCCATGATCACGAGAAGGTAGGTGAGGATCGGGATTTTCCGCTTCTGGATGTCGCGTTCCAGGGTGTAGCTCATGAAGAGCAAGGCAGCACCGAGGCATATGAACGAGACGAAGGAAAGGACATTGCCAGCAAAGCCGAGTATATTCGTCGGCATTTCCTGGAAGGAGAAGAGATTGTACCAGCTCACGCGTGCATCGGACGCTCGCCAGTACTGGTATATCCGCCACAGCAGCGGCGCGACGCCTCCCATGATTAAGCCGAGGCCAAAGTTCGTGTAGGTCCTCTTGCGCTCGGCCTTGTTCCTGATGAGAAGGGAGAATCCCACGATGAAAAGCACGATGAATACGAGGTTTTCGAATGTCTCGTTCAACCCTTCAACCACGAGATTCGGGGTATTCCATTTAAGAGAAAATTGCGTTGTATTGCTATATTCGTTCACGACCAAGAAGTAAAAAGACACGGAATATACCGTCTTGTTGCTACCGTCTGGTTGCTCGGTTATCGTGGTGATGTTCTCGACGCCCCAATCATTCTTGAAATGCTGATATGTTAAATTATCATCGAAGATATACGACGTGTTGAGCCAGCATTTCGCCAAATGATGCGTGAACGTCGATCTGTTCCAACTAGAATTCTCGCAGTTGAGCAAGTAATTCAAGCCCTCGGTTTCGTTCAGGACATAGACCGATACATTCTCCGTCGAGCGAAATTCCATAATACTCGGCTCCTGATACAAGCTCAAGGTTGTTGGCGGTCTTGGCGTGCTTCCATCCCACGAAGCCACGAGCTCCGGCAGCAACAGCGTTTGGGAAGTTGGTTTCCCTTTCGCATCTACTGTACCACGCAGCATATCATTCGCTGTTGAAGCTCGTACTAGAAGGAGGAATAAAATGAACGATACTAGAAGGAGGAATAAAATGAAGGAACGACGAGTTATTTTCATGTGTTCCCTATTCATGATTGTTTCCATGATTAATACCCACGATGTAACATATCGAGATGATCCCGCTCTCGTTCGTTGTTCATGAGGTTTAAAAAGATAGCGTGGATTTCTTTATGGTCCGATGCTTCGTACCTAAAAAACTAGAAGGGAAACGGACATTATATGATCTGTTTCGTGTATTTCTATAAAATCCAAACAATCGTCACTAAAAATCCTTTATTTCTCGAAAAATCTAAAGAAAAAACCGATTTGGCGCTTTTTTATATCACGGTTAACAATTCGAGCAAATTCGAGATGGATTTTTTTCCCCGGACTTGGCCGGAACGATCAACGAGAACTGCATCCATGCCAACGCCCCGCGGACCAGATATGTCCCAGCGCGGGTCATCGCCCACGAAGATGCAATCCTTCGCCTCCACGTGCAAGATGTCCAGCGCGTGCATGAAGATCTGGTTCGTTGGCTTCCGCCAGCCCACGTCCCTGCAAAACACCGTCGCGTCGAGGTACTGGGCGATGCCGAGGCGGCCAAGTTCTTCACGCCACATGATCGCGGGCGAGCCCCACGGCGTGTTGGAGATCACGCCAGTCTTGAGCCCGCGTTTTTTCAATTCTTGCAGCACCTGGATCGTGTCCTTGAACAAGACGCCCCGGTCGAAGATATGCTTCATGAACCGGCGGCACAAGGCCATCATGAACGCGGGCTCATTGGCCAGGTCTTTCAACTGGAAAATGTTTGCCAGGCGGTCTTCCATGGGCCGCACACGGAAGTCCCCGGATTCCCGGTTTTCTTGCTCAACCCGTTTCCATAAGTCGTCTTGTTCAAACGTGGTCGCAAGTTTATCGAAGAGAAATTGCTGGATATCGTTGATCGCGCGCTCGAGTATGCCCGGCAAGTCGGAACTCTTGTAATACTCGACGAGCGTGCCACCCAGGTCGAACAACACAACCTTGATCAAGCAATATCACTCCTCAAAAACATCATCCTTACCTACGCGACATTATCCAGCACTCGTGATCCATTAATACAAATTGGATCTGGTTATTAAAGGGAAATGCCACATGTGGATTGATTGATCGTGAAAGATGCCGGGTTACCCGCGAGCTTGTCGTTTAAGAGAAGGAGCGAGTGGCGAGATTGGCTCTTGCAACACCACCAGACCGAAACAAGCGCGTGGGTCGTTATTACGAAGAAGAAGGCAAACGTGACCGGTATTCTCTACGAGGACGCCGTGGAGGAATCGGTGTGCTTCGGGTGGATCGATAACAAGATGCGGAGCGTCGACGATACCACCTATATCTTGAACTTCACCCCGCGGCGGAAGGACAGCATCTGGTCGGCGCTGAACCGGCAACGTGCCGAAAAAATGATCGCGGCAGGTAAGATGGTGGATGCGGGGCTCGCGAGCATCGAGAACGCGAAAAAAGCCGGCACGTGGGTTACTGCTTATAGTGCCAAGGTGCGCCCGGCTATGCTTGACGACTTAAAACTGGAATTGCAGCATGAGCCGGCGATCCTGGAACGATTCGAGAGCCTCCCAAACTCGCGCCAGTTGCAATACATTACCTGGGTCATGCAAGCGAAGACCGGGCCGACCAGGGCGAAACGCATCAAGGAGGTCGTGAGCCGCGTGCGATCGAGCAAGAAGGCTGGTGATCACGCTGAATGACTAGCGATCAAGGAGAATGGATATCATGAATCAAAAATCAAGTCGAGAACACCCGACAATCGCGTGCTGCGGCATCGACTGCGGGCTCTGTCCCCAGCATTACAGCGCCGGGCAATCAAGATGCCCGGGATGCGGCGGCGAGGACTTCTCATTGCATCATCCGTCGTGTAGTATATTGACATGTTGCGCGAAAAAAAACAAGTTTCAAACATGTGCGGACTGCGGTCAGTTTCCGTGCGCAAAAATGGCGGAGTGGGATGCCGCGGATTCCTTCGTCAGCCATAAAAATTCCCTCGCGAACTTGCGGGCTATTCGAAAAGAAGGTATCACGTGCTACGTCGAGGCCCAAAAACAACGGGTGGCATGGCTCGAGAAGGTGCTCACGGATTATGATGACGGGCGATCGAAATCATTTTTTTGCCTGGCCGCGACGTTCCTCTCCATGCCAGAGTTGACCGCGTCGCGCCGGGAAGCAGACGACCGTTCAACAAGCCAGGGGCTAGATTCAAGCGATAAAAAAGGAAAAGCAAAGATCTTGAAGGAATTGCTGCAAAAGCGTGCTGGCGAGGAGCATGTCGAGCTAAAAATGCGAAAACTTCCCGCGTAGAATGGATCCTTTTACTCCTTATGTCGTTTCTGCGATGCCCGTGATGAACACGTTCCCTTTTTACGACGTTCTGCCGCACATGGTTATGCATGTGCAACGAAGACGCGCGGAATGCAGCGATCCCGTCCGACAATTTGTCAATTTTCGGATATTTTGGACGCGTTCCCATCCAACATTCGAAGTCGCTCGACTTTTCTCGACGGGGCGCTTTCCAGAACCGGCTGCCCTATTTTCGGAAAACAAGTTTTTATTTTATGAAAACGACATAGTAACTATCTTCGTAATACAAGATGAACGCGGCCGACGAGGCCACGTTGAATTGGAATTTTATGTTTCATGGTACGAGATTCTATAAACCACAGTTAAATGGAAAGGAGTGTATATGGTAGACGTAGGCCATGCTTATACAAAACCCAACGAAAATGATTTAGAATTCTTGGAATCTGTCGCTGGGCGGGCGAACGTCTCGGCGAATCCGGCCATCATGGCGTCTTACTTGAGCCGGTCGGTCATGGGGCTCGAATCAACGACCCCGGACATCGTTGTGAAGCCGAAATACGTCGAGGAAATTCGCAAAATCCTGGTGCACTGCAGCGCCCGCAAGATCGCGGTCTCGCCCATCAGCGCTGGTCTGTCTGGTGGCTTCGCGTGCCCGCTTCTTAAGCCGGGTGGGGTCTTGCTCGATCTGCAGCGCATGAACCGCATCATTGAAGTCGACGAGGACAACCGGTACGTCGTGATCGAGCCTGGTGTAACTGCAGGTGAAATCTGGGCGTACTTCCAGAAGTATCATCCTGATTGGGCTCCTCCAATCGCAGACGGTGCTCCACCAGCGGCGACCATCATGGGCGACGCGATCGAGCGTGGGTTCTCGCTGCTCACGTCATCCGTTGGCCCGCAAGGCGAGTGCGTTCAAGGATTGGAAGTCGTCGTGCCCCGCGGTGACATCATCCGGACCGGCACGTGGGCGTTGAACGGCGCGAAGCCGTTCTACAGGTGGGGTCTTGGCCCCGAAATCTTCAGTTGTTTCGAGGGCAGCCAGGGCACCATGGGTGTCGTCACCAAGGCCGCGATCAAGATCTTCCCGCATCCGCACGCCAAGACTATCATTGCCTGGCAAATGGATAACCCGTACGATATGCAAGATCTCACGCTCGCGGTGTCCAAGAAGGAATTCGGCATCAGCCAGAATTGCGTTATGGTGCAAGGTGGTAACTGGCCGCTCGTGCAGACCAGGTTCCCGAAGGACAAGGTCCCGCAGGACTACAAGTTCTTCGCCGACGTGGCGAAGGTGCCCGAGTGGTGGATGAACTTCGAGATCTGGGCCCAATCCGAGAAGGAGATGGAGTTCGTCATCGAAGAGATCGACCGCATCTCGAATGAATACAAGAACAGCGGCAAAGCCAAGAGTCCTGAGTCGATCAAGCGATGGGAGCTACACCCGGCGCAAGTCGCCGCGCGGCTCAAGAAACCCAACAAGATCGCCATTCCCTACTCGCTCTGGGAGGCCGGATTCCTCTTCATCACGTGGTACACGCCTTGGAAGGACTGCGCGGAATTCTCTGTCATGTACAGCAAGGTCTTGGAAAAGTACGGGTTCCCGCCTGTCATGTGGATCGCGTCGATCGAGCGCGCCCGGCAAGCAATCTGCATGCCGATCGTGTGCTTCGACAGCAGCAGGCCCGAGCAATTCGAGGCCGTCCAAGCGGTCAACCGCGAGACGACCGAGATGTTCTTACCGAAAGGCTGGATAAACTATCGCCCAGACCCCTACGTGCATGCCCCGGCGACCTATGCGATGGCAGGTACCTACTACAAGTATCTCAGGCTGGTCAAGGAAATGTTCGATCCGAACTACATCATGCACCCGGGCCGATTGTGCCTACCTTGAGGTGAAAAAACATGTCAACAAAACGACTCGAAGAATACAAGAAGGACATTTACCGATGCATCCACTGCAAAGCGTGCAAGTTCAGCTATTCGGACGACCCTAGTCGCAAAGGTCCCGGCGAATACAAGGGTATACTCTACGAGGGAATGGTCAAGTCGTGCCCGAGCGGCATTAACTATGAATGGGAAGGCTATTGGAAAAGTTATGCCATTTTGGCATAATCCCAAAATGCTGGGCGAGTTTGGATCGCCCGGGGTCTTCTCGAAGGCACGCTCAAGCCATCCGAGGCAGTTAGGGATTGCCTCATGCCCTGTAATACATGTGGGAACTGCAGCACACAATGCGAGAACTGGATCGACACGGTCGGCATCATCGAAGCAGTACGGGCGACGCTCGTCGACGCGGGCATCCCTCTCCTGGACAAGCATGCCTTGATCAAGCAATTCGCTGCCGAGCGCGACAACCCCTACGGCAAGGACAAGGAGAAGCGCATGGACTGGGCGAAGGCTGACAAAGAAATCGCTCCCCAGCTCGACAAGAAGGGCCTCGACACGGCATACTTCACCGGCTGCACCGCTTCCTACAACCAGACCAGCATCGCCACGGCAACGACCAAGATCCTCAAGAAGCTCGGGTACGATTTCGCGATCCTCAACGAGGAGGTCTGCTGTGGCTCGCCATTCTTCCGCGTGGGCGAGATCGAGTTTGCCAAGAAGCTCATGAAGAAAAACCTCGACCTCTACAGCAAGTACAAGACCGTGATCTACTCGTGCGCTGGCTGCTACCGCACCATGACCGTCGATTACAAGCGGCACACGGGCAAGGAGCTGCCGTTCAAGACCCAGCACGCGATGGAGATCGTCGCGGATGCCATCAAGAGCGGCAAGATCAAGATCAAGTCGCATCCCGACCTCAAGGGCAAGACGTTCACGTACCACGACCCGTGCCACATCGGCCGCCACATCTTCCTCGAGCGCAAGCACGAGCTCATGGTCAACTCCAAGAACATGTTCTTGGACAGCCGCAAGGTGAAGGATATCAAGACCCAGTGGTTTTCCATCCCGCGGGTGATCCTCAAGGCGATCGCCGACGCGAACGGTGCCAAATTCGTCGAGTTCTACCGCAACATGGAGGAATCATTCTGCTGCGGTGCTGGCGGAGGCGTGCGAACCCAGTATCCGGACTTCAGCCTCAAGACCGCGAGTCTCCGGTTGGACGAGGCCGAAGCAGTGGGAGCCCAGATAGTAACTACAGAATGCCCATTTTGTTGGCGCAATCTCTCTGATGCGAACGACAAATTCAAGCACCCGCTGAAAGTGTGGGGCATTCTGGAGATGCTCGACCAGCTGAACCTCATCGAGGTCCAGGCAAACCCCGTTCCGCCACCTGAATACGCGGCGAAGCCCGCGGCGGAGAAAGCGCCCAAAAAGAAATAAGATCTACCTATTTTCTATTCTTTTTTACAGTTTTGTTCTCTTCTCTTTCATCTAATCTTTTTAATACGAAGAAGTTACGTCGTCATGAATGATTTGGTGTAAAATCTCGGTTGTAAGCTCCATACAGTAGGACTAAATCTCTAAATCTTGATAGATTTATTGCAATGATACGTGATATTCCATAAAAAATCCGGATCTTTCAGTAATACTTCCCAGTATTGTTCATACTCTTTCTTTTTTTATGAAATGAAGCATTGTTAAATCCGCAGACTTTATGTCCAATAATTTGGATTACAAAGGTGATGACCTATGGTCGATACCAAGCATGTCGGGGACACATTCGTCACCGTGCATGGAAAAAGATATTATATTAACAAGGAATCTCGTCTTGAATTAGGCGGCTTAGGAATAAAATCTTTTGGCGAAATCGAGAATCTTGAAAATATCACTGGACTTAAGCGTCTGTTATTGAGTTATAATCAGATCGAAAATGTTCCTGCATATAAAATCTTACGGAATCTTGATATGATGAGCTTGGGTCAAAATCGGCTCACATCACTAGATTGGATAAAGGAATGTGAGAATCTGACCGTTCTTTATGCCGCTGATAACCAAATCACCTCGATGGCGTCGTTCACCCCGCTCCAGCATATGGAATTCGTCGATCTCAAAAATAATCGAATTGAACGCATCGAAGGTATGGCTGGCAACAATCACCTCAAAATATTGAGCCTTTCGAATAACCGAATCTCGAAAATCGAGGGCCTCGACGGTTGCGTGAACCTTGAGAATCTGGAACTGAACAACAACCACATCACCCGCATCGAAGGGCTGGAACACTTGACGCACCTGAAGGAGATCGATTTATCATCCAATAATATCGAACGCATAGAAAACCTGGGTCATTTAACCGCAAAACTTAGCCTTCATGGAAACCCCGCCATCGCTGAGGAGCTCAATAACATTAACTATAATCCTGTTCTTTGGTGCAGAATAAAGGAAGGCGTGGCAAAGCTTTGCGATGATTTGATCAACAACGTGGCACCACGTGCTGAAGAATATTGCGCCCATCATTCGCCGAGTGGTTGGACCCTTGGGTATCCTGAAGGTTATATGGAATCATTCCTCCACCTCAAAGCTGTGTACCGGGCCTTGAAGGGTCGTCCCGCGGGCAGCCGCATTAACGCCGAAATCAAACATAGTCCCTGGACAATCACTGAGCCAGATTTCGCAATCGGGGTTATCCACGACATCCTCAAGACGGCGTTATTTTTTCACATGACTCCGAATTATTATGTGGATACTTCATGGCTTGGTGCGCACCCGAAAGATGACGAGGATAACTGGGAAACACCAGATGTTCGTGGCTGGGCAGCAATGCTGCGTCGAACTATCCCTCGCATCGTTACACGTCGCTGGCCAGATTGGTATCTCACACACGTTGAAATCCTCCTTATAAATGATGTTATCATAGAGGATAAAGATACACGTAAGCACTGGCTCTATTTCGAGGCAAAGTTACATGATTGGGGAACGATGGTTGAGCCACCAGAAGATTCGCTTCTCCCGTCCGTAAAGCATTTTTTCGGTCGAACACTTGCCAACATGTATATTAGCGATATTCAAGTACTAAAGCTTGATATTGCTGCCAAGCATTCATGGAAACAATTTCTAAGCGAAATTAAAGATCCTGAGATAATGGCGCCGGAAAACTACGAGATCTTCGATGATGCTGCAAAACTTATGGTATATGTTAGAAATTCACTTTCTTAAATCTATGGAGCATCAATTAACACATCATTTTTTTATTGCATAATTAAAATGTCTCCGAAGATGTGTGGAAGCTTATTTACCGCGAAAACAATCCCCTCCCGGTTCAATAACCGGATGCCCATTCTGCTGGCGGAACTTTATGAAGTCATATGTAGTTAAATCCTCTAACGCCATTGTTCGTGTGTATGCGAGCTGTCGTCTTCGAAGACACGCGGAAACTCGTTTACCGCGAGGACTATCCCACGCCGGTTCCTGGGCCCGGGGAGGTCCTTGTCCGGGTCAAGTATTGCGGAATCTGCGGGACAGACCTACACAATTATGCCGACAAGATGTACCAAGCGCATATTGTCATGGGGCACGAGTTCTCTGGCGAGGTCGTTGCAGTTGGGGAAGGAATGCAACACATACCGGTAGGCACGAGGGGCGTTGGCATCAACGTGGCGCTGGACTTGAACCAGGGAGATTCCGCATCAATGGGCATCATGAGCGATGGAGGCTTTGCAGAACTTGTTCGGGTTCGCGAGCAAGAATTCTTCCCGATTCCAGATAAAGTTACCTTCCCGGAGGGCGCGATGATCGAGACGTTTGCCGTCGCTGTCCGGGCTATGAAGAAGGCTCGCATGCATCCACGGGCGAGAATCCTGATCATTGGAGGTGGTACGATCGGGCTCACGAACCTGGCAGTCCTCAAGGCCGCGCAAGATCCCGACTACATCCTTGTCGTTGAACCACAAGCATTCCTCCGGGAAAAGGCCAAGGAGTTAGGCGCCACGGACGCGGCGCCTCCGAGCGCGGCGGTGGTCAAGCGTTTCATGAAGCAGCATGGCGACGTGGACATCGTGTTCGATTGCGCGGGCAACGAGATGTCCCTGAGCATGGCCATGAATATGGTCAAGCGAGGCGGCACCATCGTGTGGGAGGGAATCCACCTCGGGAAGATCCAGGTTCCCATTATGCTCCTCAATTCCCGGGAGATCTGCCTGCAAGGGACCTTGAGTCACGACCGGGAGGACATTACCGACGCGATCGCGATGGTTGCCGGGAGCCGGGTCGATGCCAAGCGAATGATCTCGGAGGTCGTCCCCCTGGCCGATCTTCCGGCCACGTTCGAGCGGGCGCTGAATCCGGAAACCCGGCAGTTCGTGAAAATCCTCGTGCAGCTCTGAAATCAATAGCTGAAATGCATGAAAGTTCCTTTTTGAAACTTTATTTTAAAAAGTATCACTTTATGAAAGCTTTTTTCTATAAAAACATACAATGATTTAAGGTAGGTTCATCATGACTGACCTTAAAATTCTCTTTCAGACCAAGAAAATCGAGATCATCCAGTTCCAGTTCACCACGATCTTGGGCGACTTGAAACAAGTATCAATTCCGTCCAAGATCTGGGACGAGATGGCGGATGGAACGGGTGTGGATGGCTCCTCTCTCGGGTTTCTGAAAACAGAACAAAGTGACATGATATTTAAACCCGATCTGAGCACGTTCACTCTCCTCCCGTGGAACCCTCGTGTCGGGCGGTTCATCTGTGACGGGTTTGGCAGCGATGAAAAACCGCATCCATTAGACCCGCGCATGGCCTTGAAAAAGGTGCTTGCCCAAGCTAATGAAATGGGGAATGAGTTCATCACGAGGCCCGAGCTTGAATGGTATTTCGTGAACAACTCCCGCGACGTGAAACCGGTCGACGATGGCAAATACATGGATGTCGCGCCGTTGGACTCCCAGAACACGTTGCGCGACGACATTGCGCTCAAGTTGGTGGAGGCCGGCATCGGTGTAAAAACGATCCATCACGAGTGTGGTCCCGGTCAAAACGAAATCGAATTTATGCAGGCAAATGCGTTAAGCCAAGCAGACGCTGTGCAAACTGCCAGGTGGTTTGCGAAGACCATGGCAAGCTTGAAAGGAATCGTGTGCACGTTCATGCCAAAACCGTTCCTTGAATGCGCGGGAAGCGGTATGCACATCCATCAATGGCTCGCGAACAGCAAGGGCGAGAACATTTTCGCGGAAAAGGGCCGAGCGGTTTGCGACGCCCTCCGGTGGTTCGTCGGAGGGATTCTCGATCACGTGGACGGGATGACGGCCATCTTCAACCCCACGACGAATTCATACAAGCGACTCGTGCCCGGCCACGAAGCCCCGGTCTACAAAGCCTGGGGTGTCGCGAACCGAACCGCCCTCATACGCATCCCAGGTTACGAGAAAAAGGCGCGGTTCGAATATCGGGCGACGGACGCCGCGACAAATATTTACCTTGCCAGTGCGCTCCTCCTCGCAGCTGGTCTTGACGGGCTGAAGCGAAAGCTTGAACCATGTTCTGCTCCTACCATTAAAAA
>JAUQYW010000508.1 GCA_030587525.1 Candidatus Sigynarchaeota archaeon | reverse complement strand
GCCGTTGGCACCTTCACCCAGATCGTCGCGTTGACCCCGCGGTTCCACTGCTCGATCCAGTAAGGAAGGCTCGTGCTGCCCTGGTCCAGGAAACGCAAATCACCACCATCGCTGCGGCACGACCAGAAATCGAACGACGAGTCAAGATCGATGCGCACGGCGTAATCGGCGGCGGGCGTAACGGGCGAGATCGTGATGGCCCGCTTGTAGAGCCATGATGAACCGTAGAGCTCGAAATCGTCGCGGAAATAATTGTGGAGAACCCCGGCGACGGGATACTGCGTGCTATCACCGGTCACCGAGAAAGAGATGGTGAAATCGTCGCAAGTAGTCATGTCATCGAGGGTGAATGTCCGCGACGGCGCATTCACCGTGACGGTTTCGATCGTGTCGCCGGTGGAATTCTTTACCTTGACAACGAACGTGCTGGAATAACAATTGTCGGGCATTACCAATTCGCAATCGACAGGGCCCGGCCCTGGAAAATCGCCGTTCGCGATGTCGAATCCGCTATAGTGCTCCTTTCGGAACATGAAATAGTCGATCGAAACAGGAGCGCCCTTGGTCGTGTTCATGATCATGCAGTTGAACCGCGGGTTCGTGCACATGCAGAAATCGATGTTTGTTTCCGAGGGCACGAAGTTAGTATCCACGAATACATAGTCGTGGAAAAAACCAGGATTGACATAACAATTGTAGGGTTGCGCGAATGCGCCGTAATATGCGGTGAACCCGGACGGGAACCAGCAATTCGTGAACTGGACAGAAGCGTTATTACTGAGCGTGTAAGAATGAATACTAGCATTTCCGCTCCATCCAAGCCCATCAGGATTGAAGGGCGTATCGTCCCAGTTCAAATCTTTTATGTTGTAGAACTCGCTATTGATCACGTTATAAAGGCCCATGGGATCTTCGGACGCTATCGCGGAGAGCGTGGAGTTCACGATGGCGACATGACCGACGCCGAGCAACCGCGTTTCCTCCGTCGAGCAATCCTTCACTTTGCAGCCAATAGTTGCGCTCCGTGGGCCGAATGCAAAGGCCGACGGGATCTGCATGTCCACCTTGGAATCGCTGGAAATACTGGCATTGAACTCGAAGAAATCACCATACCATCTCTTCGGCGTGGACGTGTTATCCAACCAAGCGAAAACCGCGCGTTCCCCTGTGGATTCATTCTTGACGATTTCAAACCCACTAAACGCGTCGTCGTCCGTAAATTGAGTATCATTTCCACTACATGGGCGCAAGATCAAGGTAGTTAAATTATTAGCTTGGTTGATGCTGGGCGAGTATAGGCCAATGCGAGAACCCGTGACCGTGATGGATGCGAATTCCCTGTCGCTAGTCACAATTTCTTCACTCATGATCAATACTGGTATCTCGCAATGGTTGATGGTGATCTCGTGTGAATAATCTATCAAGAGCAATCCCGTGGCATTCACGTGGTCAAAGGTCACTTTAGAGCATTTTTTCAGCGTCGTATTGCTGGCATCGTGATCATAGGACTGGCCAGAACCGAGAACGAGGACGGGCGTGTCGATCGTCGTCGGGTCCATATCAGACCCGTTAAACATTGCGGCAACGCCGAATAAATACATGAGATGGAACACGTTATCGCATGTAATGTTGGAACTGGTGATTATCAAGTCCTCGCCGGGATCATTTGCATAAATATTATAGGTGAACCGGAAGCCGACAGTATGGACAATGGAATGCCTGATCTCGATTTGTGCCGTCGTGGGTCCTTCAATTCCATCGCTGTACACGGTCGCGCTGTCCACGAGCAATTTGCTCTCGATGGAGGTTCCTTCGCACGAGATGTCCTTCGTGAGGTATTCTTTCGTGGAGATTTCCAGGTCGTCGGTATATCCCCAATTCAACCCGTCCCTGCAGTCCAGCGTCGAGCCATTCGCCAGCGAGAGCGTGCTACCTGTCAACACTTGAACATACCCCGTGACAAGTAAATAGGTAGTGTTCCCTGTGACTGTCAAGCTCCCGCCGTTCGTCACCGTGATGTCGTGCAGCACCTTCCCGTCTTGCAGGTCCTCGTTGACGCTCATGTTGTCAATGTAAACGCTGCTGTTGCCGTTGTTATTTACCGCGGTAGTGAACCGGATATCAATCAATTTGCTATGAAGGGTTGCGTAATTTTCCATCGATGCTGGATTTCCGCTGCCAACTTGTATCTGGTGATGCGTCGCGTCCACGAGCTTGATGGTAAGGCAATTTACCGCGTCGCAAGTTAGATTGAGGCCTGTATTCATGCTAGCATTCGAGGAATCCCTGGAGAAGATGCTGCCGTTATGGAGCGTGATCTCGAGCCAGATAATTAGGGCATCGCGAGCAAGTAAGATGATGCCCAGCACGTTCGCTTCATTAGTGCATGAGCTCACTGGATCGATGTCGAGGTGAATGGTCTGGCCGGCTGCCACGGTGCATTCCAGCGCCCTCGTGATGTTGATGCGTGCGGTGGTATTAACATCCACGATGCGCAATGCCTTGGAGCCGCCGAGTGAGGCGATCTTGTGATAAATGGTCGATCCGTCGACATTATCATCACTCCCCGCGGTCCACCCGTTCGACGGAATGACATCGTTCCCGATACTGAACCCCTCGAACGTCTCGACAGGACCGATGCGGGCGCTGGTGACATCATCGACGCTTATGTTGTCAATGTATAAACTGCTGTTGCCAGTATTATTTGTCGCAGTGATGAACCGGATCTTGTCTATCCGGCTTGACAAATTCGCAAAATTTGCCATAGTTGCTGGGTTCCAGCTGTCAACGCGTATCTGGTAGTGAGTCGCGTTCACGGTCTTGATCGTAATATTTTGCATCGTTTCGCGAAAAAACGGGAGACCCGTATTTATGGAAGTATTCGTGGAATCGCGGGAGAAGATGTTGCAGTTGTAGTACGAGATCTCCAGCCAGATCCTCTTGGCATTTCCTTCCAGCAATATGATCGTCAACATTTCAGTCGGATCCGACGAACTGCTCGGGATATCTATGTTGAACTGGATGGTCTGGCCGGCTGCCACGGTGCATTCCAGCACCCTCGTGATGTTGATGCGTGCCGTGGTGTTAACATCCATGATGCGCAAGACCTTGGAACCGCCGAACGAGGCGATCTTGTGGTAAATGGTCGATCCATCGACTTTGTTATCACTTCCCGCAGTCCACGCGCCCGATGTCGTGACATTATCGCCAACGCTGAACCCCTCGAACGTTTCGACGGGGGTGCTCGCGCCATCGATAGTAAGGTTGTTGTGCCCCGAATCCCACGAGTAATCGATGGCATCATAGTACGCGACGGAATTGATCTCGCTCTGGCTGAATTCTATCGCCGCCATGTTCCCCGTGGTTGCGCTCATGCTAAAATTAGCAAAGGCGAGCTGCGTGTTCACGAAGAGGTTATAATGATACCATGCTAATACATTATTTTGCCGGAGATCCTTATAACCGCCACCTGGTCTGCATTCGAATTCAAGGTGGATATGCGTGAACTCGTTTGCCTCGTAGTCGAGGGGGCCATAGCGGGCATCCTTCCACGTGCTCCCACTTTTTGCGCGGATGTGGCCATCGTTATTGAACACAATTTCGATCGCCGGGTCGTCATCCGTGTTAATCACCTTGATCGCGTGGTTTTTAGAAACTTCGCCAAATGCGCAGTAGAGCTCTATCGTTCCGAATGATTGGCTGCTTACAAAATTATTCCTGGCGCTGTCGGCTGTGGAATCTGTATTATTGATGAGTAGCACCGAGCCGTGGGTCCAATTGAGGCTGTCCTTGTAGCTCGTTACGACCTGGATGTCGGTGTCCGGGGATTCAGTGATGATCCAGCCTGCCGGGTTGTATCCTGCCTCGTCGTTCGCAAAGGAACACGTCGCCGGGTATTCATAACTTGCTGGATTGCTAGCTGGTGGCATCCCTTCCGAGGAGCTTTCCCCGTAGGATTCCAGCTCGGGAAGCGTCCCGTTGCCGTACGAGGCTTCCTCGCCGGCAACAAATTCCGTGCCATTCGTCCCGCCAATGTCGCTTGCAGCGAGCGCGGGACTGTTGTTGATTTTGCCACCGCTTTCACCAGGAACCGCTTGGAATGCCGTGATTCCCGTAGAAGCGAGGAAAATCATCAAGATACTTGTAACCAAGATTTTCTTTTTGATATTTCTATAAGTCTTGATTATTTTTTTCATATGAAGTCACATTTTTCCACTATATGAATAATGCCCTTGATTGAGGGCGATATTATTTTCCTTCAATCCTTATAAACGCCGTGAAAAACCTGATTGGGGCTAATATGACTGCTTGTATCGGAACGCCGTGAAGGAGCGTTTTCACCCGTGGAGATTTGATACGGCTTAAAAAGAACTTAAAGATTCCAATCGACTTCAATTGACCAGATCTGAACGATTCCAGGCCGCATTGGCAAGAAAGAGCAATTTCGTGATAAGTCGAATAACAAGTTTTCCTCAAAGCTCGTCTTGGGATGCCTTGGATGCATCGCGAATATGATCGAGACCGAATTCAGGTCCCGTTTCCAGCGCCTTTGCGCGGCGTTTTTTCACGTTACTCCGCCGGGAAATGGCACCCGTCGACACGGCACCTGCTGCGCACACGGCGGATAATACAATCGACACTAGCTTCACGCTGCCCGTGCCGAGCGTTTCTGGTCCATTCCCCGGTGCCACGTCGAGCACCATGGAACTCGTCGAGACCGTGTTCCAGCCGTCGCCGCAGCGGAACTGGTACTCGTGCTGCCCCGGCGATAATAAGACCATGGCGATATACCGGCACCCGCCGGCGTAATCGGCATCTCCGGCGCCGGTGTTTTTCAAGGAAAATGAATGATCATCGATGATCACGTCGATGAACTCGGGCGCTGCGCCGAATGGGTGCGTGTACGTCACGGAGAACTCGACCGTGCTGGATCCATTGGTGGAAACGATGCTGGCGTTAGGATTGGACAGCAACGGCGAGAGACCCAGGAAAGGCGCGACAGCGGGTCCGGCTATCCACGTGGTCGACGCCGCGTGCGTGCCGTCTGAGCAATCCACGCGGAAATGGTAATGCCCCCACGGCAGCGTTGTCGTGTAGCAATATGTCTTGCCATCCACCACGTTCGTGTCCGCCGCGCTCGCAGCGACCATGGTAAACGTGGTCTCATTGATCGTGACCGCAATGGCAGCTGGCATGTCGTTGTCCGGGTCGAAGTATCGCACGCTGAAGTTGAACGTCATTGTCTCGATGCCTATGGTTGGCGAGACTATTGCATCGATCAACCACGGCGCGTGGTTGTCGCTCACCGCGATCGAGCAAGTGGCCGTGCTTGAATCGCCATCAGCGTCCGTGACCACCAGCGTGGCCGTGAAATTGCCAGCGGTCGCATATTGGTGGATCGTATCTCGGGTCGCCGCGCCCGGGCTGCCATCACCGAAATCCCACGCGAACGTCGCTGCCCCGTCGCCTGTGGTGCCCGTGAACGTGAAGGCAATCCAGCGGCCTTGCACGATCGCCGTAACGTTCGCAGCGAAGCTCGCTGACGGGGCCAGGTCCACAATGACCACGTGCCCGGGCTGCACTGCCGTGTCTTGCATGCCAGTGCCATCGACGACCGTCACGTTCACGTCGAACATACCGAGAGACCAGTAGACATGAACGGGATCCCTGCTCGTCGAGTAAGCCCCGTCGCCGAAGTTCCAGAAAAACGAGGGCGTCCCGCTGCCGCACGACCCGTCGAACGTAAATACCACGGCGGTGCCGACGCCCATGCCAGCGGTGGCGTTGGAGTGAAACGACGCCACGGGCGACACGTAAGGAGGTGCCACGTACACGACCATCGTTGACGAGCGCGCGTCGTCGTCATTGTCGATAACCGTTAGCACGACGGTGAAGTTCCCGGCCGTGACGTACCGGTGCGCCGGGTTCCTGGCGGATGAGGTCCCACCATCGCCGAAATTCCACGAAAACGTCGCCGGGGCATCGCCTTCGGAACCCGTGAACGTGAAAGCGACCCACGCGCCCGGCGCGATGGACGTGGCATTCACCACGAATGTTACCACCGGCACGAGGTCCGCGATCGCCTGGATGTAATTCACCCGCCGCATCGTGGACTTGTCCCCGTCGACATCCGTGACCGTCACGGTTACTGTGTAATTGCCAACCGCCGTATACTTATGCGAAGGATTCCTGTTGGTGATGTTAGTGGTACCATCACCGAAAGTCCATTGGAATGACAGCGGCACGTTGCCGTCCGTGCCGGTGTATGTGAAATAGGTTAGCGTGTTGATGAGTACGATGGTGCTATTCGCTGTGAAGTTTGCAACCGGGTAGGCATCGTCCACATGGATGCAAGCGACCCGGTGGCAGCACGCCACGTCGCCATCCACGTCCGTCACTTCAAGGCTCACTGTGAAATCCCCAGCCGATACATACCTGTGAACCGGGTTCATAGCGGTCGAGTTAGGCATGCCGTCGCCGAAACTCCACTGGAACGATGCCGGCACGTTTCCAAGGCTTCCGTTGAACATGAACGCGACCGATTGGCCGGCGTTGATGGCCGTGGCATTCGTCGAGAAGTCAGCTGTTGGCCGTGCATCCCCAGCTACCTCGATGAGGCGTGCCAGCGTGCCGCTCGAACCATCGTTGTCGGTCACGACAAGCGTGACCATAAAAGCTCCCGCCGACGAAAAAATGTGCACCGGATGCCGGTCGGTCGAATCTGTCGTGTTATCGCCGAAATCCCAAGACCGCAATGCGATGGTTCCACCGATATCATACGACGCGTCCGTGAACTGGACGGGCAGGCCGGGAACCGGCACCGCGGGCGACCACGAGAATATTGCTACTGGCAAGCGCGGGGCCGGGCGGTCGAGCGGGTCGAGCGGGTTGGACCGCACGCTGATCTCGGCACCATCAGGAGCGCCATCGCCATCCGTGTCCGCGGTGGCCGGGTCGGTACCAATTCCTATCTCGTGCGCGTCGATTAATCCATCATTATCATTGTCGATATAAATTCCAGTACGAGAGCTTGAGCCCCCAGAAGTCGACCATGGTCCAGGCAGCGCCCAGAAGGGACCGGAACACACAAGGCAATACACTTTCCAGTCTAGTGATCCGAAGACGATTTCAAGGTGCCCGTCCCCATCCAAGTCTCCCACTGCTGGATTTGACCAGATAAAATTTCCAGTTAATTTGTACCATTCTAGCGATCCGTTATCTCCAGATAAGCAGTATAGTTTATCATCGCTGGAACCAAAAATGACTTCGAAACGATAATCAGAGTCCACATCTCCAACCACGGGACAAGTGTTTACCTCATCTCCAGTTCTGTATGCCCATTCGAGAGAACCATTGCAAGCTTTTAGACAATACATTCTATTATCGGTTGATCCTACCAAGATTTCCAATTTGCCATCTCTATCAACATCTGCCAAAGAAGGATTTCCCGCAACATGGTTACCCGTCGCATACTTCCATCTTATTGAACCATTCAAAGAAGATAGGCAGTAAACACCACAAACACCCTCATCGGGGTAGTTATTACATCCGCCAATGAAGATCTCTAATTCGCCATCATAATCCGCATCTGCAAATGTAGGTTGACTGTGGCGGAATCTTCCGACTGAATTATTCCATAACACGCTGCCATTTAGGCCAGAAAGGCAATAAAGGGAGTCATCGTTGCATGGAACAAAAACTTCGAGAATCCCGTTGCTATCAATATCCACCAAGGTTGGATTCCCTGAAACATAAGAGGAAAATTTCGACGTTTTCCATTCTAATGAACCATTTATCGCGTTCAGGCAATATACCTTGCAATCATATGAACCAAAAATGACCTCTGGATTGCCATCATCGTTGACATCCCCAATTGCTAGAGTTGATTGGACATCATTCCCAGTCAAGAACGACCAGCGTTCTATGCCGTTATTTCCATAAAGACAATGCACCTTATTATCGTCCGAGCCAAAAAATATCTCCATCAAGCCATCACCATTCACATCAGCGATGGCAGGGCTGGCACGGATGAAATCGCCGGCGAGAAACGACCATTTCACGGCACCAGTGGCACCAGACAAGCAATACAATCGCTTGTCATTGCTACCTATAACGATTTCTGCTTTTCCGTCTCCATCCACGTCACTGACGGCCGGGCTTGAGATAACAATCTCGCCTGTGGCGCGCGACCAGAGCAAGTCGCCGGTTCGCGGGAAGTCCGCGGCGCTCAGCGGGTTTTTCCCTACCAGAACCTCCTTGCCATCGCCCCAGTTGTCGCCGTCCGTGTCGAACCGCAGCGGGTCGGTGTGCCGCACCCGCAGTTCGTCCTGGTTCGTCAGCCCGTCCCCGTCCGCGTCGCCAGACGCGCTCAGCACGGCGATGTAACTCACTTTCGCCAGCGTGCTCGATTCATTTCCCGCGTCCGCCACGGTCAGCGCCACGTCGAACGTGCCCGAAGCCAGATACGCGTGCGTTGTGTTCTCTGTCGTGGCATTCTCCGATCCATCGCCGAAGCTCCACTGGAATGTGCAAAGCTCGTCACCGCGGTCGCCCGTGAACATGAACCTCACGCGGTCTCCCGCCAGTACGGTCGTCGAATTCGACGTGAAATTGGCTATGGGAATCCCCCCAGAGGGTTCTATGGAACCAGCGTTACGAGAGCCAACACCGTCCGTGCGAGCGAGTAACCCGATCAGCGTGCCCGTCACCACGCACGATGCCAGCGCGAGCAAGACCAGCGGCGTCGCCGCCCGCTGCCACGGCCGGCGGTTCATCCGGCGGACGGGAACGTCACGTCCAGTGTCATGAGAACTCATGTGTATCACGATAACGACCGCACGAACATTTATAAACCACTTCCCACCAAAACTTGTCAAAGTTAGTGATCGGGGTGCCCGGATCCGGGAATACTTCATAAAAATTGAACGTAAATATCGTAAATA
>JAUQYW010000492.1 GCA_030587525.1 Candidatus Sigynarchaeota archaeon | reverse complement strand
CCTGTGTTTCAATTCGCGTCACGTCTCTCGTGGTGGGAGTTTTACCAGGTCATTCGACAAATTCTTGATCGGCATTGCTCAAGTGCCTTGATTTTGCTGGAAGGCACCGTTTTTTGGTTTTCAGTGCTAATTTGTCATGGCATCCACCAAGAAAAATGACGACAATCCGAGTGTTGATGACGGATCGTGATCTGAACAATGTTCATTTCGCTCCTCGTGCGATCGGACAAGTGGACAAAAATCGCCAAAAATCTTCCTTTTATGTTCAAGGAACGATCAAGCGTGAAATGACCGGGAATATATTCATCGGGCTGCTATTTCGCGCTGATATGCAATTGCTCGGTCATTTTCAAGATAACCGAGCTTGCCAAGTTACTCACGCGATCCTGGCAAAAAAAAGAAAAGAATGGTAATGGATGATGGTGCCGGCCATCACGGGTGCCTGACGAACCACGATTTCACACGCCCTGTGAACGTGCTCGTGTCCACGAAAATGGACTCCTCGGTGAAAAAACCGTTGCAACAAGGACATTGCAGGTCGGCCAACCTCCAGTCGTAGAATGTACGATCATGCTTGGCCGGAACGATCCGTCTCCACCAAAAAATACGGCACCACACTTTGTGCTGTTTTTGACGCTTTATGCTAACAATGGGTTCCATTGAAATGCTCCATGCCTGGATCGAGAGGCATGCAGCATAGCGCGTTCAGTCTTTATAAGAAAAAATGCAAAAAAATAGATATCGCGATCCTTGATGCCGGGCAGCCTTTTCCATCGCCCTCGTCATGAAACCGTGCTTGCTCACTCGTTCGCTACTTGCACGATCGTGTGCAATTCCGTGCCGGGCGGGATTGCCAGCAAGTTTGTCGAGAACCCGCCGGGGAAGAATGCCTCGTACACGGGTATCTTGCCTTTCTTGGCCCTCGCGAGGTTCCTGAAGCACGCGAAGCACAATTTCTTGCGCCAGTACCTGTGCCCGGCGACCAGGCTCCAGGTGCGATCGGGCACCCAGAAGAGGCCGGGGTTTTTCGACCCGCACGCGGCGCACGGGTACACCTCGAACGCCTTGGCGTTCAACCGGAGCAAGACGTGCAGCACGCGGCCGGGCACCAGGCCCAGGGGGTGCCATGGCTTCACGCCTTGCAGTTCCACGTCGAGCACGAAGCTCACGAATCGCCCTCGATCATCTTCGTGCAAGATGGCACGGTACACGTGATGGTCCACGACCTGGAGGTCGCGCATGCTCCCGGGCAGGCCGAGGCCCGGCGGGATGGAGGCTTCCTCGTCGTTGCACTCGACTACGTGCTCCAGGTCCCTGATCGGGACACCCGCGGGTGCTCCCGCGAGGTATTTTCGCCACCCCCGGGAAAACCGGTGGGCCCGCGGCACCCGCGAGGGAAATTGACCACTGGCCGTGCTACTCGCTCCCGGCATCGCCGGGAGGGAGATGCCGTCTTCTGTCCTCACGTGGAGGAGCGCGTGCAGCTTGGTTCCTTGCAAGAATGCTGGTTTCTCGTGCAAGTTGACGTCGATCACCAGGCACAACACGTTATTGCCGCGGTCCGTGTACAGGTGCACGTGGCACGCGTCGTCGCTCGCGATCGGGTGGATGGGCTGGTACCCGCAGAGCGCGTCGCGTTCCGGTTCCCGCGCCGGGTTGTCATCTGCATCGACACACTCGAGGTTTATTTCGAGGTCGGCTGGCTGGAATTCACTGCGCCGACCGCTCTCGCTTGTTTCTTTTTGCTGGTTTGCTTGTACTTCCATGTTTCGTCACTATTTTTATGCTGCTGGTTCTTTCGATAAAATGATTATTCGTTCTTGATCCACGAGAGCGTGCCCGGTTCCACGCCCGCGGGGATGTTCACCAGGTAGCTCGCCCAAGCTTGGCTGAAGATGGCCTCGTACCCGCCGAGCTCCGCCCTCTTTGCCCTCGCCATCGCCTGGAAGCACGGGAAGCAGAGCACATTTCCCTGCAAGCGATGCTCGACGACCAGCTTCCACGTCTCGGCTGGAACGAAGAAGATGGCGGGATCGGGCTGGTGGCACGCGCCGCACGGTTCCCGGCGCATCTCGTCAATCGGGTGGCGGAGCAAGGCGTGGAGGACCTTGCCGGGGAAGGGGGCCGGCTTGTCAGCCATCTCCACGTCGAGTAACAAGGTGGTGAACAACCCGCGGTCGTGCACGAAGAGTGCTGCCCGGTGCACGCGGTAACCGGTCATGAGCCGGAGGTGGACGCGCGTGGACAGGCCGATAGCGGGCAGGAAATGCGAAGGCTCGTCGTTGCACGCGACCAGGGAGAACATGCTGTCGAGGTAATCATACCGGTCCTGGAGCAGGTCGACTTTCCAGCGCCACGGGAACCGACCGGCGCGCGGGATCCACGGCGGTATCTCTGCATCGTCGTGGAATGGGGGCGCCGACCGCGACTCGCCCAGCCGGTACTCGTCCTTGCACGCCTTGGGGATGCCGCATCCACCGGCCTTGTGAGCGAGGTGGACGATGGCATGGAACACCCGCCCGGGCAAGAATGCCGGCCGCTGCTCGAACACCAGGTCGACGACGGCGCGCACGAAATACCCGTGCTCGTCCGCGTGGAGGGACACGTGGGGCTCCACGTTGCCGGGGACGGGGTGCACGGGCAAGTTCGCGCAAAACTCGGCAGGGTCGGGGGTCCATGACGTGCTGTTGTCGCATTTCTTGTTCGCGACGCAGCATACATTGACAGGGAAGTGCAAGAATTCAGACACGGGGTCGATCGGCCAGTCATCGCTCGCCATTCTCAAGCACGCCCTCCAGTTTTGGCCAAAGAATCGAGTTCTTTGCCTATATCGTCGAGCAAGGCATGCAACCCGTCAATGCTGTCGATGAATGCGTCCTCATCCTCGTAGAACTCCTCGATGCGCCACGTGATGAACTCGGCAAACACGTCTTCTCTCCGGCGGTTTAAAATGGCGCATAGTTGATCGATAAGCTCGCGGAGACGGAGCGGGAGTTTGATCACGACGTGAATGGAGTCGTGGCCAGAATCAATGGTAGTGCCGTCGCGATCGAGACCTTGATCGAGTTCCGTGCGTCCATAATAGGAATTTAGCCCTTCTCTCATCCGATCGAACAAACCGTTGCTCTCAAATAGCATCCCGATGATCATTTCTCGCATGTCGCAGACAGATTGAAGTCCAGCA
>JAUQYW010000484.1 GCA_030587525.1 Candidatus Sigynarchaeota archaeon | reverse complement strand
TTTAGCAGGAAGCCATCGGGCATTTCCCACGAAAAGTTTCGTGAAATCCTCGGTGACATCACGAAACCGGATGACGTGGCCATTGCAGCCAAGGGCGTGGATGTCGTGGTTCACCTCGCGGCAGCACTGGCGCAGTTCGTGCGCGACGAAACGGCGATGCGCGCCGTGAACGTTGGCGGGACGGCCAATGCCTTGGCAGCGGCGTGGCAAAATGGCGCGAAAAAATTCATTTTTGCATCATCCGTCGAGGTATATGGTGTCATCGTGCCGATCCCGTGCCCGGAAGACGCGCCGATGAACCCCGTGTGCGAGTACGGGCGCAACAAGGTCGAATCAGAAAATATTTGCCACGAGTACCTCGCCAAGGGCATGAATGTCACGATCTTCAGGCCACCGACGATCAATGGTCCCGGGCAAAACGAGCCGACGTTGCTGTCCCAGGTGCATTCCGCGTTCATGGGCAAGGCGCTCTTGATGCCTGGCGGCGGCAAGACCCGGCTTCAGATGGTGTATGTCGATGATGTTTCCCGTGCCATTATGCTTGCCATCGACCTTGCCGAAGCATCGCGGGGTGCGGTGCTGAACCTGGGCAGCGATGATGTGCCCACGTTCAAGGAAATGGCGACCGCCTTGTTCCAGCGCGCTGGAAAAAAGCCAAAATTCATCAACATCAATGCATCTATCGCAAGGGGACTCGTGAAATTCCTGGCCAAGTTCGGGAAATCGCCCGTGGAACCCCAGCACCTAGAGATTGCCTTGCGAGACTACATGTTCGACACCACCCAAGCGAAGAAAGTGCTCGGATGGAGCCCCACGAAGACCGACATCGAGACCGCCGTGGAAACGTATGATTGGCACGTGGCGCAGCAAAAAGCGAAAGAATCTTGATCGCGGTGCTTGCTATACTCTTTTTCATTTGAAAGCCGAAATGTCGGCCCATCCAAACGCGATTTCCTCCAAAGATTTCCCGCCGATCTCGATCATCTTTTTCCGCACTAGCGCCCCGCCCAATTTCTCGTAAAATAACCGCGACGGATTGGCTTCGAGCACCCAGGTGATCATATTACTGACTCTTAAGCTCGCGATGTGATCTGCAATGCGCTTCACGAGAACCCGCCCGATGCCGCCGCGTTGCCAACGTTGGAGAATGTAGATGGCAAAGAGCTCGCCCTTGTACACGGGGTCTTGATCCCGCTCCAAGCCCCCGCTCGCGAAGCCCACGATTCCTTCGGTGGCATGTTCTGCAACAAAAATCTTCAGTTGTGGGAAGGGATGCACGAACCACCTCGCGATTTTCTCCGTTCCTTTTTCGTATGATAAAGCGTCAAGATGAGCGATGGGAATAATGCCCGTATACGTCGATCGCCACGCGTCGACGTGGACCTTGGCAATGCCGCGTGCATCCGTCAGCATCGCCTCGCGGATGGTCACGCCAGTTGTTCGTTCCACGTTTAATTCGATGTTTCACCAAGAAAAGAATTTGACGGGCAATATGAGTGTTATCGTCTATTATCCAAGTGATAAAGCGGGATAAGAGCAATCTTTAAACCCCGGTTGCGCGTAGATGATCGTTAGGTAACTAGAACCGCGTCACGTGACGAACGCGCCCGGTTCCGAATGGACACGAAACAACAAATTTCGTGGTGATTCGATGGCATTTCGGAAAATAATCGTCGCAAATCTTTATCTCATCTCAGTGATATGGTTTGCCGCGGGATTCATCTGGATGTTCATGTTGATGTTCATACCCGCCGGGTACAACCAGCTATTACCCGCATTCTTCTTCACGATATCGGGAAATTGCGTTTTGTGGCTCGCGAACCACGTTTCCGGAAAGGAAAGCGTGTTGAAAGCCCCCAAGCAAAAGAACGAAGTGCGGGAAACCCAGTCAATTTCACCGAAGCAGCAATAAGCAACATTGTTGGAAAAAGAGAAATAAACATTATTTTCTTTTTTTTAATGGTCCAGGTTTCGATACCGATGCATTCAGCGAAAGCCCCCGCCACCATAGGGGATTTCACCGCCGCCATTGCTACCACCACCCTGGAAGGGAGATGATCCGCGCAAGAACGTGCCGATCTCGCCCATCAACGTTTGCGCCCGCTCGATTTGCGGCGTCGAAAGCAAGATCAAAGGATAGCTATATATCGATGTCCTCGCCACGACGAGATAGTGATTTTTCCTGCCAACGCGCAGTATGAAGAGACCCGGCCCCACGGGCTCGCCCGGCTTGATCAGCTGGAACGCGCAGCTCGTGAGATCCCACGCGGTCGTGAAGTATTGGCCAAGGCGGCGGTAAGAGCCGCGGGCAACGTTTGGTGTATAGATCGAGATCTTGTTCGATACCTTATCAAGTTCGACCGTGAACGAGCGTGCGCCCCGTGATGATATGGCGACGATGAGGAGTATGAAAGGAAGAAACACCGCCAAAATGATGATTATAGGAATCATCATGAACGTGGTGGAAGATCCCCCGATGAGAGAAAACTCGACGATGATAACGCTGAGCGCGATGATCATGGGGATGAGCATCGGCAGCACCATTCCTTTCCTGGCCACTCTCATGTCGACCTGGCACTCGAAGATGAAGTGCGTGTCGCGCCTGTCAACCACGCGGTACTCGGTTCCTACCATCGATGCACTGTTATAATACGACATTTTTTTTCACCTGCTCGCATTTTCCGTGCCAGTAACGAGCCCCTATAATCGTGTAGAAAGGTATCTCTTAAGAATCTAGCTAGGCAGAGATGCCTTGCTTCTCGTGGGAATAAACGTGATTTGTCCTGGATCGCAAAGACTATTTTGCGCGCGCCGTGATGATCTCATATATGCGGATTGCCATCATCGGGTTTTATCCCCCGCCGATCGGGGGCATTTCAACGCACATTGCCCGGTTGAAAGAACACCTGGACCTCGCAAAGGTTGATTACACGCTGTATGACGTGTCTGGGGAGCACGCGAAGGTCAAGGACGAGCAAAGGGTCGTTGTATGCAAATCCTTTCTACGATTGGCTATCAAGCTGTTCATTTCCAAGAGATGCGTTATTCACTTCCACAATTTTTCACGACGGCACATTCCCCTTTATGCCTTTCTCGCCTTGCGGCACCGGACCGTGCTCTCGTTCCACAACGAGCGGTTCCTTGCGGACATTCAAGGTAGCAAGGTGCGCTTTATGTCAAAGCTCTATGTTTTGCTGCTAAATCTCGTTCATTTCTTCATCACAGATAGCCCACGCACCGCCGAGCTCGCCAAGAAGGTCGTGCGGAACGCGAAAAAGATTTATATGGTACCCGAATTCATCCCGCCGGCAAGCATTCCCGAGATCGATGCGGACGACAAGATTATGCAGATGCGGGGCAAGCATCGGTACTTGATTGCCTCGACTGCATATCGCATCTCCTTCCACCAGGGCCAGGACTTGTACGGCATCGATTTGCTCATCGAGATGCTACGCAGACTTGTCCACGACGGGATCGATGCCGCGATATGCTTCACGCTGCCAAATATCGGGGACGAGAAATATTACCAGGCCTTGACCGCGCACATTGATGAGTATGGGCTCAAGGACCGGTTCTATTTCATCACGACGCCCTTGCGAGAAGCATCAAGCTTGTACAAGATCTGCAACGTGTACGTTCGGGCGACGAACACGGATGGCAATTCGCTGAGCGTTCTGGAAGCGATGGCGGTTCGGACGCCCGTGCTTGCGAGCGACTGCGTGCCGCGGCCGCCTGGCGTGCGCTTGTTCAAGACGAGGGACATCAACGATTTATATGAAAATATCAAAACACTCTTAAACAAAAACGAGGCGGAAAAGGCGATGCTGGAAAAACACAAGATCGTGAACAATGTCGCGAAATTTTTGGCGTTATATCGCTATTTTTCGTCGTGATTGCCGAGGAGCGTGACGTGAGATTGGAATATAACACCGTTGTCTTTGTTTCCTTCGAGAACCAATTTGCTCCGGCGGGGGGCTTGGCAGCGGTCATGAAGATGCTGCCCCCAGCGGTCTCGAAGTATCGCAAGACGATCCTCATAACGCCGTTGTTCCAGAACATCGAAAAAACGAGAAACGCGCTCGATTGCGGTCAAATCGCCAGCACGGGCTTGAAAGCAAAGGTGCTATACCGAGGCACCTATCACCCGATCGAGGTATTCGAGGCAAAACTGTCTCGGGATGAAAATCGGTACTCGATCCTTCTCGTCAAGGCCAATTCATTCTTTCTGGCAGGAGAAAATCCTTACATCGACACGTGGCGGGAGAATGCTCTCTTCAACGATGCCTATTTCTTGTGCAAGTCGGTACCGGTTGTGCTTGAGCTCGTTAAAAGTACGTTTCCCCCGCCCTACGTGGTGCACCTTCAAGATTGGGAGACCGCGCTCACGGTTGAGACGATGCACTACTCGCTGCCAAATAAATGCGTGCTCACCCTCCACAATTCATATGATTACCGGTTGTTAAATGATCCAGAAAATAGGACCGTGTTGCAACATACAATCCCGAATATGCAAGGGATCTCAACGGTCTCGGATCAATTCTCCCAGGAACTCACCAGCGATGTTCTCCAGACCGATATTTTCGCGCCGATGCTCCAAGATCAATTGAACCTTATGCACCCCGTGGGCATCAACAACGGGAACTTTGTCGAGCTGGCCTTTCCCGCGGATTTGACGTCGACAAACGAGATATTGAGCGTGAAGCGGCGGTCCAGGGAAGCATTCAATGAGACATTGCAATCAAGGGGGGATCTAGCGCCGCTGTGGGGTAACAAGCTGAACCTGCTCGATGGCGGCGATGTGCCCATCTTTCTGCTCTTCGGGCGGGATGATCCCAAGCAAAAAGGATTTGACGTGGCAGCTGCATCCATCTACAAATTGTTCAAGCGAAAGGGCACAAGTGTTGGATACTTCATTTTTGCACCCATTCCCGGCGTGAATGGTTTGGACGGGCTCGCATATCTCGGAGATTTGTGCAAGGAATTCGGAAATAACATCATGGTATTCCCGTTCAGGCTGTCGGCCGGCTATCTGGAATTGCAGCGGGCCTCGAGCTACGTGATCATGCCCTCGTACTATGAACCCTTCGGTGCCGCCAACGAAGGATATGCGAACGGGGTACCCGTGATCGCGCGAGCCACGGGCGGCCTGCTTCAACAGGTCCGGCCAGTAAATATTGGTGATCTTCCTGAAAAAACCTCGTCTCTCGTCAAGAAATACCACCAGGGTAATTTGGATCGACCAACGGGATTCCTGTATCGGGAGCATCCTAACACCGAGACCGCAAGCAATTGGGAACATCTTTTCGGCACGGATTTCAAGGCCCGGAGGACGATCCAAGAACCGGTTGACCGGATGAATCCCGTGTTTTGGTCCATGGTCGTGCAGCTGGAGGCAGTCCTGGAAAAAGCTGTTGCATACTACAAGGATGACAAGGATGGTTATTGCAGGATGATCGTCAATGGTATCGATCTTTTCAAGGACTTCTCGTGGGACAAAGCCGCGAGAAAGTATTTTGACCTGTTATATAAGCTTCCTATTTCATGAGGTAATCATTTGAATGCTAATCCGCAGCTTGTACACGACTCCAACGAGTCGCTTGCAGCACCGCATCTTAAGCAGACCTTGGGAAAGAGGTCCCGTCATATGAAACTCAAGCCGCAGCTCGTGCACCTATCCAACCTGTCGCTGGCCATTCCACATTTAGGGCAAACCTTGGCGCCGCAATCCATGCACATGTCAAGCTCGACGCTTTGCTTGCCGCATTTTGAACACTTGCTCGGCCCTTTCGGCACCACTTGCGGAAAGGCAACTCTTCCCTGGTATAGCGTTTCCTTGCTGCCATCTGGTCTTGTTGCGACGAGTTTCATGGAATGAATATGATTGCATTTTTCTTCTTTCTCGAGCACGTGTGCCAGCTGGGCAGTAAGCCATGGTAAAGGTTTGTTTCCCGGCCTCTGAATCACATCAAAGAATGTCAAGTATTTCGTAGATTGTTCGGGTTCGTTGATGACCGCAGCCACCACGGATATTTTAACGATTCCTTCCGCCGCGAAGTCCTGGGCGCTTGTTTTGCCAGTCAAATAACTAGCGAGGCCTTTCAAGAAACCGAGCTCGAACGAGGAAAACAACGATCGATTCATACTTTTTGCCCCTATCATCGCATTCAGGCCATCCCCCCGACCTGATTGCTCGACTTGCTTGGTATTGTCCATGATTTTCGTGTCTATTTCAACCATTTCAGCAAGAATCTTGCTTATGATTTCTACATGCTTGACAAGGGATTCAATGCTCTTGATTCCACCACTTTCGAGCATGGAAAGGAGCCTGTCCCTGGATGCTTGCAAGTCGATGATTTCTTTCAACCACCCGGATTGCTTCGAAAGGTTTCCCATCAAGCCTTCCATGATCAGTGATCGCCTCGACTTCATATCACGCCGTGATTTTTTATTTGTTTCGGGCCACCTGATGCATCAAAAAATAGTTCATATTTGGGCACTACTCATTACAAGATCATAGACTTTCTTTAGTTCATGCGACAATGTAGATCTCTAGTTAGATCCACTTTGATGTGGATAGATGACCCGATCCGGGTGATGTCGAACACCCGCCCCATTCCATCCGAAGATATCAGGGCTTTTCTTGCTATTATCGTTGATGTTGACGTTGATTCGTCGCGGATATAGTTTCACGGGCATGTCATGCCTCGTGAAGGCGTCCGGGCACGCTTTTCGCACGATGTTGCATGCCGCATTCACGTCCGCGTGAATGTGAATTCCGTGCTTGCTCACGTATAACCCTCGCGCGACCCGTTTACCGCTGAATGTCATGTCCGAATGCCCATCCGGCTTTTTCACCATTACTTGCCGGTCCGGCACCGGGTCGTCATCAAGAAAACTCGCCTTGCTCGTGAACGCTTCAGCGATCTCCACGAGCGTGATCCCGTTTAGTGCTGCTTTGTATTTGATCATCGAAACGAGTCTGAAGATCGGTAATTGCCCGAATTCTTGGTTGAACCGTTTCCCGCGATCCAAACCCTGTTTCTGGAATGGATTATGGCCGATGATGATTTTCCCGATATTCCGTGCCACGGCAAGATCGATGATGTGTTTCGAGATCACGTGAAAGAGTTTACCAACGCGCCGGTTCCGTTTTCCAGTCACGATTGCCATGTGTCTCGTGCTTGCCATGAGGCCATGCCATTCCGTCCATTCATCCCGCGACAAGTTCGGATGCTTCCGTTGCAATTCAGCTATCCGCGGGTTCGACCGGTTCCGATCTGCTTGTAGCCGCGCCATTTCCTTGCTGTACCATTGGTTGATCTCCTTTGCCCCGCCCTTGCATTGCCCGCTGAAACAGATAGGTTGATCTCCAAGATTGTTCACGATTGTCGCGATTGCATTCATCCCAAGATCGATGCCCATCACGTTCTGCTCGTTCACCGCGTGTTCGATGACATCGACATCATGGATGAATTCCACCCAGAAACCATCGCTCTCCGCGGGAATGATGCGGGTTTGCTTCACGGGAGCACGTGCATCGTTGATTGCTTGATCCATCAGGCGTGGCACGTGGATCGGCGCGATGCCGGATTTTCGCGGGAAGATGGCGTGATGGTTCTTGATGGAGAATTGCGTGTACGTGAAATAGATGGCAGATCGTTGGCCTTTTTTTGCATATCGCGGCATGCCGGGCTTTCCCGTGTACCCGCATCCTGGGCATGGTTCGCGAGCATCGCCTTTCAATGCAACCTTTGCATGCCATGGTGCCTTGCACGCGTTGAATGTCCTCGTGCTCTCGCGCCACGCTCGCCACGCATCATGCGCCCGCTGGATCGTGTTCGCGGCGCACGTCGGGATAGCTTCACGGTATACCGGGAGCCAGCGCATCATGGCATTAATGTCGTAGAATGAGGGATACATCGGCCTGCCTTTTGTATAACATGCTCGCCAGCCGGGATCCAGGCACTTCCACCAGAAATATTCTCTACGCAACATGAAAAGACGTTCTGCTAGCTGCACGAGATCACGCGAAAAGATGATGGCTGCTATCCTTGTTTCATCCATGTATTTAAATCCCGACAACCATCTAACTTTCAAGAAATATTATTGTTAATGCTTGAATCATGTTCATGTGAATTGAAACATTCACGCGAGACGGTGCACCATGTCATTGCTCTGGTTTCTTGTCGGTATTGGCGTCATATTGGGCTTGTTTGCCGCCATAGGAATCACGCGGAATCAATTCATGTCCCAGAAGACGTGGGTCATTCTCTGGACCATCATCTCTTTCTCGTTCGCGGCATTCATCTTGCTCGCGTTTATCTTGTACGATGCTTCCTTGATCGATTTTGCCCTTGGTGGCTCCCTTGGATTCGTCGTGGCCATCAGCATCCACGTTTTGCATCACACGCTCGAGGAGATACAGAAAGAACAGAACGGTGCAGCGACGGCCAAGTGAAATTGGATCCCAAATTCGACGGCTGTGGCGGGCAGCGTCTCCGAATGCCATCCACGACGCGCTCTGGAGGAGAGTTTTTATAATTCCGATGGAATGTCAATTTAACGTTAATTACATCTTAAGCGGATGCGTGATTTCGACATGGCTGAAAGACAAAAGAATGCAGCAAAGCCCCGCATGGAAAGGAGTAAGATTTTGTGTTTAATCGGTGGCTTGCTCGGTATCGTCGCGGTGCTTGTTCCCGCAAACGTTAGCACGCATGAAGGCGCGTGGATCTTTGGCCTTTATTATCCCGGCATGCACACGTTCTACGATCTTCTTTGGAATTATGAATTTGTCGATCAAAACGTTGTTGCCTCGTTGTTTGTGATGCTCGCAGCTGTCGCGATTGCTGGACCAGCATTTCTAATATCCACAGCGTTCTTGAGCGACGCGAAACGAAGACTGCTCCTGAATCGAATCGGGGCGATCTGCACGATCGGGGCATGGGCCGGGTACCTGGTCGTCGCCTTCTCCGTGGATTTTGATGGACGCATCATCGGTTGGGCCCCCATTCCGGTAGGAAGCGCGATCGGCGTGGTCGCGGGTATCATTGCCTTGTTGCCTGCGTGGACTCCACCGTCTAGATCGAATAAGGGCAAATGAATGGATATACAATGGCATTCATTATCCACTTGGCTTTTTTTCCCCTCTATCTACCGGGATTTTCCTTTTTTTGTGTGAAGCTCGAATCACGACCCGGCGACGCAACGAACGTCGATCCCAATGTGTGAAGCTCGAATCAGAGTGAAAAGTATCAATCCCGCGAATGAAATCAAATGGCAGACGCGGGTTGATCGTGAAGTTCCTTGATGATTTTTTAAAAAAAGAGAGTGGTATTGGTTCTTTCACGTGCCTAGTAAATAGTTTAGTTGCCTCCTGCTTGAGTAGCCATGACAGTAATCACATCCTTCTTAGGATGGATTCCTATCTTCGCAAACTTCAAGTTGTCTGGAAGTACCTTCCCCTTGAAGATAAACTGGATCTGCAAGATCGGGTTGAGCTTGTATTCTTTCTGAACGACCTTTTTGATCTCGGCGACGCTCATGTTGGGGTCCACGTTGATCATTTTAATTGCTTGATCTGGCGGTACACCGGTTAACCGGAATCGGAATTGGGATGCCATGGTTGAAGATCTCCTTGGTTACTTTTTTGTTCGCGTTAACTTTCGAGCGCTATTAAGTATGACTATACCGGTTCTACAATTTATATCTACGCCTTCGGGATCTGGATACCTTCCTACGCGTAAATTCATATTAAAGTACCTTTTTTCCCTTTAAAAGTTTTCTCGTGTTTTTTTTCGGATGTCGAAGCGCGCTATCACGATGACTGCGATGCCCCGCGCCACGCGCGAGCTTGCACGCTTCACCCGCGTGACAAAAGGGGATTTCATGCAATATAAAGGAGATTATGACGAGGCGTCCTTGAGATTATTGCATCCGCGACATGGGATTCATGACCAGCGAGAAGACTCATCACGAATGCGATCGGGGATGCAAAGCACAAGAAGAGACCTGGTAACGAACGAGCGACGGTTCGTGCGCCCGGTATCATGCAATCATGGCTTTAAGGGACTCGTGGATGTCCACGCGCGCGTTCCACTTTGCATCCGCCCGCAGCTTCGAGTTGTCCCCGACAAAGTCCAAGATGTCATTTTTACGGACGAGATTGCCATCCACTTGAACGGAAGCGTTCTTGCCCGACGTGGAAATCAAGAATTCCAGGATCTCTTTGATATACACCGATTTTCCACTGCAGACATTGTAAACCTGGCCAGGCTTCCCAGAATGCAAGAGCTTCCAGTAGGCATCGATGGTATCCTCTATATCGAGGAAGTCTCGCTTGGTGTTGAGATTTCCCACCTTCAAGGTGCCGCCTGGATGAAGATTTTTCACTTGTTCAGCGAACGAACCGACGGAAAGTTTTGGCGACAAGCCTTTTCCAAGGATGTTGAACGTGCGAGCGACCACGACGTCGGTCCCGAAATTCCTGAAATAATAATTCGCATACATTGCTTGGATCATCTTGGTCAACCCGTACGGGCTGATCGGGTTGAGCGGGTGGGATTCTTTCACGGGCATCGTCCCGGGAATACCATATTCCGCAGCAGAACCGATCAAGAGCACCCGCTTCACGGCCACCTTGTCATCCACGATCGTGGCCAAGATCCGCCTAGACACTTCTGCGTTGACCTGAAAGAGCGCGGTGAAATCCGCGGCACCGAAAAGCCCCGCGAGGTTGATGATGTAAGCCGGGCGCTCGTTTTTCAAGAGGCGCTCGATGGTTCCTGGAGAAACAACATCCGCCTCGAGATACTCGATCTTCTCCATTCTATCGGCCGTCCCGATCGCTCTATCCACGCCGACGAAATCGAGCTTGCCGAGCAAGCCATTTTTCGCCAGATATTGTTGAAAATGCTTGCCGGTGAAGCCATTGATGCCGAGGATCAGCACTTTATCCATTCGGGAGGAACTCCTTTCGTTTTTGCCGGAATATTTCGCTGGCTTGCTCGTAATCGTCGACCCGGCCGATGTCGAGCCAATAATAATTGCCGGAGAAGCACTCGATCTTGAGCCCCTTGTCCCGCGCCTTCAAGATCAGCGAGGGCAAGTCAAAGCTTTCATTTTTCGGTATTAAATCAACAACTTTCTTGTTCATGACATAGATGCCCATGCTCACGTCGAACGAGTACGTCGGTTTCTCGATATAATCGACAAACTTGGCTCCATCGAGTTTCAACACTCCGAGGTCGATCTTGATCTCCTTTTTATAAATTGAAATGGTGATATCGTTCTTATGCGACACATGAAAATTGAACAAGTCCCGATAATTGATGGTCGTGAGCAAATCACCGTTCATGACGAGGAAGTTCTCGTCCAAGTTCTTGACCAGCGAGAGAGGCCCGGCCGTGGATAAGGGTTTATCTTCCATGGAATAGGTGACGTTCAATCCCAATTTCTCCCCCTTTTGGAAGAATGCCATGATCAGCTCGGCGAGATGATTCACGGCCAGGACGACGTCCTTGAAACCGTAGTATTTCAGCTGGCGCAAAACGATCTCGAGAATCGGGAGGTCATCGACAGGCACGAGCGGCTTGGGAATGTTGGTCGTGAATGGCTTAAGGCGCGAGCCCTTCCCACCGGCGAGAATGATTGCTTGCATGACAAATCACTTAAACGTTGTAAATGTCGGTCTTGTAACCGGCGAGATTTTTCTTGTCCATAAACCAATCGACCGTTTTTTTCAAGCCCTCGTCGAGCGTGTGCTTCGGTGACCAGCCGAGTACTTGTTTTGCCTTGGCATTGCTGGCCCAAAGTCTCTCGACCTCACTTTTTTCCGGCCGCTTCCGGTCTTCCTCTGACACGACTTTTGCATTTGAATTCATGATGGCCTTGATCTTTTTCACCAGGTCGCCTATTGAAATCTCGAAACTGCTGCCAATGTTGATCACGTCGCCGATAGTCTTGTCATTCTCCGCCATCGCCACGAAGGCATCGACCAGGTCAAGGACAAACGTGAAATCCCTCGTGGGTTGCAAGCTGCCGACGTGGATCTCGTTCTTTTTCGCTGCGATCTGCGAGATGATCGTGGGGATGATGGCCCGCGCGGACTGGCGTGGCCCATACGCGTTGAATGGCCGGATGATCGCGACCGGCGTGTTGAAACTCCGGTAGAAACTCAAGGAAAGTTGATCAGCAGCGATTTTCGTGGCGGAATAAGGCGATTGCCCCTGTAACGGATGGTCTTCATCGATCGGCACGTATTTCGCAGTGCCGTAGGTCTCGCTTGTCGAGGTGATGATGCATTTTTTCACGCCATGGTCCCGGCAGGCGTTCAGCACGTTCAGCGTGCCCTTGATGTTCGTGTCGACATAGCAATCCGGCGAATGATATGAGAACGGGATGCCGATCAAGGCTGCGAGGTGAAACACGACATCGCAATCCTTCACGGCGGTTCGGACCCCATTTGGATCGCGAACGTCGCCCGTGAACACCTCGATCTTGGCCAGCTTGTCCTTCGGAAACGTGTCGAGCCAGCCATAGCTGTTGAAGGAATTGTAGTAGACAAACGCTTTGACCTTCAATCCCATGTCTACAAGACGTTCAGTAAGATGGCTGCCGATGAAGCCGTCCGAGCCAGTCACGAGGATTTTCTTGGTTTTAAGATCCATATCTTTCAACGGCCGGTTGCTGTTTTTTACCTGCGAAATGGGTGATGCTCGAACAATATTGTTGGATTAATGCTGCATACCTTTATTCGTGTGTATAATCTTGATGGAGCGATTAATATTGTTTTTGTGGTGCATACCCGAGCGAAAAGGCTTCGGCTGGTTTGCAGCCCGGATCCAGCTCCACTATCCAATTAACAACACATCTTTTAAGCGAGCCAAGCTTTTTTATGCGGGAAGAAGTATCACGATTTCCTTAAAGGTTCGGCGTGATTCACACAAGTGCCTTAATCGCGTCGTCCAATCCTTGCAGGGTGAGCGGGAACATCTTCAATATCTGGCCTATCGCGACGGTGGACCAACCGTTCCAGTATCGCTGGTCGAGCGGGTTCAACCAGATGAGCTTGCGGAAATGGCGTTCGAACCGCTTGAGCCATTCGATGCCGGGCGTCTCACCGCTGGGATTGTAATAGCTAATCGCCCCGTAAGATGCAGTGAGCTCGAACGGTGCCATCGAAGCATCGCCGACGAGAATGACCCGGTATTCCTTGTCTAATTCCCGCAAGATGAGCCCTGTCGGTACCCGTTTTTCCAGCTCGATGTCTGTGTAGACGTTCTCGTAAATACAATTATGGAAGAAGTAAAACTTGAAATCCTTGAAATGGTTCGAAGCATGCGCCGCTGAAAATAGCGTGTTCACAAGATTTGCAAACGGCTCCATGGATCCGCCGGCGTCCATGAAGAGCGCCACCTTCACCTGGTTTTTCTTGGGCGGCCGGAACACGAGGTCGATGTCGCCCCCATTCTTACAGGTCTTATCGATGGTCTCGTCCATATCAAGCTCATCGTCGATTCCGAAGCGCCTGAGATTTCGCAGCTTCTTGAGCGCAACCTTGATCTGGCGCGTATCGAGCACGATGTCGTGACGATAATTCTGGAACTTTCGATCCATGGCAACCTGGATGGCCATCCGACCCCCGCCACTGCCACCAACCCGGATTCCCGCGGGATTTTGCCCCGAGTTGCCGAATTGTGATTCGCCTCCCGTGCCGACCCATTGGTTGCCGAGATCATGGCGATCCCGCTGCTCTTGCATGCGTTTCTCGAATTCCTCGCGGAGCTTGGCGAGGTCGATGTTTTCGAGGAAGTCTGGAAAGCGTTCCTTCAATTGCTGCCGGGTTGCCGGGTTATTCAGCCAATCGAGGATTTGCTTGCGCACTTTCTCCGGCAATGTTTTTTCCTTGAAGTAAAAGGCGAATGCTTGATCATATTGATCATAATACTTGATGTCCTTCACGAGAATAGACCGCGCCATGTAATAGAAGGTGAGCAAGGACTGGTCATCCAATCCCTTGTCTAGCGCGTCGTTGAGCGTCATCCATTCGGTCATGGACACGGGAACTCCCACGTCGCGCAATAGATAGAAAAAATCTTCGAACATAGTCGCATTACCATTGATCAATACGCGCGCGTGTATTTACTCATCTCGTAGATAACCAGAACCTTTCAAGTACGCGTAATCCTGTTCCTTTTTCACGAGCACGCCAATGAACGGGTATTTTTTTTCGACCGCGTCCACGTCGATCCCGCTTTTCAAGACAACGCCGATCCAGTCGAGCAACTCGCTCGTCGACGGTTTCTTGCGCAGCGCCCGGACTTCCCGGAGCTGGTAAAACTTTTTCATACAAGCCTTGAGAATACTATCTTCCAAGCCCGGGAAATGCACTCGAACGATGTCCGCCATCATCTTCTCTTCCGGAAACTCGATGTAAAAGAAGATACAGCGTCGCAAGAAAGCATCTGGCAGCTCCTTTTCGGCATTGCTCGTGATCACGACAATAGGACGGGATTTTGCCTTGATGATCTCCTTGGTTTCGGGAATCGTGAATTGCATCTCGTCGAGCTCGTTGAGCAAATCGTTCGGGAACTCCAGGTCTGCCTTGTCGATCTCATCGATGAGCAAGACAACATTTTCGGACTCGGCGAAAGCCTCGCCCAACGGGCCAAGCTGGATGTATTGCTTGATATCCGAGATATCCTTGTCGCCGAACCGCGAGTCGTTCAAACGTTGCACCGTATCATAAATGTAACAGCCATCCTTAGCCTTGGTCGTCGACTTGATGTTCCACGAGATGAGTCGCTTTCCAAGCGATTTGGAGATAGAATGAGCCAACTTGGTCTTTCCCGTCCCAGGCTCGCCGCGGATCAGCAGCGGCTTGCCGAGCGTGATGGTTACGTTGACGATGTTCTGCAGCTCAGGCGATGCGATGTAATCGTCGCTGCCGGTAAAGACGTTAAAGCCGTTTTTTTTCGTGTCGTACATGATGGATACCAAGCCTAGTGATGGACATGTATGCTCATGAAAACAGTTGATTCAAGAAACATAAGTTTTGGCTTGTCATTTGAGAATCAAGCAATGACTTGATCGTTCTGCACGCATTTCAAATGCTCTTTTTTCCCGTTAATTTGATGAGATCCTCGAGCCCACGAGCAACATCATAATCAGGGCTGAAATCCAGCGCGGATCTTGCCAGCATCGTGTCGCCGTAGCTATGTAATATGTCTCCTGGCCGCTTGTCCTCATACAAGATTTTCAGGTGTTCTTTCTTGCAAATCTTCAACATCAACCTCGTCAAATCATTCATCGTGGTTGGTTTTCCCGACGCGACGTTGATGGCTTTCCCGACGGCTTTTTCCGATGCTGCGGCGAGCACGTTCGCCTTCACGACGTCCTTCACGTAGATGAAATCGCGTGACTGGGTACCATCACCATAGATTGTAGGGCTGTTACCTTGCAAGATTTTGGAGATGAATATCGAGATGACGCCGCTGTAGGGCGAATCCTTTTGCCGGGGGCCGAAAACGTTGAAATAACGCAAAGCGACGGTTTTCAACCCGTATGTTTGGTGATATGCGATGCAATATGCTTCCGCGGCAACCTTGGACACGCCGTACGGGGAAATGGGCTTTAACGGCATTTCCTCAGTCTTAGGAAGCACGGGCGAGTCGCCGTACACGGCTGAGCTCGAAGCAAATACCACGCGCCTAACATCACGTATCCTCGCTGCGTTCAAGACATTCAGCGTGCCGGTGACGTTGATGTCATTGCAGAGCTGTGGCGTCTTGACCGACTGCGATACGCTGGTGAATGCGGCTTCGTGGTACACGACATCCACGCCCTTCATGATATCAAGGAGCATGTCCATGTCCCGGATATCGCCCTTGACTAACTCGAACTTGGGTGATTTCAATGCTGAATCGAGGTTTTCAACATGCCCGTTGAACATGTTATCCAGACCTATCACGGTCTTGCCATTTGCAAGTAGAGCATCGACGAGATTGCTTCCTATGAAACCTGCAGCGCCGGTTACAAGGGCTTTCGATTGGTTTGACAATGAAATCACACATGTTTTGCGAATATCTGGAAGTAACACTATTCTTGGATTGTAATGTATTTTTAGATCAAAAATAAAAGCATCTCGTTATATGTACAAATCTTCTATTGCTGCCAAACTTGCAACCCGCTAAAATTGATCTTGAACGGCAAGATCTGGAACCCGGCCTTCACGATTTCCTTCTTCAAGGCGTATTCATTGCCGCAGCTCGACAAGATGACTGCCGATCCGCCGCCCCCGGCGCCGTTCACCTTGAACCCGAGCGCCTTGTGCGCCCGCGCCATTTTTTCCAGCGCGTCGATCTTCGGCGTCGTGATCTTCTCGTGCAGCTGCTTCTGGGCATTCCAGTTCCGGTCCATGATCTCGCCAATCTCGTTGATGTCGCTCTTGTAGACCGC
>JAUQYW010000392.1 GCA_030587525.1 Candidatus Sigynarchaeota archaeon | reverse complement strand
CGATGCTCGGCGTGGCATTTTGCGGGCTCATGCTGTTCGCGCACTGGCAATTTGATATCCGGTATTTCTGGGCAATGCCGACCCTGTTCACGTGTTACGTGCTCGGAAATAGCGGGTGGTATCTCGTCATGTTCGTGGTGACGCTCACGATCGCGCTGATACGAATCGACTCGTTAGTAGGGGTGCAATGACATGGAGAAACTTGATAGAATGGATTTACTCGGCGCGATGGTCAGTCTCGATGCCATGTTGCAGGATATCGAGGACGAACCGGACTCCGACGAGAAAACAATGCGATGTGCATTGTTAATCCACGAGATCGGCGTGTTGAAACAATCGATCCAACCGGAGGAGATTTAATGATGAGCATTGAAAAAAACGCGTGGTACACGAATCCGATTCATCAATTAACGAAATTAAAGAAACTCATCAATCGGGTGCTCATGTTATTGGAGCACGAGCAAATTGGCGAAGCGATTAATGAATTGCGAGGCGCATGAATCATGGGATTGAAAAAATGGCACTTGTTTACCCGGATCGCGCTCTGGGGCATCATCGGTTTGGCATCGCTCATCATTGCATTCATCGTCAATCATTATCTCGGCGGGGTCACGTATCTCGGCATTCCGTTGCTGGCGGGTCTGTTGATATTCCTGGATTATTTCGCGTGCTCGATCGCCAGCGCCATCGTCGCGCCGTCGATTGGTAAAAAGAGGGTCACGATGCGCCGGGTCATCGTTGCCGCCATCATCCGTGCCGTCGTGTACATCACGGCGTTTTACTGGTTGCTCACCGCGTGGTTCACCGGCGGGCAACCGCTCTTCAACCAAGCCGACACGGGCAATATCTGGGGTTCTATCAATACCTACGTGCTCGTCGCGTATATCCTCGCGCTCGTCATCATGAACGCTATCATCGTGATACTCACGTTCACAATGGTGCATTAAATCATGACACATAAAAACGCTTTCAACGTCGGCACGGTCCTCATCACGATCGTGCTCGATCTGCTGATTTGGATGGTGTTCCAATGGATTGGCGAGCAAGCAAAGGTGCTGCCGGTCATGTACTTGCAGATGCCTGCGGGTTCACCATTCACCGAGTCAGAAGGACTGATTTTATTCATCGTGGTCATCGGGCTGTCATCATTCGTGGCAGCGTTAATCGTGTGGTTAGTATCGAGAAAAAGGAAGTGAGAAAAACAACATGAAACCACCAACACCTATCAAAACCGGTCACAACCGAGCGCCAAGCATGCGAGAGCGCGAGGGCTTCACGTGGCATCCACCGGCCCGCACGCGGAAAGCGTCGCGGCTGGAGCAGAAACGCGCTGCACGCCGGGCAAAAGCGGAACGAAAACATGAGGGTGAAACATCATGAAAAAGCCATCAATTGGACGATCCCGCGTTGTTCATTCACGCGAGGAACGCAAGACCCCGGCGCAAAAGGCGTACGATGCCAAGGAAACCCGCGAGTCACGAAAAACATTCGCACAACGAAATCGGGATGCAAGACCATGAGAAAACCATCCTCGCCGAAATCTGGCAAGCATCTCGCCCGGCGCCCGCCATCGCGGCATATCCGCATCACCGACAAGCTCGCCACCGGCGGCGTGAAAACCACGGATATTAAAGTGGATAAGTCCGGCGAGGTGACGGGCGTGACGAAGAGCCAAGTAACAAAATCAAAAGGTAAAATCACGCCGGCGTTCGCGACGGGCGTGACAACGGAAATTGGAAAAGCAACGTAGGCGAACCCGCACGAGGCCGCCGGTAGTACCAACAACCAATAGAAATGAAGTTGAATACCATGCGAAAACCAGCATCATATCATCCTTCCGGACCTAAAGCGAACATGGAACAAAAAGCCGCCGCGCACAAGGCGGCGGGTGGACGGCGCGGTTTACGGAGTAAATTGGCGAGAGCTATTCATTCCGAGGAACGCGCGCAACGAGACTATGACAAGCTTAACAAATCCGTCGAAAAATACAATAAGAAAACCAATGGCCGGTTTTTGAAGCGTGCGCCAGACAAGGTACGAGATATCAAACACGAGGAGTCGACGCACGAGCACGAGTTGAAGGCCATCGAACATGACCTACCCTAACCCATTTTTCTTTTTTTTTCCATGGTGACCTGTCATGTCGAAAATCGTGAAAGCTCATAAAAACCGCATTTGCACGCATCCACGCTGCCCGTGGTATAATCATGATTTCAAGCGACCGAAATCGAAACAGCTTCACGATCAGTCATATCACCACGCGAAACGACAATATGTTCGCAAGAAGGGCACCATGAGCGCGATCCGTGCGCCAAGTCCTTTGCTTTAAAATCTCATTTTTCCATGATATATTCATGAAGCGCCCGGCGTTGCCGGATCCCGACGGCATCATTCTCCGCGACGATGGTAAAGAATTCTTGGGGAACATCCAACATTCCGACAACGGGCTTTTCGTGGAATCGTGGAATATCGACGAATCCGGCGAATGGTACATCATCGACGAGATTCCATTGGATAAGATTGCCAGCATTCGTCAATTCGTGAGAATCAAGCGGAATAGGAGAAAATCATGAACTGGAATGTTTTGATCAAGCCCGCACAAGTACCCGTGTTCGATGACCACAAGAACATGATAAAGCA
>JAUQYW010000472.1 GCA_030587525.1 Candidatus Sigynarchaeota archaeon | reverse complement strand
GATATTGGAAAGAAGGAGGCGGTTGGTTAAATGGACCCATTCGCATTTCTCAGGCTCTTGGTGACGTCGTTTTTCGCGAACATCGTTGTGATAGGCTTGCTCGTCTCGCTCATCATCATGGCACTCGGGACGCTGCTCTTGCCTCTGAATCGCAATCGTGGCGTTAACCTCTTGCTCAACGGCATCATCTTGTGTGGCGTGTTGAGCGGGCTATCAGCAATGCAGCTTGGGGCGATCCCCGCGACGTTCAATGCCGTGGCGCGGGTCGGGCTCTCACGTTCCCGCCTGGGCCTGCCATGGACGTGTACACCACGATCATGGGCTGGATCTTGCGTGCAGTGAGCTTTATCTCAAGCTTGTTCATGATCATCGGCATGCTTATCATGCTCGGCTCGCACGGACACTCGGGCTGGAAACCATTCCTCATGGGTTTTGTCATGGAAATGCTCGGCACGCTCATCGGCGGCGGGGGCATCATCAGCGTGATCATGCACTTCGTTGGGATCTCGGTGCCGGTACTCATGTAAAAACCTTGATCGCAGAACTAAAACGTTATATTATTTTTTATATCCATAATCTGTGAAATCTGCTAAATTTTACCGTGAACATGATGCATTCGACGCTTTGCGGCACGATATCACGCCGATATATAAGCAGTTCGCTATTTTCAAAATGTTATTGGTTATAATCGCTGCCTTAATAATCGAGATATGGGAAAATAGAGGTAAAGTACGTGGAGGAAAGGGTAGAACCCAGCCCACCAGGAAAAAAAATAAAAGAGGGGAGAGGGCGAATAGCACGAAATTCCTGCCAGCATCGCCACGAGGGATCCGCCGGCGGTCGTGCCATAAAAAAGAGAACATCTGGTAGTCGCTGGTGTTCTACCCATGGTTTTCACGCTGTTTCTGCCATGCTCTTCTCTTCAGTATTGAAATATGATCTTCTTATTTAATAACATTTCGTAGATAGATCGATTTCATCTCGAATTTTAACGAATTTGAATGAATTTACATGAAACACTAAGCGAATGACAAAAGCGTAGAGAGACATATAGTTCTGCCCATGGTCATTCAAGAATAAACCCGTAGTATAGATCGCTTACATAAGATCATCGTCATTCTCACTACCATCGTGGTTTAATCCCACTCTTGCGACCTCTAGTTCTTTGATCTGCCCGATCAGCTTGGTAACCGCCGTTCCGACGATTTCCTTCGTCTTGCACCCCGTGCACACGATGCGCCCCGTGCTGAATATCAGGAAGACAGCCTTAGGCTCGGCCATGCGATAGACCAGCCCGGGAAACGTCTCCGGCTCGTACATGGCATTGTCCATGACGATCGCTGCCTTATCGAGGTCGACGAACACGTGCAAGTTACCACTTGCCACGATGTTCTGTATCGTGATCACTGGCTCGGCCGTGATGTCGATCTTTGCACCCTTGATTTTCTTGATGACATCCTTGGTGATCACGCCCGCTTCACCGGCATCGCGCAAGCCGGTGATGACCATCTTGCCTGTGGTGAAGATCAAGACCGTCGCTTTCGGGCTCGGAACACGCATGACCAGGCCGGGAAATCGCTCGGGATTATATTCGCAATCAGCATACTTCCGGGCGATCTGGTTCAAGTCGATCTTCGCGCCGTTCATGTCGATTGCCACGGTCGCGACGATGTTTTCCACTTTCCATTCCGGCTTGGCTCCGGCATCACCAGGGCGTGATTCCTTGAGCGTGGGATTTGCAGCACGTTTTTTTGCCAAGCTCATTCTACCTCCGACAGTTGTATTGGCAGTTCACTTTAGCTTTTGTGGGTGAGATCCGACTTGGATAGATGAATGCAATCGTGTATCTTATATATTTTCCTATAGGTCAGTCGGATTTTTTCAGGCTTGCGAGGTATGAGTGCCCGGTTCGTTTCAATATCAACTTCGGTTGGCTCTGGATGTACTCTATCATTTCAAGATAACCGCGAACCGTGTTGTGGTGAAATTTAGTTTCTTTCACGATATCGGTGATGGTCTTTTCCTCGTCTTGTTTTAACTCTCCAAAAATCCTTTCAATAATGTAGTTTATCCGTGGCCTTTGAGGACTCATGCTTAGCACTTCGTTTCGATCCTAATACGAGTATATCTGCATCAAGACATAAATATCCAAATTACCATGTATGTGTTAACACAAGTGTATCAGTACTAATACAAGCATGAAATACTCAAAAAAATTGAAAATGAAGGAACTCATATGCAAATAACCATTAACGTGGATGATGAGATTTTCGGGAAGTTCAAGTGCCTCTGCGATATTCTCGGCAAAGATCCAATCACTTTCATCGTGGAAAATGCTAATGAATATATGACGAATCAAATGAAGCTCGTATCAGAAGTATTCGATGGTTTGTATGATTGATCGCTGGTTAATCTATCAATATTTGCCTTGTCAATGTTCTTTAATAGCAGTTTTTTCCGTCTCTCATCGAGACGAATTTTCTCTTTAATACCAAAGACTTGTGGTGGTTATATGGCAACAACACCTGCTCTCGACCACGCGATCATCACGCCATTGCTAGACGACCTCGCCCGCGAGCATGCTCGGCTCACCGGGTTCGGCGGCATGCGGGGCATCTTGCTCGTGGACCAGGACGCGAAGGTCATCGCAAAAAATTCCATGTTCGGGTTGAAGAAGCCTTGGGATATGGGCGGCATCGCCGCGGCGCTGCACGGCGTCGCCAAGCAAGCATCGCAGTATTTCGGCTGCGCGGCCCTCGACAAGGTCGCCATTTCCTTCGGCAACATGCAGTTCTTCGTGCAGGCCATCGGTACCGTCGACATGGGCGCGGGGAAAGCCCCGCGCGAGCTGCTGCTCGTGATCCTCGCCGACGAGAAAGTCAAGATGGGCATCGTGCTGCTGCAAATGAAGAAGATCGCCGGGCGCATCATCACGGCCATCGCCGCGTCGCAGCCCGATATGCACCTGCTCCGGCTTGACGAGCGATCGGTCAAGGATTTCTTGCAGGGGCTCGGCAAGACAACAGCATGACCTAATCTTGATTATCAGATTTTTACATTGATGTAAAAA
>JAUQYW010000442.1 GCA_030587525.1 Candidatus Sigynarchaeota archaeon | reverse complement strand
CGTCGGAAAAAACGAGGCCAGCCAAATACGCCTTATTCTTCAGACCGGTTATGACCTTTTGTTGACGAGCTACGAATTCCTCAGTAGTTACTTGCTTTGAGGGATCGACCAGTTTCTTGTAATGGGCAATGATGCTGGCGACTTTCTCGAAATCCTTTTTCATTTCGACGATTGAATTCTCTTGCATGATCCGACATGTGTATTATCTCCTTTTATATAAATAAATTGCCCGAGAAGGCCATCCGGCCATGCAATCCTTGGATTTGCCGTGTATTTAACCTCGATTTTAAAAATACAGCCCCGATCAAATCCAGCTTGATTATAAGCAGATGATTAATGGCCAGATAATGCTTCAAATCTTCAGCATTGCTCGTTTTTATTCTAAAAGCATCGCCAGATGGAGTCACGTGCATCTTTATATAATAATTCTGCATAACGGTTGCTGAACACGTTTCCGAGGAGAATGAACCATGGTCGACGACGGTTTTTTTACCATCTTTGTAAAAGATGTCGAGAAGGTCATCAACGAGCATTTCAACGATGGCTCGATCATTGAAGTGAAGCACGTGCGGCGCGTGATGGGAATTCCATCGAAGAACCGCAGCAAGACCGCATTCGTCGCCAGGGCACTCGATACGCTGTCAGAAAATGGTTTCTTGGAATATCTCGATCAAAAAACGACGAAACGATACAAGAAACGCGTTGCTTTATAAGGTTTTCATTTCACGGGTGCTCGAAGGCAGTTACTCAAATCTTTACAGACTCCCAGCAGATTTGGCACTTTATCAAGCGATTGGCCACGCCTTGTATTTCGTCTTGAGTTAACATGCTCTTTCCCGAGCAATTTGGGCATTCTACCTCGAAGTTCATGGGTTTCTGGCACTTCTTGCAGTAATACGTGAGTTGTGCATCGAAATGTTTTACAATTGTAGCAGACCCGCAAGACGGGCATAATATCTTGATGGGCTGGATATCCTCCGCATCGGTTTCGCCAGATGTGGAGAAATCCCGTCGTTGAACTCGAAGAACGATTGGTGCTAAATTCGATTCACGGGTTTCCCCGGTATCAATCACGGGACCGGGAACGTTCGATTTCGCGCTAACGAACTCGGATCCGGCAGTCTCCAGGAGCGCTTCCTCCTTTTTAGAGGATCGCTCTTCAAGAATTATCGGCTCGTTCACGTCCATGTCGATATAATCGTTGGATACCGTGTTGCCACCATTTTCCGATCCTTCCAATTTTTGCATGCTTTCGCTATCGTTATCTTGGTTATTCACCTCATCCAGCTCCGGATTCGGGGTGACGAAGGGGGTAATATCCTCTTCTCCAGGAACGTTGGTATCGGGGACGATGTCCTCGAACGTGTCATCATTATCGCTGGTTGGAGTTTGCGTTCCCGGTGTTTCATCCGGTTCTGGACCAGCGGCCAAATCAGGTTCTGCTACTTGATCATCGGGGATCACCTGCGGTGGGGAGGGATTTTGCGGCGCAATGTATTGCGAGATATCGTACTGGGCTAATCTCATCCATTTGGGTGAACCGGGCAAGATGGGCGCTTGGGCGCTGGGCTCCCGGGGCGGTGTTGTTATCGATGATGTCGAGGCCGGCGGGTTATTTCGCGCTGCAAGCATAGGTTGCCCGACAAATGCAGATGGGGGCAAGGATTGAGGCCTGACTGGTAAAGCCGCGCCGCCCCCGCCTCCACCGCCTGAAAATGGATCAAAGGTATTAACTTGCCTGACAAAAGCAGATGGCGGAAGGAGGCCGGTCGGCACCGTGCTCATCGATGAGACCGGCTGCGATGGAAGGAGCACTTTCTTCACCTTGATCTTGTATGCAATGGCAACGGTGGAGACGGTCATGACGGAACCGAGCACGATGAATACCACCGTGAAAGAAAATGCTGGATCATTGATGATCGAGCTGCTCCGAACTGACAATACTGAGGAGGGAGTCTGGTAGGATAATGTGTCTTCTGCGATGCAATAGACCGAATATGAATGAGATCCGGCGCTTAAACGAGTGGTGTAAACGTAATAACAGCCGTCAGAGTACGTGGTGTCCCACGAGGACTCTTTCGACATCGTGTAAGTCCAGTCATCGATGTATAACACGATGTAAGACGGCATATAGTTGTCCGGGTGCGTGTAAAGTACCTTGAAGGTGAAATACGTGTTCGCATCTCCCGAACTCGGGGTCACGGAAAGGCTGGACAAGCTTGGCCCGGATGTTGAACTCACCCATGGCCCGCTTATGACCGCCGAGGTGACCTGGTTGGTCCCATCGGACGCGTAGAAATAGTAGGTATGGCTCGTTGCAGAGAGGCTCATTACATACTGGTATTCGCAACCGTCGGAATACGTGCTATCCCAAGAGTACGATTTCTGCATTACATAAGTCCATCCATCGATATTGACATAGATTGAAACGGGTGCAATGTTGCCAGGATGATAATACGTGACGTAATAATAAAACCAGGTGCTTGTATCGCCGCTGCTCGGCGTGACATACTCGTCAGAAAAATAGGGGCTTGAAGTGCTGCCCACGATCGGCCCGGATTGCGACGTGGTCGACGCCGTCAGGCTGCCATCGCTGGTTATGAACCAGAACGAGTGTGACCCTGTTGAAAGCGTCATTGAAGAGGAGACATACTGGCACCCGTCGACGTAATTCGTGTCAGACGCCCAATTTTTGGTCATAGAATAGGTGTATGAGTCTAACTTGAGGTTTACATAGGAGGGGGTATTGTTGTCGATGTCCGTGTACATGACTGAAAAAGTAAACCATGTTGACGTGGTGCCGCTCGTGGGGGTTACCGCTCCGGATTGCAGCGTCGGTGCATGGTTTCCTGATGGATTGCCCACGTATTTTACTGCTTGGATGATCATCGGCTTGAGAGCCGTGTTTTTCACGTTCGTTTCATCCCAGAAGAACACGACTGGCGCATAGCTCGCGGGTTCGTAAAGGGCGACTGTCCATTTGCCCGTGTCTCCATCGTTCACGGCGAGGACGGTGATCCGCGAATATTCAGAGACCCCGCTCATGCCCGTCGACTTCCATTGCGCATCGCCTGGGTTTCCGGCCACGAGTGCATTCACGGAATAATTGGCCGTGATGGCATGAGACCGGGACACACGAGTGTTCGTGGCCGTGTTGTATTCCCAATAGGTAGATTGCCCATTGCTCCCCGATGACACGCTCGGAAGGATGCCAAAATAGCACAGTGCACAAATGCTGCTATCGAACGCGATGATCGCCGTTCCAGTCATCCACGCGTTCCGTATCGCGGTCTGGCACGATGAAGATGGCGCGTTGTCGACCATGATGAACACGTCGTAATTCAGGAGGATCCCTCCCGATACTTGCGATGACGTGACCGATGTCGCGTTTGCACCTTCAGCGGCGAGAGCCGTGACCATCGACGAGTAATCGTTTTGCAATCCACCAGTAAAATACGTGGGATTCGATCCCTCGTTTAGAACCGCGACATCGATGCCCGAAAGTGCGGTGCCGGATGTCGAGATTCTGCTTGATGCCTCCCATGCCGGCGTCGCTTGGGCATTCTGTGCATAGATGAACTTCCCAGATGTTAGCAACAACAAGCTCATGGCTGAAAAACCCACGATCACGCATGTTATCCACTTCATTTTTTGCAGGTTTTTCATAATTGCCCACATCTTTGGAAATATTGCTTCATGATTCGGAAACGTGATTCCCGGCCATTGTATCTCCCCGCGTTCATCTCATGCAAAGCGGTTCGCATGCCTCGCTGCGTTTCGTGTCAAGAGAATAGGTACAACCTACTTCTATTGTACTTATGCGGATAATCATATTTAAGGTCATATCATCTGATGTTGGACAATTCATTTCAACGATCATGCGTTTCAAGGAATTGCAGTTGGGGGAAATGAAAAACGGTGGTAAAAGAATTCAGAATTTTCCGATCAAGTTCGGTTCCATCACGACCCGGGCAGTTTCGAGCAAGAAATTGTCCAGCACATCCCGTAACGGAACCATTTCTTCCAAAATGCGCGTTACGATGTCTTTTACCTTTTCCTTGCTTGATCCGATGAAGGTCCTGGCATTGGCGATGAATCTGTCGATTTTTTCGATGCCCGGGGGGTTCTTTTCGCCATTCTTGCTCGCGATCAATTGGCGGGAAAATGAAGCGATTTCTGCAGGAAATTCCTCTTCTTTTTTCGGGAATACTGTTCCAAAATTTGTTTTTTCAATCAATTCTATGAGGTCTTCGATTTTTAACGAGATATCTTTCAACAGAGAGACGTTCTTCTTGATATAATCGAGGGGTTTTCCGAACCTCAAGGCGAGCTCGACGGATACCTCCTCGTCGTACATAACTTTCTCGTAGAGTTCCTTCGTTTTATATTTGCACAACTCGAACTCCTGTGATAGACGCTCCAGGTCCTTGATCGTGGACTTGATTTCATTCAAAGGTGGAAGATCTTCTTGATCAAAAAGATGCTCGATATCCTTGGCAAAGATAAATAATTGTACCTTGAGACGCTGCAATTTTAACCCGTGTATGATGTTCGAGGCGATATTTTTACCCGTGCTTGAATCTTGAAGCACTTTTTCCCAGTCATCAATGGATTGACCGAGCATCGCATCGATGGTACCGAGCCCAGCGGCTTTTTGGGGCAAGGTCGTGCTTTCCATGAGCCGGGGAAACGCGAGGGCGTGCTTCTTGACGTGCCCCTCCTGAATGCCAAAAACACTGCGGAGCAGCACGCTCCCAAATCCGGAAAGCTCGTCTTTAGAATACGGCTTCTTGCCCACGTTCCATGAACTTTCAGCGAAAAACAACGTGGCAAGAATGCTCGTCTCGATCGGGGCCCTGCAACCAGCCCAATTCGTCGCCAGCGAGCCGACATTCCCGCCGGATGTCTGAACGAGCGCTTTGTTCAATTCGTAAATGTTTTGAATCCGGATGTCATAATTGGGAAGGGCATACTGGAAATCGCTGTTCACGGAGCTCGCGACAAGAACCTTGAACCCCATGGTCTTGAACATCGAGATGTCTTTTGAGAAATCCGCGGGATTGTGGTCCTTCCCGTACATCCAGTACACGACGACGACATCCTTGTCCATCTCATCCAGGCATGCCGGATATTTCAGCAAATAATCGTGCCACATCATCGGTATTTTCCCGAAGCCTTTCACGATTTTTGCCACGCGGTTCATGTGCATGACGTACAACTTGCTCTTGCCTCGAATCTCGTCGCCATCACCCTGCTCCTTGATGAATGCCTTGCATTTCTTGCACGTGCCGAGGGTATAAACTTCATCCCCGCCGATATGGATGTATCGAGATGAAGGATGGTAGCTCACCAGGTCGGCAATCAAGTCCTGGATCAGCGGCATCGTTTCGTCGTGCAAGGCGCAGATATCCAAGGTGTGTTCTAAGCCCTCTTCGGCGTCCTTGCTTTCCTTCAAATGCTGGTATTTTTCATGCTTTAGCACGAATTCCAGGTGACCGTACGTCTGCACGAGAGGAATAGACTCGATTCCATAAACGTGGCACAGTTCCAGGAGCTCGACTGTTTCTTGGTGGTTGAACGCCAGGGGGTGCTTGATCTCCGGTCGTTTCTTGTACGGAAACTTATCTTCCCATTCCCAGACAATGGCATTTATTTTGAACCTGGCTAAAAACCGCATGTAATCCTTCAAGTAATCGAGGGAATGAAGCTGGTGTTTCAAGTCGAGATGAACTGCACGCATTTCAAGATCCGGCTGATCATGGACGCGGAAGGAAGGAATGAAAAGCTCGTTTTTCTTCGTTTCTTCATCTTTTACCAAGCGGAATGATTCACCGGCTTGTTGAAACGTCAGCACGCCGTTGAAGAAACCGCGCATGGTTCGTGACGCTATAAAAATTGAATCCGCGGCCACGTCCAGCGCATATCCTTCCCCGTCAAGTCGTTCCAAGGCCTTGGTAAATATCTCAGGAAATTCGGGGCTTAATTCCACCCTTGATGTCATATACAAGAATAACCCGTTTTCGTACTCTTCCTTGAAATCCCGGTCCCGGATGGCCGTGATTTTCATGTTGATTTTAAAATTCCGCCACAAGAATCCGAATAAATGCATCACGTGATCTTGAACCTTCGCCTTGTTCACGAAAACATTTAGGCCCTCGTGAAGGTGGAACGAATCATTGCCCGGGAAATATTCTTTGGGTTTTGGTAAAAATGCCAAATTCATGGTTTCAATTTGGCGAGGATAGCACTTAATTCTTTCGTTAACGAATTCAATGAAGGTCATCATCGGGATATCTTCTATTTTTTAACTATAAGAGCAAAGATAAACCGCGTTTCATCATCGATGCAAAATGTGAAAAATAAAAGGAGCCTTCGTGCACGCGCATCGATTTTGCTTTGGTGACGGTAACCTTTTTAAAAAAAGAGGATGATAATGTTATATATACTAGAAATTAAAAGATTCTTCAACCATATTAGATCTATTATCTAATCTAGAGATATCAAGGAGTTTTCATCGAACATAAGGAGTAATGATAAACATGAAATTTATTAAAGGCTTTTTAGTCAGCATCGCGCTTTACGTTGGCTTGTCGATCCTCTTTCAAGGCTTGGCGATAGTCGGTGCGGGAGGGGCATTTGAAAGTCTTTTCTTGGGGTTGGATTCAATCTCAAGGCTATTATATGCCTATCTCGCAGACCCGGCGCTCACGACGGTTTTCCGTGCAACCGTGCTTTATATCGCTGCACCAACTGATTGGAGCATCTTGATGGCGATCCTCGGGAGCGTGCTTCCAATAGCCTTGGCCGCGGTGCTTGGCTCTTTGGCAGAACGAAAATCGGGCAGCGTGAAGTACATCTTCTTGTCCACGTTTCTGGGCTTGATGGTCATAGCTGCTGTCGGCATCATCTTGCAAGTCTTGAATTGGCCGGCTTTGGGCGTAACGTTGACAACGAACCACTATGAACACTGGGAGTGGTTCTTGCCTGGCGCGTTAATCATGACAGCGTTAAATGCGTTTGTCTGGTGCGCGATCGGGTTATTCATCACGAGCAAGGGTTGGGGGTAAAAAGAGGCGAAGAATCATGAAGCGCATCGCACAAATCTTGATCACCATCGTCGCATTCCTCGCGTCAGCTATAGCGTTTGATTTCATAGCTGCCTTGTTGGTTGGGGATAATATTGCCGGCGCGTTTTTGAGTGCATTTCCAGGCCAGGCGCAATTGACATATTTGGACCGTTATATTGGCTTCATGTCATCCGACACGTTAGGTTGGTTCACGTATATCACGCTTGGTGTCACGCAGGACCTCGAGATCATTGCGGGGGGAGTTACTGTAATAGGACCCTTGTTAATGTATACACCTGCTATAAGCTTGCCAGGAGCTACACCCCAAGGATTAATCCCAATAATGATGGAATACCACCCGTGGAGCTCAACGCCTGTTTACTTCATGCCAGCTCTTGCATGGCTGCTCAAGTTGATAGGGCCATTCATCGTGACCGGCATCGTCGGTGGTGCCGTGGCGAAGGCGAAGAAGGATGCAATGGGAAACACGTTTTTGGCATTTCTGGTCATTGCCATCGCGGGCATCGTCCTGAACATCGTCCACGTGTACATGAACTGGATCTCAGTGGCATGGAAATTCTCGGCGACGCTCACCCAAAATCCGGCATACGTCTACTTCTGGGGGATCTATGGAATCCTTACACCAGATATGCTCGGATACATCATTGGCACCAGCATTGTTGCGCTGGTGTTCGCAGTCATCAATGGGCTGATCATTTCCATCATTTCTGTCATAGTCGCCCGGAAGAAGTAGACGCGGTTACTTTTTTCTATCTTTTTCTATTATTCCTTGTTTTAAACACGTAACGGCATCTCCGTCATTCAAGCCTTGGATATTTCACGAAGACGAAGGTCAGGTGCCGGGCCGTGTCCGGGATTCTCGTGCGCATGTGCTGGTTTATCGGTTGCCCGGGATGGATTATCACGCGCAATTCCTTTTCCCCGCTTGCGTCCTTGAAAATCCGGACGGGATCCTCTATCCGTTCCCACTGTGGCGAGCGGAGGTTTTGCTGGTGCCAGCTCTGGGGAATCTTGAGCTTGATAGTTAACTCCAGGGGCACCGGAGAATCGCATTGAAATGTGAGCTGGACCGCATGTGCACCGGTCGCGATGCCAGCAGCCGCAATATCAAACGGGGCGAATGGTGTCATAGCGGTGATGAGCAGGTATGCAGCACCGGGCGAGGTGTATTGGTTATTGGAAAGAATCGGAAGTTTGCCGTTCCACGTGCCAGAACCACCCTGGAAGACGCATGCTTTCTCATTTTGGACGAAGACTTGTATGTCAACCGTAACCTCGCTGCGAGTTTCAGTGCTCAATGCCCGGCTTTCGATGACCAGATCCAGCACTTCGTCGATCTTCGCGCCTGAAATGTCTGAAAACCGCAAAAAACCGTGCGGGTGCATACTCATCGGTTTTTGCCGCGTCGGGAGTACCTGGAGCCGCACATCTTGGATAAACCTGTTCGTGTCCCTATACGCGTGGCCTTTATTCGGGATCCAGCATAACGTCCGTTTCGGGTGCTTGGCATCAAATGCCATGATGCAATAATCTTTTTGGGCAAACTCATCAAGCACGTCCTTGAAAATCTCATTGCATTTAATGGCTGCTGGGATGTCCTTTGAAATCCAGATGAAATGTTCGTAACTATCCCTGATACGGTCGAACTGGTCCTCGATATATAAGGGAATTGACTGCCCCCTCGTGAAGACGAGTTGCCGCAGCACCTCAACGGCATGCGCGCGGCTTACCAAGTCATACACAATCGCGCAGTTATCTCCATGAACAGAATCCATACCAATATCTTGGATGATCTTCCGCCAATACTCCCCTTTTTTCATACTCTGAAATGCCGTAGCCAAGCTTTCATCAACGGGATTCAATTGAACGGAATTAACTCTTATCGAAATCACGATTTCCTGCAAACCCTCGTACCGGACGAGCTCAATTCCATCTTGCTTCACCGCGCACAGGAGTTTCCCTGCTCGTCTTACCATGCGGAACGAGTAAACGTGATTTCCTACGGGATACTCATCGATCGACACGGATTCTATTTTTTCTGGGCAATAAGGCGTGAACCGGATCGAGTCCGGCGCGAACCGGATGCCGAGCAGGTATTGCATAACGCCTTCGATGATTGCCATTGAATCCCACAGCCGGCGGCGCTCGGTACCCCACGACGGATCGAAAATGTCATGGATTTCATTAACAGCACCAGTGCAGTTAACGAAGTTTAATATCCCCTCCAAGATTTCGTCTCCGGCCTTTCTCGCATTCAATTTTCCAATAGCTTCGAGGAAATGGCCAGGTGTGTTACCTGTCATCGCCGTCGTCGCGGAATGCGACCGGACAATGCTGCCACCACCATCAACGTGGACGCGGCAAGCCTGCCAGCAATCGAGCACGCCGTTCAAGGCGATTTTACGCAATTCGGGGGAATCATCGAAGAGGCCATGGATGAACGGCATCGAGAGGGGGATGGTCACGGCACTTTCATCGAGCATGCCATCATCGTCACGGGCGACGGCAAACCGGTTTTTTTTCTTAATCACGAGCTTTTCCTCGATCGCCCGGCGTACATTCCCGGCCAATTCATCCACGAACTTCAACGCGCTGGATTCAAGCAGGTCCGAAAACCATTGCTGCACGGCGAGTAGAGCGGACAAGCACAGCAAGGAGTTATCGAGGACTACCCCGGTTTCAACCACCTCGCATGCCCAAATCCAGGTCTCGTCGCTGTTCAATGGAAACAGATAATCTGGCGTGTGCTTGGCCTCGCGTACCACGGTCGTGATGAGTTCTCGCACCGAATCTCGTGGTAACTGGTTGAATAGCTGCGGGGCCCATTTTCGCAGTTCAGCGAGCATCAAGATGAAGTACCAAGGTAATTCCACGGGAACCTCGCAACCAGGATTGGACGGATTGGATGAATTCAATCCATAACTGTTGGCGAAACGCTTGCCATTTTTTTGCCATGCTTCGAGAAAAAACCGCGCATTGTTCAGCCCGGCATCGTGATATCCCGCGTGGTGGAATGCCTTCTGTATCCAGTAGTTATCCCTTGTCCAGGCACGGCCGTGTGAATAGTACACGGATCCCGTGTGGATTCCTTTTTCACTGATATGGCAACTCGCCATGCTGATAATGGAATCGACGAGATCCTCGAGTAGGGTATTGGAGGACTTGAATTTGACCCGCAACAGATCTTGTGTCCACGCGTGTTCAGTTCGCTGGAGGGCGTCGATGATGGTACTAGGTTTCATTTCGCAAAGGATCGAATCGTGCATCCCCACGGGACCTGACGGAACGAAAGCAATGTAAAAGACAAGTTCCTCATACGAGACCATGTTTCCCAGGTGCACGCTGCAAATCACGCAGCCGGCATTGCTGCCAACTCCATCGTGATCAGCAATGCCCACGGGATCGATTCTTTCCGGTCTTTCGTTAAAGCCCCGGACAAGCATACACCCCGGATTGCTCTCATCCACGAAACGCATGAAAAATCGCGCGTTATCTCTGGTTTCCTTGATAGTCATGGTGCTCGTGCTTGGATCCAGTTCCCATGACCAGGAACTGGCACGATTTTCGAGGGTAATGCTCAAGACCAGGTTCTCGATCCTCGTGGAACTGGTGTTTTTCACCGAAATGACGCGGTACAGGACAGCATCGTCTGGGTTCCGAGGGCAAAAATCGATCGTGGATAACTTTACATGGCTCGTGCCAAAATGTGTCGAGATGATCGCCGTGTTTTTAACCCGCCGTGATTCTTGCCATGGCATTTCATTCGGCGCCGCGCGGAACTGCTGGCCATCCACATTATAGGAGACATCAAAATCCTGGACTTTATATACAGCGGGCAAGTTTTGCAGATGCGCCGTCGCCTTGTCCGGGCCGACGAGAAGCGAGAGATTTGCGAGATTTATCTCCTTGATGAATGGGATATCATTCCGATCGCTCGTGTAGAAATGATTAATGTGCTCTGCATCCATCAGCGGAACGCCAATCGCAGCGAACATCCGGCTGTTTCCCAGCGTGAACCCATCCGGTGCTTTTGAAATCCACCGGTTTCCGTCCCGGATGGAATTTTTCGGGCGTTCGCTTGAGTCAGGCAATGCATATGCAAAATATGATGAAAATTCCTTGTCCTTTAACCATTCGTCAACGGAGAACATTGTTTATGCAACCTGAAACCGATGCACCGGATTATATTGCCTCGATCATCAAATGTATTATATCTGGTTGGTGACGTCAAGGCTTCTTAACGCTTTTGGTTAGAACGGGTGTCCTTCGACAATACAAATGCCCTCGCGTTATTTAATGTATAAATAAATCAGACGAAAGATAGATTTAACGTGTGTTAAGTGTTCTAGGGTTGGAGCTACATGGGTGAAAAAGACCAAAAAGGCCAGAAAATCCAAAAAGACCTCGAAACCTTGGCAAAAACACCAGATGACGTAGTGAAATGGTCTGAGGTTGCCAAGAGTTTGAACCCGAGCAATAGACAATCTTTTATCACGTTTCTCCAACAAAATCCACCCGCGTTAAAAAAGTTCGTCAATTTAATGGAATCGGACCCAAAAATGGTCGCGTCATTCAAGATATCCTTGAATGAAATGGATTCCCTGGAACCTTATATAGAAAACTTGAAGAATCTTGAAGGATTGCTGAATCTCATTGCTGGAAAGAAACCAGATGATACAAAAACAGGAAATACTGGCTCATCGGTGCCTTCCAACGACGCTCCAAAAAAATCAGACGCGTTGAAGGATATCGATGCCGATCTGGAGGAAATCTTTAACGAGAGCAAGCCCGGGGAGGCGAAAGTATCGCTTCAAGAACAGCTGGAAGAACTCGATGGAGAAGACAAATTTACAAAAGAAAAGCGTGAATCCGAATACCAGGAATTGATTCGCAAGGCCAGCAGCAAGATTTATTCCTATTCCGATCAAGACATCGACGAGGTCATCGAGCTGTACAAAAAAGCCTTCCTTTTGAAAGAAGGCACCGCGGCAGACTGGTACAGCCTTGCGCAAGCCCATTTGAAACGTGCCCAGAAAAAGGTCGGCGTCTTCTCATATTCATTCGAGGCACACTACAAGGATTTGACAGATTTTTATGATGCCTTGAACGCGGCGAAGAAAGCGGTGAAGCTCGATCCGAAGGACAAATCCTATTGGGAAAATTTGACCATGATCTACGAGATCATGACCAAAAAGCCGATGGCCCTTTATTGCGCAAGAAAGACCTTGGAAATGCAATTGGCGCAAGAAAAACGCCTTTCAAGCTCCGGGTTGCTCGGAACCACGTCGCTGCAAGGCGTGGCAGGCTCGGTCATAAAAGAAAAGGTGGAAACGCTAGAGAAGGAAGCCGGCGCGGAAATCGACCCGTTCGATGAAGGCACCGTCGCGGCATTTGAAAGCAAGGCTCGCAAGGAAAAAATCCAGAAAGGCCAGCCTCTCGATCATTTCGAGCTGTACATCGAAGCGGCGGAACATTATGCTAACGGAGATATCGAGACGACCAAGAACTTGCTCACAAAAGCAACCAAGCTCAAGCCGGCCTTTTTAGAGCCCTGGCTCTTGCTTGCGGAGATCAAGACGAATGCAGCTATGGCGGATACGGATAAAGAATTGCAGCACATCGAGTTTTCCGATGCCACGCGGTGCCTGGAACGGGCTATCGAGATCAATCCGCATTCCATCGAACCATACAAGCTTTTCGCGAAGCAATATGAATTCTTGGATTCCCGGGACAATTTTATCCGGGTCCTCGACAAGATCATCGAGCTCGAGCCCGAGAATTGGGAATATAGAAAGAAATTATGCGATATATTCCTCGAGAAGGGGTTGCACTTCCACATATATGGCGACGCGGTACAAGCGGACCGGTTTTTGCACAAGGCAATTGATATGTACCCGTACGATTCGAACCCGTGGAAATGGCTCGGAAAGAATTATCTCTTGAAGAACCAATTTACCGAAGCTATCAAAGCATTGCAGGAAAGCATACGACTTGAAGCGGATAACCCCGGTGCAAAAGAAGGCTTGATCGAGGCATTTATTCTCCGGGCTCAGGATCACGAAAAAGGAAAACGCTTCGATCAAGCACTGCAAGACATAGAAGAAATCTTCTCGCTGGATGAGGACAACGACAAGGCATCGGCACTCCAGGTTTCGATCGTGGATGACTATTGCGAGATGGGATTCGATGCCTTGGATGCCAAGAATTACGAGGATGCGAAAACTTGCTTTGAAAAAGCCTTGTCCATCAAGAATGATCATCCCTTTGGATGGATTGGCATTGCGAAATATGCGATCGCGACGAATGACGTGAATAAAGCGCTGGAGGCGTTTAACAAGGCATTGGAGGAATGGAATGTTGGCATCATCAATTACAACGACGAGTTCGTCCTCCAAACCGCATTGGATGTCTTCAAGGAAATAATCGCGAATAAATTGCCATATGCCCCTGGAATCGAGCAAGCCGCGGAGCAGTTCAAGAACTATCTCGAAGGATTCATGAACCTTGTACCGTTCATCCACGCGGACCACGTGCACCTGGGCCACGTGTACGTGAATTTATTTCAATTTTTCCTCGAATTGGCAGGCTCGATAACCCGGGATAACGATAAGAACGCGTCGAAACTCCTCGCAACGATAAAAGCCCAAGACCTTCCAGCCCACCAGGCCATCGTGGTCGACTGGAAAGCCACGCGGGGCACGAGCGAGCCCTCCATTTTGCAGAACCGGATGCTCGTTCTCAAGGACATCAAGTTTTTCCTCGACCGGTTCTTCAATATGTTCTTGTTTAAAACCGACAACACCAAGGTCAACAACATCATCACCTTCATCAATTATTTACGGCAAGATTTCGCCCTCACCATCAAGGAGATCTATGACGCACTTGAATTCATAGAAAATGGGCAAAGCGTGATCCGGACCTTCGATTTGCTCGCGACGTACACGCACGTCGTGTCGAGCAAGCTCCGCTCCAATGACGTGTCGATTTTCAAGACCGCGAAACCGTTAATATCGATCCACCCTAACCCACGACTCGATATTATGGCCGTGATCACCAAGGACCTGAGACTCATGTTCATGACGAACTCGTTCCAGCCGCTCGAGTCCGCGATCTTCACGGGGAAGTCGACCAAGATAAAGCCCATCGATGCCCAATGGAACCCCGACGGCAACAAGCTGCTTCTCACGGAAAGCAAGATTGAAAAGCGGTCGTTGAAGAGCTTGATCCAGCATGGCAACCAGGTCATGATGCTGGATCTCACGTTTGATCCCATGATCAATCCGAAGCAAAACGCTCTTGCATTGGATCCGAAATTGCTGGAAAAACAGATTGGCACGATCGAGCTCGACCAGAACACGACGGCGATCAGCTGGAAGGATAATAACGTGTTCCAGGCCTTGCTGAAAAGCGGTATCCTCATGAGGTGGACGTTGAAGGAAGGAAATCTCGACCAGAAAGCGACCCGGCTACAGATCGGGGAGATTGACCTCGTGGCAGAATCGCCGAACCAAGAATTGATCGCCATCTTGAGCTCCGAGCAAAAAATCCTCACGTACGTCAACATCCGGTCGGATCAAGTGTTTAAATTTTCATTCGAGCAAGCCATGAAACCGATTTCGCTGAAATGGGATAACAAATCAATTATGGCTCATTTCTTAGCGAAAAAAGAGAATGGCCAGTATACCATCGGCCTTGCATCCCGCGACGGCAAGATCAAGTTTGTAGCAGAGTTCGATCAAAAGGACCTGAACGAGGACGTGTTCGAGCCGATTGTCGCCGGACAACACGCGTTTTACTTGCTCCGGGCAGGAAAGAAATTCATCGTGACCGAGGCGAGCTATTCCATGTGGATGGAATTCAACATCGAGGTCGACTTGCATTCCGTCCTGGAACGTGGTATCCTGAACATGCAATGGGCAAGCTTGAAGGAGATTCGATTCTTCATGGACGACGCGATAATCAGGCTCGATTTGACGCCGAAGATCAAGCAGATGCTTTCCGATCGCATCACGTTCCTGGAGCGGTTCCCGCGCAGCACATTCATCGACAAGGCCACCTGGCTCAAGGACATGCGTGCCGTGCTGGAGTGAATTACCTTTCCCCAACATCACGCATTTTAACGATGATTTCGAGGGAGAACGTGCAAATTGGAACCACGAGGGAAAATGAGAGATGAAAATGCTTGAACGCCGTTTTACGCGTTCTTTGCTAAGAGCACATCGACCATGTATATGATGGACTCGTTTACGTTGAAGCCAGTCTTTGATGACGTGGGAATGTAGGCTGTGAAGCCGTGTTCATGCGTGAATTTATCAATTTCGGCGTTGACTTCCTCGAGCTTGGTCCGGTCGAGCAAATCGACCTTGCCGCCGAGCAGCACGATGGGAATGTCGGCTTTCGAATTATTGCGCACGATGGAGGCCCATTCCTCCGTTTTATAGAGGGTGGCCATGCGCGACAGGTCGAACATGACGAAGGCACCCGAGGAGCCGCGGCAGTAATCGTCGAAAATGAAGCGGAATCGCTCTTGCCCGCTAAAATCCCACATTACCAGGTTGATCTTGTAATTCTGACGTTCCAAAAGCTGCGTGTGGAATTGACAGCCTATCGTCATCTTCATATCCGCTAAAAATTCGTCATGAATATACCGGTGAAGAAGGCACGACTTTCCTGTGCTGCCTTCGCCAACGATGAGCAACTTCCAGATGTAATCCGT
>JAUQYW010000411.1 GCA_030587525.1 Candidatus Sigynarchaeota archaeon | reverse complement strand
AGAGGAGTTATCCATATTCATGCATCGGGTGGCCTGTGGCATGTGCGATCTCCATGACCGGTGCACGGTCCAAGAGCCCGCGTCGTGCAGCCCCATCATCACCGTCCACGCGCTACTAAAGAACGTGAATGGTATCGACATCGATTGCAGTTGTGCCACGATCGAGCTGTTATCTTGCAAGGAATTACCCGTGGAAATCATCATGTCCGCGTCGGCAGATGGGACATTCTCGATTTTTGCAGATTCAGCACTCGCCAGTGAATTGTTGCACGGCTCGGGAGGCGACTTGCCATGAACCACCCTGACGACATGGACATGGCATTCGCGACATACAACGTCGGGAATGAGAAATGCGACGACAGCACGTCATGGACCCCCGACCCTGCCGAGTTTTGCGCGAACTTGCCCGTGCACCTCGTCCCCGGCTTGGTAGATCGCAAGGTAGCCATGCACGTGGACGAGCACGGGTATTTCGTGCGTGCCGTCGTCGACCTGGTGTTCGAGCAGCGACCAGCATTCTTGCCCGGGCGGGTGTTCCACGCTATCGTCCACTTCGCTTCCACGGCCAGGGGATGCGGCATCCCCAAGGCGTGCAAGGACGAGTACCGGCTGGGCGAGCCGCGGTCGGCGCCCCCATTCCACGACGATGCAGAGATACCGCCGTGGATCCCGCGCGCCGGGCGGTTCCCGTGGCGCTGGAAAGTCGACTTGCTCCAGGACCGGTATGATTACCTCGACAGCATGTTCTCCCTGGTCGCGTGCAACGACGAGCCCTCGCATTTCCTGCCCGCTATCGGCCTGTCCACGCGCGTCCACCTCCGGCTCATGACCGGTTACCGCGTGCACCAGGCAGCGCTCTTCGTGCATGACCGCGGGTTGTTCACCACCTTGTTACTCGACGTGGAGATGGCAGACAAGCCGGCCCCCTTCCCCGGGAAGGTTCTCCATGCCTTGCTCCGCCATCCGATTGACGAGATGCGCCGGGAACCGTGCGGCGCGTGCCACCAGCCCGATCCTGCATTCTTCTCCGTGCCGGACGAGACGTGGCAGCTGGTCGTCGAGCCGCGCTTGCAGCGAAAGGTGCTCTGCTTCCCGTGCTTCCAGGCGATGGCGAGGGCAAAGAGGGCAGAGCTTGGCGGGTACGAGGCCATCTTCAGCCAAGCTTGGGCGAGCTACCTGGTGAACATCCCCGCGGGCGTGGAACCGGGCACGCTCTCGTGGATCAGGAACGAGTAAACGAGTTACCAAAATTATCAGAAAAATGGAAACAGTGACGAACCATGGAAGTACAAGCAAACCAGCAAACGAAAACAACCGAGATCGGTCGGCAAGGCGGATTCCAGCCAGCCGACCTCGAAGTAAACCTCGTGTGTGTCGATGCGGATGACAACCCGACGCGGGAACCGGAACATGACGCTCTCTGCGGGGATGTCCGTCACCCAGGACTCGCTCCGAGGAGAATCAGATCTTGCGCGATTCACGAATCTTGTTTACCAATCGAGTTTCGGGACCATCGAACACGCTTACATCGAGCACGGGGCATATCGCTGCATCGTCGGGCCCGATCGCCGGGGAGGCATTCTAAGCTTGTCGTTTGCACACGGGACCCGGGAGCACGACGTAATCACGCCTCGCGAGATCGTGCATGCATTCGGGAAAGCACGAACCGCTGTCCACCGGGCGATCAATGGCGTCGCTCGCGAGGTGTCCAAAAGCCGGGAGCTCTGGACAACGGCCAGCAAGTCCAGCGTGAAACGAAAGGGGCCCGCATTTTCCATCCTATTCCAGAAGGGTGAATACCGTGCCAACACGCCGAGAGATAATAGCCCATCTTTTTACCTGGCTCAGGATTCACGTGGAATTCAAGTTCAGCGGGAGCTTGCACGGCGAGTTCCTCAGGAGATATCGCCGACGAGCACTGACGAGGAAATACAACGAGTTGCTGGCGAAATCCAGCTTGACCGACGAGGAGCAAGGGAAAATTGACCAGCTGAATGACATCCGCGAAGCGGATACGACGTCCGAGGAAAACGTGAAGGCGTCGAAGTTCCTGGATGCCAAGATGCGCTGGGCAGCCAAGAATTTGCCGCCCGAAGCACGGTGCGAACTGCTCGCGCGCTTCAAGCAATGCCGTGCCAGGGAAAAGCAATTGGAACGCGAGGCCATCACGCGACTGTTCTCGAAAGCGATAACGAAGCAAAGACCATGCAAGTCTTGCAAGCGTAGAGAAACATGCGAACCTTCGAAGAAAAGCGAGAAAAAGCGCGAGTGCAAGGAGTTCATTTACGACAAGTTTGCCGTGATACAAAATTCGGATGAATTCATCAAGCATATCGAGCGATCAAGGCCAGGATCCGAGCAATCCCCCAAGGACCGGCACCGATGACGCGGGAGGAATGAAGGATTTCTTCGCTTTCGCGAGCCTTGCCAAGCAAGATCGGAACAATAGCAACAACGATGAATGAAGATTGAAGTACCGAACACGAAAAGGAGATGAACCATGCAAACCAGCAACCAAACCAACAACCTAGCAAGCAACACCAAGCACGCGACCACCCCTGGTCGCGATCCGGCATTCGTTTTCACGCCGGCCTGGGAGTCCGTCTTGGATTGGAAGCGAATCGACGACGCGCCGCTTTCCCCGCGCGAGCCGGTGATCAACACGGCCCTGCCTGCCCGTGATATCGCGGTGAAGGCACGACGGCTCGGGATCTTCGTGGACGAGCACGGGTACTTCGCTCGCGTCATCCTGGACATGGCCTGCGAGCAAGTATCCCCCTTCCTGCCCGGGCGCGCGATCCACGTGCTCGCCCACGTCCCGTCACGAGGTCACGGGTCCGGCATTCCCGAGCCCGAGAGGGGCGCGTACCGCGTGGCAGGACGCGGGTTGCACGCGGGCATTGCCGATGGCGAGTACCGCGCCGTGATGAAACGACCGGCATGGATCCCGCGGGCGGGACGGTTTTCGTTACAAGCGAAGGTCCAATCGCTCCGGGACGACGGCGATTACCTCGAGAGCATGAACATCCTGGTCGCGTGCAATGACCTGGACGTGTCCTTCCCGCCGGGCCTCGGCTTGGCCAGCACCGTCCGCCTTCGACCCGTCGAGACGTTCACCATGCACCGGCTAGAACTCCGCGTGCACGGCGAAGGAGACTTCCTCGCCTTGCGGCTCGACGTGGAGCTTGACCGGAAACCAGCCGAGCTTCCAGGAAAAGTGTTGCACGTGCTGCATTGGACTCCCGCGAGTGAGCTCATCCGCGAGCCGTGCAGCGCGTGCGGCCAGCCCGATCCTGGCATGTTTGCCGTCCCGGACGCCACGTGGAACCTGGTGGTCGACGAGCGCCTGCGGAAAACGGTGATTTGCTTCCCGTGCTTCCAGCGCCTCGCGAGAGCCAAGCGCCGCGAGCTCCGCGGGTACGAGGCCTACTTTTCCTACAATTGGGCATCCTTCCTGGCGAACATGCCGGGGAACGTGGAGTTCGAAACGTTCATGCGCGTGAAAAACAAGTGAACCGTCTCGAGCAGCACGACGCGATGGTGCAAGCACGCATCCAGCGAGAATTCTTGGCTCGGACGACCCTCCGAGCCGGGAATGGCTCACGCTATACTTTTTTTTCGCTCTCCTTGCGAGGACCGCAACGGATTCATCGCGATTGGCCAGCACCCGATCACGATCGCTCCGATTTTTGCTTAAATTCATGCAACATCCGGTAAAAGCGTGCCGAATTCCGGCACGGAGATGCCAATACCATGAACAGACTCGATCCCGTCGACATCCGCGGGGCAAAAAAGCGACGCGTGGCTTATTGTCCTGGCAAAGATTGCAAAAAAATGCGTCCAATCGTGGATGTTACTCCTGTAGGCAGCATCCACCACGAATGGAGATGCGGTGTCTGCAAGGAGCGATTATTCACGTACGATGTCGTGGATGTTGCCGATGATGCGGAGGAATGAAGGATTTAATCGCTTCCTCGAAACAACATGTTCCATATTTTTTTTCTTTTCTTCGACAAAGACACATTCCACCAAGAGATTCGAGGCACATCTTCCTGGAGCAATCGAAATCGAATGATGGCATGCCGCGCATAACGTAATCATTTTTCTAATTTGAACATCGTGCAATGATTTGAGACGATTTTTGTCATTTTGTCCGATCTCACGAGGGGCAAAATGAACATTGTTCAGATCACAATGACACGATCCAAGGTCACCTTTCTTGTCAAAGCATCAGTTCCATGATCGCGTTCTCCATACTCTTGCTCTTGAATTGTCGTCGTTTTTCTTGGTTCGTGCCATGGTTGATCAGCACCGAACAACAAAAAACGGTGCCTTCCAGCAAAATCAAGGCACTTGAGCAATGCCGATCAAGAATTTGTCGAATGACCTGGTAAAACTCCCACCACGAGAGACGTGACGCGAATTGAAACACAGGGATCCTATCTGCAATCGAGCACTCGATGACGACACGCCATTTCGTGCCTTCACGCGATGCCGCATCCTTTATTTCTGCTCCGAACGATGCATGGATTCCTTCAAGCACGCGCAATCGCTATATCTCGACAAACAGATCGACAAGGATCGGCGAAAAACCTACAAGTCATGTAACAAGGGATTGCCCGTGCTGGAAAGAGAAAAGACGACGCAACGACGATTCTAAACCTGATACGTGAAAAGAAAAGTAGAATTCCGAAGGAACATTTGTCCCGTCATTCATTAAACCGGAACATGTTCTTGACATCGACCTGGATCGGGCACGGGCTAATATTTTTATCCTCCCGGTTAACGCGAAATTGGTAGTCGCCAATGCAAACCTTTTGCTTTAT
>JAUQYW010000400.1 GCA_030587525.1 Candidatus Sigynarchaeota archaeon | reverse complement strand
GACTCGAATGCGGCTTTCCAGGGCGGCCGCATTCATCACAGCCTTGTGAGCCCTGGAAGCATACTCCGTACCGAGCGCAAAGAGGCAATCTGCCAATCCCTTGATCGGAACGTCGTGTCCCGTGAGATCGAGAATGATGGCCACCCGGATCGCATCGAATGGAACAGGACAATGGTTCACGAAAAACGTGGACCCCATAGTGTCGCCGTGAAAATACGGCGGTTCCTCGCAGTCAAAGGCAAGAAAAACGATGCTCGACCCGTGATATTCCCTTGCCTTTCCCAGTGTTTCAGCCGCGGCGATCACTTGGGCAACGGCCGCGGCGTTATCGTCGGCGCCGGGGTCCCCATTGAAGTGGTCATAATGCGCCCCCGCGAGAACGTATCCTGGTCTATCTCCATGGATGATCCCGCCGATGTTGATACCGGCCACGTCGCCATCATCTTTGATGTTCTGCGTGAAGCTGGTCTCGTCATCGAAAAGAGGAACCAAGCCTGCAACCTTGAAACGCTCGATGATATAATTTCTCGCGATGATGCTTCCCTCGGAGCCGGGGTTTCGCCCGTCGAGTGCCGGATCCACGAGGATGAGGACGTGGTCTCGCGTGCTATTCATTTGCGTCATGGGTATTTTCTCCTCCTTCCTTTACATTTACCGTGGTGAAAAAAAGGCTTTCCCGAGAAACAAGTCTCGATCCGACCTTTTATGCCCTTGGTATTTAACAAGGAGAGACAACTTCTTTACCGAGAAATGCCCTCTCCTTTCTTGATAACCCTTGCACGCGCCCGAACGCGCCGGCTACTGCATCTACTGCGGCAAGCAGACCCGGTTCAACCCGAAATTTCCTTTTTGCTTGGCTTGCGGTGGAAAATGCTCGGCTACCGAGCGGTTCTCGTCGACCGATGACGCAGCCAACTATTGCCACGGTTGCGGTGAACCGGCTTACGTGTCGAGTTCCAGCCCGCTATGCGAGGTATGCCGCAAGAACGCCGGGAACGCGTGATGCGGGAACCGGCGTGTCGTGAACAACACAATGCTTTTTTTATCGGGGAACGAACAATGTTCGATTACGAGATGGTTTACTTATGGTATACATCTTAACCGATTTGCGATACCAAGCAGTCCAGCGGGAGCCCGCTGACCTCAAGAAGCACATGAAATCGTTCAAGCTCAAGCCGAGATACTCCGTCGGGATCTGGTACTTCGCGCCCGGCGGGGGCCGGTTCCACGACCGCTATGTTCCTGAAAAGACCGTTCCGGAACGTATCGAGATGGCCAAGCAGATGGCCAGCCTTGGCGTCAAGGCCATAGAAGCGCACTATCCCGCCGAGATTAACAAGGCCAACCTCGACCTGTACAAGGACCTGGAAAAATCCGCGGGGATCAAGGTCGCCGGGATTGCCTTCAGCCATTTCTTTGACAAGGAATTCGAATTTGGCTCTATGTCAAACCCGGATCCCAAGGTCCGCCAAAAAGCGATCAAGATCGCTGTCGAGGGGCTCGAAATCGTGAAGGAGATCGGGGCCGGCGCCGCGATATCATGGCCCGGCATCGACGGGTACACGTACATGCTCGGGACCATCTACCCGTGGATGTGGCAGAACTTCGAGAAATCGCTCGCGGAAGCCATGGACCAGGTGCCCGGCGTCCGGGTGGCCATAGAACCGAAGCCATACGAGCCCGCGCCAAACAACATCTACCGGACGACCGCGGAAGGCATTCTCGCCGTGCAGCGCATCCAAGCCAAGCTGAAGAACCCGGAAAATGTCAAGCTCTTGAAAGAAGGGCACAATCTCGTGGGTCTGAATCCCGAGATTGGCCACGTGACCATGGGCGGGGAGCCGCTTGCGGCAGCATACGCGCTCGTGGGCATGTACGGCATGCTCGCCCACACGCACTGGAACAGCCAGCCATTCGGCAATTATGACCAGGACTTGAACGTCGGCGTCGTCAATATCCAGGAAGCAATGGCACTCATGTACGTGCTCAAGATGATGGGATACAAGGAAGGCTTTGGCATCGATATCAACCCGGAACGTATGCCGGTGCAGAAAGCGGTCGAGATCAACATCACGGTCATCAACAAGATCAACGAGAAGATCGAGGCACTTCCTCACGACGAGATCATCGACACGTATCTCGACCCGGCAAATCACCGTGGCGGGCTGGAAACAATCCTTGCAAAGTTTTTCTAAAGCGATGGAAGCTCCGCATTGATTATTTGTATTTCAACACTTTCTTTTTATTCATTAAACCCTCGACGGCCGCATGCCTTGAAAGCATAAGAACCAAATAGCTATGCAAGTCATAGTTTAACCAGGATTCGATTTAATAATGAATCGACAAACAAAAAGGTGTGATTATCATGTCCAGTGATAAGGAAATGATCGACCGAATCTGGGTACCTGGTTGCGCTTGCTCGGAAGGTTGCGGTGCCGATGGCGAGGACCAGGTAGATATCACCTTCGAGATTCCCGGCGTCAAGAAAGAAGACATAGACTTGAAAGTCATCCCTGATGGCCTTCGCATGACGGCAAAACGGGACAAGATCACGGAGTACGTGAGCGAATATGAATTCATGTGCCCTGCTGAAGTCGAGAACGTGAAAGCGGAATATCACGAGGGCATTCTCGACGTGACAATTCCCCTCAAGTGCAAGGATCCATTCACGGATGGAAAGAAAATAGTCGTTGCGTGAAATCGTATCGATTAATTAAGGAATATTTTTGGTTTCTTTTTTTATGGTTTGAAAAATACGTTCGATGCACCTTCTGAATGCTTATAAACCGTTTCTTCAAACCCAGACAATCTTGGACATTCGCCCAGGATGCCCAGATTAGCAGCCCCGGAGACTTATCGGGGCTTCCGTGGGTCGAAACGGGGACCCGCCCTTGCAGCATGTAGCCTCAGGGATGTCGCGACACGTCGTCATTCAGCGGGGTACCGCCAAGCGCGTTCACGCGTGAAAGGGCCGCGCGCGGCGGGTGCATGATGTCCATGCCCCGGTACCCGGCATGACGTGCCGCAGGTTCGATGCGTTCGTGGCGACGCGGGACTT
>JAUQYW010000385.1 GCA_030587525.1 Candidatus Sigynarchaeota archaeon | reverse complement strand
CGAGTCTTGTGCACGCGGAACGATAGGTTGGGCGATATGTCCGACCACCACGTGTTCCGGATAAACTACAAGCCGTTCATCTTCTTAAGCTGCGGCTGGTGGCGCCATTATCACCGGTCGACCGATACCATCGAGCAATTGAACTTGGAAAAAGTGGAAGCGATCGGGAGTTTTCTCGTGGAATTAATCCTGGAATGCAGCAAGCAAGGCGAATTCGAGATCGACATGTGCAATCGCTCGTTCCCCTCGATCGAGGCGGAAGGATTGGCCCGCGCCTTAAAACGCAGCGTGACCGATGACGAGGTCGATGACCTCGTCGAGGGATTGATCCGAGCTATGCAATACGATTAAGGAACGCGTTTCTTGTGAACGGGGACATAGTAAAAAATCCAAATACGCCAAAGAAGTGTTTACGCTTTTTCTTTATCTCTTGTGAAGGGGGATCGTGTTCAAGTAATGCGCTTCATCGGCATTGTATTTTAGCAATGACGACATGGCTTGCTTGAACGAGAAAACAATCGTGTAAATCCCTTGCCTCTTTGCTATATCGATGATCGGATTCATATCCCCGTCACCGCTCACGATGGTGACTGACGCAATGCGGGCACCATATTTCGATATCATTTCCGTGGCACGAGCGGCCAGCAAAACGTCGACATCCCGGTATGTTGTTTCTTGGCCGTTCTGCTGCATTTTTTTCTCCGATTCGATTTCAGGCTGGAATTGCTTAAGCATAGCTTCCAGCTCGGGCTCGTCGTTGAAGGTAAAATTCATAACCTGGTTGATCGTGGTCTCGTGATATTTCGAGTAGAAGATAAAACCGCTTACGCGATCGGGCATAAATTTTTCGTCGTATTCACGCAAGACGTCACGCAGATCTTGCAGCAAGTGCTTGATGTTGGGATACTTCGTCGTGACCTTGCTAGCGACCGCCCACAAGTTGTTAAAATCCACAAAGATCAGATGCACGGGCGCTTCCTGACCAGCATTTAACATTACCATTTTCGCACGGTGTTTCATGAATTTGTTGATATCTTCCTTCACCGTGTCCCTGATCGATGCCGTGATTTCCGAGGCAAATTCACTGCCAGTCTGCTTACCAATGTCGTCCATTATTTCCCGGATCAAGTCGTCCTTGAGCTCCTTGCGGAAAAGGCCGGGAATAAGCTTCATGATATCGTTAGATATAGTGTCGCGCAATTCTTCCTTGATGCTCTTCTTGAGGGGCTTGAGGTCTTCCTTTATCGCGTTGCTCGCCTCGCGCGCGAGGCCAATCTCGCGGGAAAACTCGTCACGTAATTTCAACTCGATCACTTTCGTGACGTCATCGATGACGCCCTTCTTGTAATTGTCGTAGGATCCAGACAACTTGGAACTGATTTCCCTGGCCTGGATGATTTCGCGAGCGAACTCGCCCCGCAATTCCGTGCAAATTTCTTGCGTTAATTCTTTTTTGATCGTTGACTTGAGTGCATCCTTCACGTCCACTGAAAAGTAAACTTGAAAACTGCGTTTAACGTCACTCGTCACTTCTGTTTTTAATTTTCCAACGAGCTCGGTCAATAGCTGGTTCTTCACCGAACCATCCAGCGTGTTGGCCACGATGATTTCTATCTTTTGCTGCAAGGAAGCATTGATGCGTTGCTCCAATTGCACCAGCCGTTGCGAGATAGGATCCGTTTCCTCTACGACCTTGGTTGGCTTTTTCGCCGGTTCCTCGGTGGAAGGGTTGGACTTTGGTGCTGATTCGTCGATAAACAATGACGATCGAGCCGGTACCGGATCACTGGCGGTCTTGCGCTTTTCTTGGCGATCAAAGCTTGTTGAAGCCTTGAAAACGGGAATATCTTGAGTCTCCGTGACTTCGACCTTGATTTTAGGAACTTTTTGGCGTCCATTTCCAGGTTTTTTTGAATTAATTGCTGGTTTTTTTTCCGGGCGCTCGTAATTGAGAAGCGCATCGCCGACTGGCGAGTTCTCGTTTGAATCTTCGGAGTCATTCGCAACCATGATCGAGCCACCCGTGCGTGGAAATCGATGCCACTGCACTATTTAATGGCAATTTTATTATTTAAACCAATGCATCTTAGCAAGATTATTTGGTTCTTAATAAGCCCTCGAAGAACCATCTCCAAGCCAGCAACGTGCCAAATAATTTCAAGAGATGTTAGCGGAAATAGCAAGACGACTTGCAAGCATCGTGTTCCTTGCATGGCGAAGTGATTCCGGGGAAATCGCCAATTTTATCGCGTCATCCACCTCCCGAACCAAGGAAAGAGCCTTTTCTTCAAGCCCGGCTCGCTCTAATAATCGGTAAATATTCAATCGCATCAAGATTTCCTTGCTGTACACCCGTTTCCCATCGGAAAAAGTGATCGCCTCGAGAAAGGGAATGACCTCGGGAGAATCCAGCGCGGCAAGTACCAGGATTGCAGAGTCAATGTCATCAAAAGAAATGTAATAACACGTGTCATCCAGCATCGATGGTTTCTTGTCGACTGGACATACAAGGGAGAATCGTGGCTTTTTGTAAAAGCTGCAGATAGCGATCTTGTAGGGCTTGAACGCGTAATTGCCGATGCCGAACAGCGAAAACCGGGGTTTGTTTTTATACATCGCCGACTTCCTGCTTTCAAGCACTGCGCAATGGTTCACGAGGTAGTGCCACGTGCGCGGTTGCTTGGCCGCGATACAGGCCGTGTCCTCGCCAAGGCGGGTTTGCGTGATGATCGTGCATTGCTGCGTTCGTGTAACAAACTGATTGTTCAGCGCCGAACCTTTGACGAACGGAAACACGAGATCTGCCTCGATGTCAACCGGTTCACCAAAGCCATTCACGAGCAAGTTGCTACCATCGCGGTTCAAGACCATGATCTTCGCCGCATCGTTTTTCACGCCTTGTCGCCATTCAAATGGCGACTGCCCGTCCATATCTTGCCGCGAACGATAGAGGTCGATGTTCGAGACGAAGCGGTTCCCGATCCACCCGATTTTCTTGATCGGCAGTTCTGGCTCGTAGAAACTCGCGATCCGGCATGTATCACCGGGTTCACTTGATAGGCGAGCCACGAACAACGCACCCGATGCCGTGATCCCGAATTCATGCTTCGCATCGATCTCGTATGCTTCCATACCACCAAGCGATGCCCCCATCGTCCGTGCATCGCGCACGATGCTCTTGATGACCGAACTCTTGCAAAACAATGACAACCAGGCTCCTGTTCCTTCGAGCTGCTTTACCAGGTGAATGATGATTGATTCGGCGATATCAAAATTACCTTTCCCCGTCATCGCTTCGATGCCCTTAACTTTCTTGATATTCGATTTACGGGGAACATTTTCCGAGTTGAGCCGTGATAGCTCGGAATTCGTGACCCACGGGGGATTGCCGAGGACAAGGACCCGTTTACCCGTGAATCGCGCGGCGTTGAACTCGTGCGTGAAGATACTTCCCGTCACGAGCTCGATCTTGGCCTGGCTAGCGAATCGGGCCATGTTTTTCCAAAAGAGTTCCTCGTAACTAGGCTGGATCTCGATGCAATGAACTTCTTTCAGCGACGTAAAAGTCTGGAAGGCTGCGATGACGAAATTACCCGCACCGCACGTGGGCTCGATCACGACCTCGGGATCGATGTTTTTTTGTTTCAAGATACTGCAGGTAGCGGTTGCCAGCGGGAGCGGGGTCTGGAAATCCCCGAGATCTTTGCGCTCGGGGGGCATCATAGTCCCTCCCAGACCTGGAACGCTGGCTCATCCTTGAGAAGCACCATTATATCCAGCGTTTCATCGATCGCATTTGCGATCGCGAGGAAGTCGCTCGTGTCGTTAGCCGAGAGCACGGTGCCTTTTCGACCGCGAAGCCATTTATGCAGCACAGGGTAATTCCCGATCTTGAACGCCCACGTAGCGGGGCTGATGCCGTTGATCGAATCCTTGCCATTTAAATTGACTTTTTCCCGCTCCGGATCGTATTGTATCTTCTCCACCTTGATATCACCGCGAGCATTAGCGGAGGGGCGCCGGTTTTTCAGTAAATGCACGGCCATAAGCTTCGTACCGATATTCGCTAGCTTGGTAAACGTGGAATAGTCCTTGGCGAAAGGGATGCGGGGAAAGTCGATTTTCAAGTATTCGGCATATCGCTGCCGGTACCCCGGGGAATGCAGGATTGCATAGACGTAGCCCAGCACGACTTCCGGCGTGATGCTTTTCCCGGGATATCGTCCTTGCAACTGGCTCGTGAAATCTTCCCGCACATTCTGCTGCTTGTTGCCGTGATCGTCGTGAAGGTACAAGGGAAAAAAATAAGCACTTTCGCTCGTGCGCGACGAGAGGATGCCGATGTCCCCGATGATGCTCGTGACGAAGCAGTGGCAAAAATCGTTCGTGCTCAGCAATCTGGTGGTAACCAGGGCCACGTTCTCGTACAACATGTGTTTCATAACCCGGAGCCTGTGGCGGGTGATGATGTGGGGAGAATAATAGATCGTGCGGTTATCGAACACGCGGTAATGATAGGGCATAAAGCATTCCTGGCGAATACCCTCGGCCTTCAACTTGCCACGGTAGAGCTTGATGGTGGATTGCGACTCGTTGAGCTGGTATTTTTCCTTTATCTCCACATCAGTGGCTGGCCCGACGAGATCGTGCATCTTGTGATCCAATGCTTCCCTCGACAGCTCGACGATGAAGTCGTCGCGGTGGGTTTTTATCCCGATGGTATAATACTTGAAAATATCCTTCAAGCTCGTGTGCTGGTTGTATTCTATCTCGTGAACCGTGTCTTTCTTTATGAAGAAATAGTTCGGTGGTGCTGGTTCGATGCGCGTGAAGGCTGTCGTTGACACGGTATGTTTTTCGAGGAAATCCAGCTTCGCGCGGCGCTCCCCGTAGATCTCGTGATAATCGATATCGCGGGCTCGTTCCTTTCCCGTCTTGATGAAAAACGCGATGCACGTGCCAACGCGAATGTCAAATAGACTATCGTCCGCGCTGCCATCCGGTGCCTTCTCGCCGATGTTCGAATTCCCGTGGAAATTGATGACGTAAATCTTGTCGAACGTGGAAAGAAGATTTTCTCGCATGCCGCGATAAATCATCTTGTAAACGTAAGCATTGTTCGTGACCAAGGCCACGATCCCCTTGCCATGCTGCTGCACTCGGTATTGCGCATACCTGATAAACTTGATATAATCGTCGCTCAATGGCTGTATGTTCCGCTCGTGAAGGCCATCCTTGTAATCCTTCATAAGATCCTCGATAAAAGCGCTTTTATTCGCGGAACTGACAGCATACGGGGGATTGCCGAGCATCACGAGCACGCGGGATGTCCCGGGAGTCGTATCATCCGGCGCTTTCACGAGCGAGTTCCCGTGGCGCACGTTGATGGCATCCGATGCTTCGAGCTTGATCTTTGCCCGTGAAAGGACCAGGCCGAGCTGCAGCTGGCAAAAAACGGTCGACGAGAGCATGATGTCGTTGCCTGCAATGTCACGCAACAGGTGCAATTTTATATCTTGTGGCGCCGCCCTAGTGACATTCCCCAAGATCTGGTCATACACATGCTTCAAGAATATCCCCGTACCGCAAGCCGGATCCTCGATCGAGACCGTGTTGTTCGAAATGCCATCGGGAAGTGAAAAATGCTGCTTGAGTATCTCGTCGATGGATCGCACCATAAACGAGGCGACTGGATCGGGCGTGAAAAACACTCCACGCTTTTTCTTTTTCCCGGGATCGTGAAACTTCAAGCACCGATCGTGAAAATCGTTCGAGAATTGATCCAGATCGAGCGTCTCCATCAGTTCGGAGATCTCCGGCATCCCGATGACTTCCCGAATCACGTCGTGGATCCTGGCGAAGAGGGGTTCAACGGCACTCATTTCTGCCGCCGGCGTCTTGCGGAACATCTCGTGAAAGACGATTGCCTGGGCGAGCTCGTCGGCATATGATCGTGTTGAATCATCGCCGGTTATCCCGCAAAATGTGTTGTAATGGTCTATCAAGCCAGGAAATCGTTGCCGTGCTCGTGTCGTGGCCATATCTTGCTCAAGGAACCCGGTAATGACCTTGGCGATCTTGTCGACGAGTATCGATACCGTTTCCACGGGTCCTTTGCTCGCGGAGCACATCTCGGTTCTCAAAGCCATGCCACCCTTTCTCGACGTGAACACGTCAATCGTTCATGCACGCTGTTATTTCTTAGAAATGGTTTGGTGTTGCTTCTTGATCTTCTCGATCCACTTGTCGATCGAATCAGCGGTCAAGGTTTCGCTGATGTTGATCCGGATGGCCGTGCCGAGCACGTCCTCTGCAACGGGGCAGTCACCTTTCTTGTACTCGACCTTTCGACCCGCGATCATTTCCGCTGGCCACTTGCCCCCGGGAAAGAAGGATTTTTTCGCGAACACGGGTTCCAGGTACAAGGCCTTTTCAA
>JAUQYW010000378.1 GCA_030587525.1 Candidatus Sigynarchaeota archaeon | reverse complement strand
TCGCGTCTGGATGCCTCGTTTTCCAGCCTGCTGCAGGCACGATGTACGAATCCCAGCCCATGCATTCATCGAAATCGCCGATCGTTATCCATGCCATCTCTTGATAATCGATGACATCAAATCGATTGCGATTTTTTACCTTGTGAAACTGCATCACGTCGCTCTTCAAGATCGTTATTTGCGCCTCACCTGCTTTATCGCCTGCATATTTCTTTATTGCGTCCTTGAGTTTATTGCCCGTCAGGAACGTGGGTTCCGCCTTGAGGATCTTGGCATTCTCCAGCGAGTTTAATATGCGTTCGAGTCCTTCGCACGAGCCCTCGATCCTCTCCTTGTCGACAACACCGAACCACTGGTACAAGTACAAATCTTGATCTGGCAGTTGTTGTTCTTCCGTTCCATCGTAGTCGTAACATTTTTTTGTATCCTTGTCAAATCTCCAATCCGGGCGCACCCGCTTGTGTGCCAGGCATGCCTTGTTCGCCAACTTTTGGTAGCGCTCCGAATAGACAAAGAGCAGCACGAGCACGGCTATAGGAGCCACGATCCACCATAATGTCATGCCTACCGGGTTTCCAAGCTTGAGCACGACTATGACGATCATGATGACGACCAGAATGCAGCTCCAGCAGCCTAGCGTTTCTTTCTTGTTTGATTGCAAGTTCGCGCGCTCGTAATCCGGAACCGCGTCGACCTGGTGCTCGTTCAATTCCTCCTCTTCTTCCTGCTCCTCGAACTTGCGTTCACTCATCATTTTCACTTCCAATAGGCACGAATCCTCTTTTTATCGGGAGATAGCTGCTTGCCGGCTCGATTCTGATTCTTTTTCCATGGACCCCACGCTGGCTTCTTGACATGTTTCACGGCGTGCAGCGTGTAAATCACCAGCAACACGATAAAGCTAGTGCCCAGGGCATCGAATGCCACGCATGCCCCGGCGATGATCGCTGCAACCGTGTCGGCGCACGCCAATATCAAGAACAAGGCATCCGCGTGCTTCCAATCAACCAATCGCTTGATCGTGAATATGCCGGGTTTCATTGCTCGTGCCTCCTTGAGCTCGTGCGAGATTAGAAATCCCCTGATTCGTATTTCTCGAACAATGGTTTGCAGTCGCTACAAAGCTTTGATTTCAGGCGGATCGTTCGCTTCTTATCAAGAACGCTCACCGCCGAAATCATCACGAATAACAACGTAAATATGGCGACGGCAAAGAGCCAGACAAGCCACATGTTAATGACTAGCAAATTCGTGAAGATCAAGGCCAAGAGCGAGATGAGAGCTACCAACGCCACCAATCCCATCGAATAAAAACTGGTGAAGATTATTTTTTCAAGCATATGTTCTTCCATGTGCAAAACCTCGACCTGGATGATCGCCAGCCGGCTATTTGTTTCTCGCCCTACCCCTAAAATGCCCTAAAAGACGTCAACGGCGCGTTTCACGCGATCACGTACGCGTGCGAGCCATACCTGCGAATGACCCCGGATTTCAAGAACGAGCTGATCGCGTTGCTATAATTCGCGCGTTCCCGCTTCTCATCGGGAATCTGCGCCTCGTGATAAAATAGCTTCCGGGTGAATATCTTCCTGCCAATGCGGCGGGAAGCGTTGATAAAATGAACGAGCTTGTTGAACGTCATGCTCATCGTCCCTTCACCCTCCGCCAATAACCCTTGATGCTGTATAGCTTCGATAACCTCGCTTCACCCGTCAATTGCATTCCGTGTAGTCGGCCATCATCCTGGCCTCCTCCAGTACCCGTGCTGCCGGAACGCGTTCTTGCTCCTGTGAACGAGCTTGCCGAGCCGATCGAATGCCTTCCTGCGGAATGCCTTGCTGGTTTTCACGTGCTCGGTCCTGATCCTAGTCTTCCCGCCGACCCTCGCGAGCTTCACGCGGTATCCGGCGGCCTTGAGCGCTTCAACGGCGCTTTTGATGCTTTTCTTGATTCCCATCGTTCCTTCATCTCCAGCTCGTGCGAGCTAGGAATCCTAGCTCGTGCGAGCTTGGTATTTCATTTCTTTCGAGTTGCCACAGCTGCGAATGCACTGATCAGCACCAGGATCAATAGATAGCACGAGAGCACGTCAAGGTGCAAATCCCAGCCCTCGATCAAGGGCCGGTTCCCGGTTATCAACGAGGTAACAGCCCACACAAGGCCTATGGCATAAAATAACGCAAGCACGGCTTCCATGGCCAGCATTTGTTTCGAGAACTTGTTTCCGCGGTACATCGATGTGCCCACGTACAACGGCAGTGCCAGCAGGAAGATCACGAGATAACGAATCCACGCGTCGACCGACACCGACAGGTATGAATTAGTCGCGAGCAAGAGCAGGCTAATCGTTATTGGCAACACGATCCAGCCAATCAGCTTCTTGTTGGGTCTCCGGATGATCCTGTCGCTCATGCTCATCGCCTCGCGTGAATTGCCCTTTGCATTGCACGATGCATCCTCAAGGCCTGCCACCGTGTCCGCCACACGTGTATTATCTGCCCCGTTTTAGGCCCGTGACAATGCGTGACAGCCCATCGATGCGGCCCCAAGCGTTTTATGCCCGTTACTCGACACCTCCAATCTTGAGCACGATCACGAGGGCCACGATGAAGATGCCAGCGAGCAAGAAAATGTACGCGCCATCATAACGGAGCACGTAGAATGCCAGTAAATATGGCGTGAGCCATGCCCTATCGGCCGTGAACTTGAAATCCGGATAGAACAGCATCACGCCCGTCGACAGCACATACACCATGATCGCGGCGAGAGGCAAGGACAGCGTCGACACGAGAAAGTCCCGGGCATTCTTGAACGCGATGATCGAGCCAATCAGGACCACCATGACGAGCACGGCGGTTTCTATCGTGAGCAGGGTCACGGCAGCAGTCGAGCCGGGAATCGCATTCTGGGCCATTCCCTGGACGATAAAATCGTCGATGATGTCTATCGATTCGGGCATCGCTAGCCAGTAGAGCAAGAACGCCATGCTAACGATGGCAAGCGAGACCCCGAAGACCTTTTTTATCGTTTCCATGTGCATCATCGACATTGCAGGAGGTGACGGGCTGGCCACGGGCGGACCAGGCCCTTTCGAGTCATAAATCCACGGAACGATGGTTGCTCACGCGGGCTTATTCTTCCAGATCTTCCAGTGCAAGTGGTGCCCTTTTCCGAAGCCCTCCTTGAAGAACTTCCAGATGATGTGGCGCCCCTTGGAAATCCCGCCCTTGAATGTCTGGCCATTGAAAGTCCATGTTTTAGACATTTTCATTTTAGACACCCTTCTTTATTCCTGCAGCCAATCTCCTGGCTTTTCGAATGGCCTTGGCGATGCCCTTGTTGAGATGCCGTCTCGCGCTACCCAATCGTCTCACGACTGCTTTCGTGGCGTGGCCTTCCTTCTTCCACTCTGCAATCGCTGTTCTCGCATCGTATTTTCTCACGTGTACCAATCCTTCATTTTATCAAGCCTAGGACCGTCACGGGCTCGGCTCGCACGAGATAGAGCGCGAGCGCCGCGACGGCGAGAACCATCATCAACCAAAAGATTTTCACGTTCACCAGCATTTCAGACCACGATCATTATGGCTGCCGTGAACACGAACATGGCAGCGATGAGATTGTTCACGAGATGCGCCACGATGTTCACGAGCGGGTTCTTTGTAAAGCCATAGAAACACGCCATCATGAACCCTGCAATCCCGGTTGCCCACATCATCCGTGGAACGGCGTGGTAGACGGTCCAATGCGCCGCGCTAAAGATCAACCCGGAAACGATGGCCGCGAAAATGACGGTCGCCCGGGAATGCCGGGTCGTCTCGAATCTATCGAAAATGGCCAGGATGATGTTGACCGGCGTTATGCGGAATGTTACCTCCTCCGCGACGGCGATCGCTGCATAGAACAGGTACTTGTCAATAGGCAAGACCTGCAAACGAAACGGGAGATTCGCGATCACGTTGATGAGCAGGTTGAAAAACGTGCACGAGAGCACAGTGACCGCGACAGCTTCCGCCCCGTGCAGCGTTTTTTCCACCAACCTGTCCTTCACCAGCACCACGTAGTTGAACTTGAACACGCTGGCGTCGACGATCTCGACGATGCCAGCGACGCGTTTCCCGCGTGTACGTTTACGCCTCGCGTGCTTCAAGATTGCATCGATGATGATGTATCCCAGCAACGGGGAGAGCATGACCGCGATCCAGCCGACCTGGATGACGAACACTGGATCCGCGCGGAATTTCAGCAACATCTCCACGACGCAGAAACCTGCAGCGAACGCGAGCAAGGCGATCGCCACGCCATGCAGGTAGACGTGGCCGGCCTCCAGCTCGATTTTCGAAAAGCCATGCACTTGTTCTTGCTTACTTGTCATGGTGCACGTGCCTCGCTTGTTGTTTCGGCATTTTATATCGCATGTAATACGAGAGCAGCACGATCCCCCCGAAGGCCAGCCCGAACATTGCCCCGAACACGGCCAAGAGAACAATCGGGTTCTCATCTTGCACGAACCCGAACTCGATCGTCGCAGGACCCACGACAACCTTGGTGCGATTGCTGTAATGCGTCCCGTTTATGTCGTGCATCAAGGCCCCAGTGTCCGGGTCGGTGACCCACCATCGATACTGCCCGAGGGCGACCCGCAACTCTTGATACTGGTCGTCCGCCATCGGGATCGCGATCTCGGCGCTTCCGTTGCTATATGCATAGTGAAACGTCACGCCCGTGCCGAACTTGTTATGGATGATGACGGTCGTGATACCAAGGTAGATGTCGACATATTCACCTGTCGCGGTCAGGTTCCAGATTTGGCTATACAACACGCAATTGAGATTGTCCGTGACCGTGAAATTGACGAGCTCGTGTTCCATTATAGGGTCTCGGATGTGGCAGCGAACGCCATCGATGTACAAAATCACCATGTCGAAGTCCACGTTGAACGGGTCCAGGCTGGACCAATACGTGATCCAGATTTTCACGGCGACCCGCAGTTCTATATTGACGTAGATCCCCGTCTCGTTCAGGTTAAAAACCTCGTCCAGCAACGACCTTCCTAAAAAATCGGTCACGTTCAGGTGATACAACACGTCGGGAATCACGGGATAGGTGACCGTCAGCGGCACGCCGTTCAGCTCGACGTGGAGATTCGGGAAGGGGATGCCGAGCCCATTCACCGAGCTGAAGAAATTTAAATAAACCATCGTGCCACGGGGATACCACGGCGCATAATACCGCGGGATCGGGTCCGTGATGCTTGCATCCACGATATATGCAGTCTCGAGGATATCGGTCGTTGTATTCACGGTCACGTCGTAGGGGTTGATAGCAAAATAATCGAAATAGAAATTGCCATTCCATAGAGAGATGTCCGTCGAGTTATACACGCGCGTTGAATCGTCTGCAAAATAATTGTGCTCGACGATGCACCCGGCACGGCCGATGTTCAACGCCTCGTTCGTGCTGTTCGTGAACGTGTTGTTGTAAACGTGCAATGACGAGCCTGCCGTGTCGTATTGCACCCCGATTGGACAATCCACGAATTGATTGCTCGTGATATTGCAATCATCGGCATTTTGCGAATGCACGCCAATCGTGTTGCATCCCACGAACACGTTCCCATCGACCGTCACGTTATTCGCCCCGAGGACAACCGTGCGATCGGAATAATAGAACGTGTTGTTGCTGATTTCCATGAAATCAGAACCAGAGGTAACGATCAAGCAATCAGGAACACTCGATGATGCATTGCACGTTATCGTGTTGTTGTAGACATCGCTATCGAGCAAATCGTCGAGATACATGCCGGTCATGTCCACGTCAGCCTGGTTGACGAGATTGTTGCGAATCGTGATGTTCGAGCAATTCGACATCGTGAACAATGCGCCCTGAGGATTACTACTCGCGTTGATCAACGTGTTCCCATCGACCACGTCATCCCATGACCCTGCCGAGAGCAATATACAATTCAGTGCTGTGTTCGTGATCGTGCAATTGATGATCGTGCAGTTCCTAGCCGCCTGGGTGGCGACGCCGTATTTCCCGGTATCATTGATCGTGACGTTGATGATATCGAGATTCTCGACGATTGCTAACCCGATACCCGCATCCGTCCCGCTGCTTCCGGTTTCGTTGATGAGAAAGTTCTGGATTAGCACGTGGTCCGTCGTGCCAGTCACGATGATGCCGCTACCGCTGCCATTGCATTCTATCACGTAGTTCTTGATGACCCATGGCGTGCCCGGCGAACCGTCGCCAGAACTAGCTAGCGCTGCCCATCCCGCGTCCGACGTGACGAGAATTGGCGCGTGCCTTGGATATGGCGTCGCGTCGCTATTTTGTAATCCCGGGAAGTCCCGGGATCGCGGCACGCGAACAGGTGCCATCGATCCCGCGACGATCATCGAAAAGAGCGCGATCGTCACGACGACGCTAGCGATGATTTTTTTCACGATCAATGCAACCTCTTTATTTTATGAACCGCGCTTCCTCCGGATTTCTTTATCTTGCGGATCGCGGCCTTTCCGGATTTCGCGGCCCTGCGGACCCCGGATTTCGCGGCCCTGCGGACCCTTTCCCCGGATCCCTTCAACGTGCTGGACACGCTTTTTCCAGACCTTGCGGCCATCGCGAAAAATGCGATGGCCACGCAAGCCACCACGAACACGACCAGCCCGA
>JAUQYW010000314.1 GCA_030587525.1 Candidatus Sigynarchaeota archaeon | reverse complement strand
TCTGGAAAAACGGTGAAGGATAGAACCTCGAACCTTGCATCAATCGATCTCGTCGATCGTGAGCTCGCGGAGCTTCTTGCTCTTGCAATGCTTGTTCGGGCACTTGTTTCCCTTTTTCTTGGCACATTTTGCACAGACAATGCGAAGGCATTCCTCGCATATGAGCAATTTATTATCGCCCGCAACCGGCTGGTGAGAACTGAGTAGGAAGCCGCATTCGTTGCATGATTTAGTCGCCGAAAATCACCTTCTTGTAAAATATTTCCGTTTTTGCACCCAACCCAAGAAAAATGGAGCAGACTTTGTTCACAACTCCAAGCTCATCGATGGTGTCGGATAAATTCTAGTTCGCCGGAAGGGGAAAAATAGGTTTCTGCCTGTGGATGGCAAGTCGTTCCCGGTAGAACTCACACCTTCTTTTCTTGCGCTTGCTTTGCAGCGATTGCCTTGCAGAACTCGTCCACGCCGACCTTCAAGTCCTTCACGAACCTCGCGTCGGTGCTCTCGAAGTGCACGTCGAGGAACAAGAAGACGGCCGACTGGAGCTTCTTCCCCAGCATCTCCGACGTGGACTTGGCGATGATCTCGTACTTGAAATTGGTCAGTGGCAGCGCCGAGGAGACCACGGGCGCGTCGGCGAGCCGCGTCGGCACCGTGATGGCCATGTTCCCGAGCGCGGGCACCCCGCTCTCGTGATCCGTGATGAACACCACGTAGGCATTGCGCAGCTTGATGGCGTGGTAAAAAAAGGACGCCGCCCCGCCCGAGGCGCGGTGCTCGTATATCTCGCCCAGTAGCATGGTCGGGTCATTCCAGCTCGATCTTGGAACCCGTGAACAGCTCGCGGATGACCTCATCCGTCGTGTAGTTCTCATGCACGAGCTTGCAAAGGGCCCTCGTGAGCAAAGCGGGATCCTTGGATTGGAAGATATTTCTTCCGAACGCGACGCCGCGGGCGCCCGCTTGCATCGCGTCCTCGACGACCTGGAACAGCCTCTTGATGCCCTCGATCTTCGGCCCGCCGGCGATGATGACCGGCACGGGACATGCCCGCGTCACTTCCTTGAAGCTATCGATGTCGCCCGTGTAGTTTGTCTTGATGATGTCGGCGCCGAGTTCCGCTCCCAGCCGCGCCGCGAGCTTCACGGCGGTCGGTTCGTGTTCCGACTTGATCTTCTGGCCGCGGGGGTACATCATGGCGAGCAGCGGGAAACCCCAGTGCCGGCACTGCTTCGACACGTAACCCAGGTCCTTGAGCATCTCGGGCTCGTTCTCGGCGCCCACGTTGATGTGGACGCTCACGGCATCGGCACCGACCTTGATGGCTTCCTCGACATCGGTCACGAGGGTCTTCTGGTTCGGATCAGGAGCGAAAGTCGTCGAGGCCGACAAGTGGATGATCAAACCAATGTCATTGCCATATCCCCGGTGCCCATACAACGGCACGAACAGATGTCCCAGCACCGCGTTTGCCCCGCCTTCCGCGACCATGTCGACCATCTTCGGCAAGTCCTCGAGCCCGGGAATCGGGCCCACGGTCACCCCGTGGTCCATCGGGATGATGACGGTCTTGCCGGTCTTCCGGTTCATGATGCGTTCCATCCGGACCTTTTTTCCGATCAAGCTCACGACATTCACCAGCTACTCGTTGTAATGAAACCGCGGTCGTTCGCTTGGTTGCGCGATCGACCCATGGATAATGAGAGGAACCGAGAGAAAAAAAGGAGTTGCCGGAGTAGTCCTCTGTCGTCATCCACGACAGAAGATTTTCCAGCGTTCCAGGGTCGCGAATTCACCGGTCTTGACCAGGTTTTTTTTCGCTTCGCCCAAGGTGTTTCTGGATTTGCGAGCCATAGCGATCCTCTCCCCGAATTTTCCACGAGATCCAGTTGCTTGGTGATTGGAATTGCAATCTGCACCATCGTTGTTGGTGCTATTCAGTATTTATAAATTTTTACGCGTCGAAGTGCCTTTGCTTTGCATTCTGAAAGATTTCTCGCGTCCCCGACAAAAAACGCAAAATTTTTTCCGGCACAGATACGTGCTGGAACGAGTCATTGCCAAATGACGATGCAACTTGTATATGCAAGTTGCTTCCGGATTTATATGGATGAAATTTTCAGACACTAGAAGGGTTGCACATGCGAACCTCGAACTGCCACCCTTGGTGATCTCTATGGCAAAGCAAAAAAGAGGGAAAAAGACCTGTCAAGGTGACCCGAATTCGAAGGTATCACGTGATCTATTTGAAAAGCGTGTCATCGATTACATTCGATCGTTAAGGAATGTTGAGATCGTCTAACCGGGCACTTCTTTATTCCGGCTTTAATAAAGCATATCATCTCTTTTTTTTATTCTAAGGAACATCGGTCCGGAATCTAAATGAAAGAGAAACATTTCAGCTATCGTCGGAAGTAGCGATTCCGAGAAAGAGCAAGGTGGAAAAAAGAATGGCTCATTCTATCTTGATAATTTCGAGATCGACGTTTTTACATTGCGGGATTTTCGAGAACTTGTCCTTGATCGTGTTCATGATGGTCCCTTTCTTGTCCATCTCGATATATGCCTCGTACGCGCATTCTTTTTCGTGGAAGCAAATGCCGCTGGTGTGGACCGTGGAGATCTTCAAGTCATATATGATGTCGGCGATGTTTTTCACGGTTTGCGGTGAAAACTCGGTCAAGTGCACGAGGACTTTCAAGATCTCGCGAGTCCTGCACGGGATGATCGAAATCTTCAAGTTATCCGACCGGGGATTGAAGATGACGAGATAATTATTCGTGTCAGCGGTGAACTGGTCCAGCACTTGCTGCGGTACCGTGATTGACTTGAGTTTTTCCCTCGTGAGGAGAAGCCCTTTGGATAGCATGTTGGTCATAGCAAGTTCGTCCTGAATCTTTTCTTGTTAGTTCTTCGTGTTGGTATTTTTCGTATCCGTTTCCTGGTTTTCCTTCTTGGGTTGATCGTTGCTTTGATCATTGGTATCCGTATGGATGAATTTGGTCGTCATCTTGTCCACGATGAGGTCGAACGGGGAATCATCGAGGAGATTCGCATCAACTTCTTCAGCGCCAGTGTTTCCCTTGGCAGTTGCGTCTTGTTTCGGTGCATTGCCCGCTTCACCGGCGTCGATCATGAACTCGCTCTCGCTGCCGAACATCTCCTTCAGCTCATCGCGCAGTTCCGGCGATACCTTAGGGAACGAGAATTGCATGGGAATGCGGGCAATTTTTTTCTGCTCGGGCAAGGCCGATTGGATGTATTCGGGGAACTGGTCGACGATGTTGATGTCGGTCCTGAGCAAGAGATATGCGGTGCCTTGATACTCGGTCTCATCAATAATGTTCGCTGACTTGAGGTCCTCGATCACGTTGATCTTCGTCGCGATGACCGGGCCTTGACGCAGGATGTTGCTGATCTGGGCCTTGATTACCGGCTTCTTGCGAAGCTCGGTGATGAGATTGTAGTGCCTGGGCATGGACATGATGGAAAAAAGTTTTGCCTTGTCTTTCTCATCTTTTTGAGGATTGTAATTGTTAAAAAACTCGCTGACGATGCCAATGTAATATTCAATGACGGATTGTGGCAATTCCTTCTTGTCAAACAATTCCAGAACGCAAGAGGGCGGCACCCGGAATATGTCGATGTCCTTGACCAGAAGAACGTATGTTTCCGGCCCGATTTGGTTGATGAAGATGAATTTTTGCTCCTCGAGCATCGAGATGACCTTGTCAAAATCCCGGTTGAAATGCTGGGCATCGAACCACGCGTGGAGTTCGCCAATCCGGATTGGGTGCTTGGAAAGATTGCGGATCGTGTTGTAGATTGCAGGATTGATCATAAGGTTGGCGATGATTTCCTCCTCCGACTTTTGACGGATCTCCTCCTTGCTCGACCAGTACAATTCCTTGATCCATTTCAGCACGATCACGTAACTCTGGTTCGTTTCGGATTCGCTTTCGGTCGAAGGCTCGGTGGATGACGCTAGCGTGGTTTTTGACGTCGAATAGAAGGCCTTGTACAAGTCCGGGCGACCGTGCATCTTGGTCACGAAATCCGTGAGCCAGGACAGCACCTCGTGCTCTTTTTCCGAGTTCAGCTTTTCCTTAAAGATCAAGGAACACATGAGCATTTCCTTGAGACCACGAGCCCAATCGCTCTTGATTTCAAAGTAATAATTTATACTCGTTGCAAAGTCTTTCGTGTTAAGGCTATGCCAGAACCAGCCTTCGCTCGTCGTTTGATCGAAGATTTGATTTAGGGTCATCTTCTCTTCTTCCCCGATCTTCTCCGGGTACTCAATGAAGACCGTGGGGCCAACTTTCCTATCGAAATAGGACAATGCAACGACGAGCTCTGGCATCACGAACCAGGATCTTTATTTTTTGAGATGAACGATGCCGCGCTGGAATCTTAGGCGATTGCGCGGCAATTTCAGTAATTTCCGTATATATGACTGGTTAAGGAAAAATAAACTTATTCTGAAAACCACCATCGCCACGATATCATCAAGTTTTATCTGCAGAGAGTCTGTTTTGAATATAAATATCGATCAGAAGGATCATCGTAAATGCCAGGTGTGAAGATAATCTTTGCAGGGCTTGACTCGGCCGGTAAGACCAGTTTCCTCAACACTCTCGAGGAAAAATATAGCACCTTGACGAAAATAAAGCCGACCCTCGGGCCAGATCGCCGCGAGTTCACCATTTTTGGGTTCACTATTTCCAATTGGGACCTTGGCGGCCAGCAAGTATACAGATCGACGTATTTGCAGTCGGATCAAAAAGTCCGGTACTTTACGAACATAAATACGCTTTTCTTCATCATTGACGTGCAAGACACCAAGCGCGATGACGAGGCATTCGATTATTTGAAAGCGATTATCGAGGCTTTGAAAGAATTCAATGAGAAACCAGCCATCGTGGTCTGTTGGCACAAATGCGATAAGGATATCGAAACGAAGCCAGAAACTATCACCCGGATCCAGCAGCTCGAGGCAAGGGTCTTGACCGTGCTCGGGCCCTTTAAGGCGAAGACGTTTAAGACCAGCATTTTCGATAAATGGACATTGCTCAAGGCGTTCTCACAAGGCCTCATCTCCGTGTCTCCAAAAACCATCATCATCGAATCCCAGCTCAAGGATTTCGCGCGGAAGACCTTTTCCAGCGCGGTGATGCTGCTCGATTCAAATCACCTCACGCTCGGCGCGCACACTTCCGCTCAAGAATTGATGGACGTGTGCGAGGCAATCGTGCCCCACGTATCGCAAGCCGCCGAGAAGGTTTCCCAGTACGACATAAACCTTTTAAACATGGTGCTCACGGCAAAGCCCGGGAAATACTACGCCGAAATGCTTCAAGGCAAGGAAATGGTCGTACTGTTCATACCCCTCAAGGTCGGCACTTATACCTTTTCGTTGCTCTCGCTCACCAAAAACCCGAAAACCCTGAAACTCTTGCTGAAATACAGCACATCATTGGCCGCCAACATGTCCGACATCATTAAATCATTTTACTTCTAAAAAAACGTGAATTCCGTGGACACGATCGACACCATCTTTTTTGATCTCGACGACACGCTTTTCGACGCGACTGGCCTTGCAGAAAAAGCTCGGCGCGCAGCCATCGAAGCTATGATCGAAAAAGGGCTCACGGGCGTTACTGCAGAACAAGGCTATGCTATTTTGAAAGAAATCGTGGAAGAATTCGGCTCCAACTACGACAACCATTTCAACATGTTTCTCAAGCGCTTAAACCAGTTCTCGTCGAAGCTGGTGTCGGTTTCGGTCATCACCTACCACAAGATTAAGGTCCAGGAGATACGGCTATACCCGGACGTGTTCGAGTTCCTGCAAAATATCAAGAACCACTCGTCATGTACGCTCGGGATCATCACGGACGGCCTTGCCATCAAACAGTACGAGAAGATCTTGCGCCTCGGTCTCGATCCGTTCTTTTCCGAGGTGTTCATCTCCGACGAGATTGGCATCCGAAAGCCTAACCCGAAGATCTACGAGTGGGCGATCGAAAAAACCAAGTGTTTTCCCGAGAAAAGCTTGTATGTTGGCGATCGTTTCGATTACGACGTGATCCCTGTCAAGAAAGTCGGTATGAAGACGTGTTTCATCCATAGAAATGGTAAACATGACAAGGTCCTAGATGAGGCCTCGCGGAAGCTGGTGGACTACGAGGTCAAGGACCTGGCAGATCTCTGGGCAAAGATCAAGGATATCGTGGCTCCTCCTTCATGAGTGGGCAGGGGCTTTCAGGTTGGCTGAGACTTGCTTTTTCAAGGATTTCAAGGCTGGCGTGAGCACCCCGTTGAATTTCGCGAAAACGGCATTGATCGCCGCTTCCTCGAGCACGTTTCCCTTCAGCGATCGTAAAGAAGGCAAGATCCTCCTTAGCTCGTTATCGATCCTGCCCTGGAGCGGCGCATCGACGTGCATCGAGCGGGCGACCTCGTCCGTGAAGTACCATCCCTTGGTTTGTGTCCAGGCATAATATGGTTCAGCCCGCATGAAGCTTTCGAGCGACTTGTGCATGTCGGGCGGCCGATAACCCATCTCCACGAGCTGCAAGTCGAGCAAGCTCAACAAGTAATTGAAGGGCACCGGCTCGCCCCGGCGCGCGAAGATGGCATCCAGTGCCTCCTTCAAAACTTTATGGTTGTCGTCCACGGCTCGCAACCCGGGCTTAGCCACGCTCTCCTTCTTGAACGTAATCATGTAATCGCCCGTCGGGCTGCCGAACTCGTGCAGGAGCGATTTTTCCGATGGCCGCGGCGGCGGCTGGTAGGTCGCCTGCTGGAACGAGAATCCCACGCCGAGCATGGCATCGTAGAGCAGGCTGCGAACGCGCGCGTCGGTGTCGTGGAACGTGAGGGTCATGCACTTGCCCTGCTTCAGCACCCGGTGGCATTCCGCGAATACTTCGCCGAGCATCGCCTTGTACGCCGTGAAATCCTTGGCCTGGCCGGGGTTGATCGTGATCTCCGCGTCGAATGCTTGTTGCACTCGTGCCTGCATGTCCCTGGGATGGAACCATGCCAAGAAGAAGGCCGAAAGCTCCGCGTATTGGATCGAATCGCCATATGGCGGGTCCGCAAAGATGTAATCGATCGATTCCGCGGGTATGCCTTGGAGCTGCTGGGAAGGAGTGGTTTGAAAGAGCACGGTCTTCCCGGGATCGGTGAAGAATTGGCGGGCATCGTCGGCCGCCGCGTAATGCCCGGGAACGTATCGCTCGATGACACGAACAGCCGGCGGCAAGCTCTCCAGCTTCGACAACCACCAAACGCGATCGTCTTCGACCGCCACCATGCACCATTTTTGGCTTCCATCGTTCCAGGCTGCTTTTGCCCGCAAGCCGTTGACCACCTTTGCAACACGCTCTCCAAACCCGTTGATCACGTTCACTTCGAAATATTCCGTGGGATTCCAGAAGAAATGGTGGGTCCAAGACCCCACTTCAGACTTCTTCAAGGATTGCTTGGCGCGCTGCTTGATGATCCAGACCATCTTGCTCGCTTGCGGGAGCATGCTGGAAAAAGTGAAGCGGAGCATATCCTTAATCGCCATCTCGTCGCCATTCGATGCGGTGATGCCATTAATTGCGGTCCAAAACGCGTGGATGGCGATCAAGTTCCTTGCCGTGAAGAGATTGCGAAGACGAGGGTCTTTTCTCATGCCATGGCGTAATTGTTGAAATTGTTGCCCGTTTGGGTAGACGAGCGGCGTGTCCAGGGACGGGAGATCGACAAGCACTTGATGGTAGGCAGGGCTCTCGCGTTCAACCCGGTCGAGATCTAAGTCCATTGCATCGGGACCTTTCACGCCTCCCTTGCAAGACGGGCATTGATAATAGATGGAATACGGCCTGGCGATCCGGTTATCGCTTGCTATGACTTTTTTATTGCATGCGGGACAAGCAAGGGTGGCATCGCGTTCCCGGACATTGGCGGGAACGGCCATGATCTCGCCGCACGGGCACAGTATCACGTCCCGCCAGAGTACGTGGGTGATCTGGGCGTGCTTTTTACACGTCGGGCAAATAGTGGTGTAAAGGTCTTCGATGGTGGGTTTCACCCGCTCCACCAGGGCGTTCGCAGCGCATTCGAACGCGCCGGAGTCGACCGGCGCGATCGTGCTCCGCGCGATGAACGTGGCAAGTTCGTTCGCATCGATGGAAATGGCTCTCCGGCCGAGGTGCAATGCTTCATTCGCCGTAACCCCGGAACCGCCGAAGGGATCCAGGACTATATCTCCTGCGTTTGAGTAATTGGCGATATATACGGCAATAATGTTGTGCGGCTTTCGTGACCAGAACTTGTGCATCAAGTACTCGGGTGAATGGTTGTGCGGAAAAATAGGCCGGGCGATGTCGCGTTCGCCGTTAAAGTTTTTTCTCATTTTGATACTTACCGTTATAACCCGTCGCGAGCTTCTTGGCGGTTTTCAAGAAGATGATCTGGCCGACGCGGGCCTTGTTGTACAAGCGGATGCCGTGCGGGTTCGTGACGAGGAACAGTCCTCTACCATAACCGGCATATCCTGAGTCCCACAACGCGGACGCCAGGTACACGCCACCCGACATGAGGGTCGACCGGGGCAAGACGAGACCAACGCAGTCCATAGGGATCGTCACCTTCTGGCCATATCCGACCATGTAGGAACCTGCATCGAGATCCCAGTAGGAGTTGAACTCGTCCTTTTGATCCACCGACGTGAACGGCACGTCAACGAGATCCGGATTTTTGCGTCGAGAATTGTCGAAATCGATGACGAGCTTGGACGCGAACTTGAATACTTTATTTACCGTGATGTCCACGCCGTTCACAGATTTTTGCTTGGCGGCGTCGACGAGATCCTCTATGCTTTCGATGACGCGCTCGGCAGTTTGAATGGTCATAATTGATACTAACCCTTGACAGTATTTCAACGGGAATATTAATCGACTAACTTTTCTATCATTCGTGAAAGACAGAAATGGAAGTCAAAAGCATCCATTTCTAGACCGGAATAGATGTGTATATATGCAAACCCTCGATGAAGCAGCGCCCAAGGCAACAACGAACGGTCACGACACGGAATTCGCACCCGAGAAGGATGAATTCTGGGAAATCCGAAAGAAAGGCCCGAAAAGATGGATTTTAAAACACGTGTTTCAAGGCATAAATAAATTCCTCATCCTAGCCTGGTTAATTTTTGATTTGATTGGAGCATACGCGTCTTCAAACATCATGATTGTCATTGGCAAGGCGATCGACGAGTTTCTGAAAGGAAGTACCGGCTCCCCTATTCCGTTCGTCGTCCTCGTTTTCGCGCTCGGTATCGGAGCTCCCTTGATCAGCATGGCTGCGAATCTCCTGCGCGAATTACTTGCACAGCGATTGGAACGGACGACCCGCCGGGAGTTTTTCGTGAGTTTGCTCGGAAAGAGCCAATCGTTTCATGATGCCCAGCGAATCGGCGATATTATGGCTCGCACTGCAGAAGATGTCCGGTTATTGAACTTCCTCGTAAGCCCGGCCCTCACGATCATCATCGATGCGTGCATCAATATGGGGATCCCATTCATCTTGATCTTGATGAATTATCCGTGGCAACTGGTCATTATTCCCGCTATCTTCGCGATCGTGTTCGTCGTCGCGACCCGCAAATACATCCGTGATTTAACGGTGCCCACGCAGCAGATCCGCGAGGAATTCGGGAATATGGATGCCACGCTCAACGAAACCCTGGGTGGTATTGACGTGGTCAAGTCACTGGCACGCGAAGCCGAGGAACGGCGTAAGTATCTGGAATCCGCAAAAAAATACAAGGATGCCATGATAAAGGAAGGGATAATCGAGGCTCGATACATTCCGTTATTTATGATCGCTGTCACATCAACAGCGGGTCTGGTTCATGCGCTAATCTTGCACCAGGCATCACCATCCATGATGGAAATTGGCATGGTCATTGGATACATAGGCCTGCTCCTAAACTTGAGGTACCCGACCTACATCTCTATCTGGGCCTTCTCGATCGTGCGCCAAGCCGTGTCTGCATCGGAAAGATTGCTGGAAATTATGAACACGGAAACCGAAATAGGACAGAATGCTGCTGGCGTTGCACAGCAAATTGGCGGGCACGTCAAATTCGACCACGTCTCCTTCACGTATCCCGGAGCGCAAAATCCCGTCTTGCGTGATATCTCGTTTGAGATCTCGCCGGGGCAAACGGTAGCTATTGTGGGCACGACCGGCGCCGGTAAGACGACGTTGACGAAATTGCTAGCCAGGCTTTACGATGTCTCGTCCGGCCAGATCATCATCGATGAAATCCCAATCCAGAAGTACTCGCTGCAATCGTTGCGCTCCCAGATATCGTTCATCGAGCAAGACATCTTTCTCTTTGCCACGAGCATCTTCGACAACATCTCTTTCGGGCGGACTGGATCCAAGGATGAAGTCATCGCGGCGGCCAAAGATGCCCAAGCGCACGATTTCATTATGAATTTGCCCAAGCAATACGAGACACCAATCGGCGAGGAAGGAGTTCAACTGAGTGGTGGTGAACGCCAGCGCATCGCCATTGCCAGGGCATTTCTGAGCAACCCTCGCATCCTCGTCCTGGACGATGCCACCTCAGCCATCGATTCGGCGACCGAGGAACAGATCCAGCGGGCAATACGCAGAATATTGCAAGGTCGCACTACATTCTTGATTACGCACCGGTTATCACAGATCAGGTGGGCAGACAAGATCTTGGTTATGAAACAAGGCCGGATCATCGCGCAAGGAACGCACGCGGAATTACTCCGCACGAATGATGAATACCAGAAAATTTTTGTGAAACGCTTCGATATTCCGGTCGAAATGCTACTCAAGGAGGCGAATTGAGTATGTGGATTGGTTTAGATGCTGAGGAATACGATCGGCAATACAAGGATCGTGTTTTGTTCAAGCGAATCATCGATTACTTGAAACCGTACAAATCCCGAGTTTTCCTAGTTATTTTGCTGTTGACCTTGACGTCCGCGTTCAACGGGTTGACGCCCTTGTTCACGAGCATGATCATCAACGCGGCCGCGGGCACCGTGGATATCGGGAACGTGATCCTCCTCGTCAGCGTCACTTTCGCATTTAATATCCTCGGCTGGTCATGTAATTATCTCCGGCAAATGAGTTCCATTCGCATCTTGAACGGCGTGGTGCTGGACTTGCAGCAAGACGCCCAGAACTCCATCCTGGACCAGGACTTTCATTTCATCGACAAGTACCCCGCGGGCAAGCTGGTGAGCCGCGTGAATGGCGATACCCGCAGTTTCGGGGAAATGGCTGACCTCGTCATGGAAACGGCCTCCTCGTTGCTGGTATTTCTGTTCGTATTCATCCCTATGGTCATCATCAACGCCCAGCTCATGGTGTGGCTCTTGATCATCATGCCAGTCATTTTTCTCATCGCCCTGAGCTTTCGGAAGGTGGCACGCAAGCGAACGCTGCTCGGTCAGCGATCGCTGGCCCAAGTGAACGATTACGTTCAGGAGAGTATGAATGGCATCCAGATTGCCAAGACTTTCAGGCAAGAAGCGAAACTGTTCAAAAAATTCAACCAGATCAATGAACAATCATACAAGGTCAATTTCCGGAGGGCGATGGTGTTGAATTTCATCTTTCCCAGCCTCGACCTCACGTGGGATATATTCATTGGGTTGATCGTCTATTTCGGCGGGGGCATGATCGCGCCGGGATCAGCAACTTTGAGCCCTGGAAACTTGTACCTGTTCGTCCAATCCGCGTGGACCCTCTTCTTTCCCCTATTCGGCATTGCTGCATTTTGGCCGCAATTCCAGAGTGGTTTGTCCGCTGCCGAGCGCGTGTTCGGTTTGATCGATGCACCGCGCGTCGTCAAGCAGCGCGATTCCCGGCCGGTTGCTATCTCGGGTAAGATCGAGTTCGACCACCTTGTGTTTGAGTACGTCCCTGGCAAGAGAGTTTTTGATGATTTCACGTTAACAATAAAGCCCGGGGAATCTATTGCCATTGTTGGCCACACCGGTGCCGGGAAGTCGACCATCGCAAAATTGCTAGAAAGATTTTATGAGTTCCAGGGCGGGGATATCCGCGTAGACGGCGTGAGCTTGCGTGACCTCAACCTTGCCGAGTACCGTAAGCAAATCGGGTACATTCCTCAATTGCCATTCTTATGGGCTGAGACCGTGGAAGATAACGTGAAATATGGAAAGCTTGATGCTTCCCGGGAAGACGTAATGCATGCCTTGGAATTGGCAGGCGGTGCAGATTGGATCGATGAATTGCCTAATGGCCTGGCCACGAATGTTAACGAGCGGGGGAAAATGTTATCGATGGGGCAGAAACAACTCGTCGCCTTCGCCCGCATCTTGCTGAAGGACCCGAGAGTGTTCATTCTCGACGAGGCGACGTCATCCGTCGATCCCTTCACCGAGACGCGGATTCAAGACGCGCTGGAAGCCACCATGCGCGGGAGAACGACGATCATCATCGCGCACAGGTTATGGACCGTGCGAAAAGTGGATCGCATCGTTGTACTCGATCACGGCCGCATCGTCGAGCAAGGATCCCACGACGAGCTCATGGCAAAAAATGGTGCTTATGCGTCATTGTACAACATGTATTTCAAGCACCAGTCCTACGAGTTCGTGGAATCTATGGGACGAGAATCTTGAAAATATATTTCGATATATTGCCGAAATTCTGCCAACTTCGTGAACTTTTTGCCATCCTCGGTCATGACTGTGTTCTGGATGATGTCATACTTGTCGCCTTCTGGCCATGCGTCGTTCTTGACCCTCGAGTTCCACGTACTGCTTGAACGGCACGATGATCTCGGTGAATTTTTCCAGAAAGTCATCGTAATAGCACGAGCAAGAGTCAAGCGACACAAACACGGTCAGTTCTATGATTTCACCACGGCACTTTTATTACCCCCCGCATCCATTTTTATTTTATGCCCCTTGAACACGACGAGCCCGGCGACAACGTGAAACGGGTCATAGAGCTCAACGATGATTTGCTTGCGAACAACGAGGCACTGGCGCAGAAAAACGCGGAGATCTGCAAAAAGCACGGGATCAAGACGTTCGACATCGTCGGGGCCATCGGTGCTGGCAAGACGCTCATCCTTGAAAAGCTCGTGGAGAAGCTTGCCAAGAAGCATAAAATACTCGTGATTAATGGTGACGTGACATTGCGCATCGATGCTGATCGCATCGAGAAGCACGGGGCAAAATGCATCCAGATCAACACCGGGCACGAGTGTGCCTTGAACGCATATCACGTGTACAACGTGCTCACGAAATTCGACATATCAAAGTATGATCTCCTTTTTATCGAAAACGTGGGGAACCTTATCTGCCCCAGCGACTTCATACTGGGTGCTGATATTCGCATCGTCATCGTATCTATCACGGAGGGCGAGCACGTCATCCGGAAGCACCCGCTCTTGTTCAAGGAGAGCCAAATTGCCATCATCAACAAGATCGACTTGCTCCCCCACCTGGACGACATCAGCGTTGAACGGATGAAAGCCGACGCGCTGAAGATCAACCCGAAATTGCACGTCGTGGCAACATCCGCAAAAACAGGCGAGAATCTAGACGAACTCCTATCAGCAATGAACCTTATTTGAAGATGAGCCTGAAAGTGATTATTACATGCGTCGAATCTCCATCCTCGTTATCATGGCTCTCGTTTATGGGATGATATGCTTCCAGGGGCCGCTTTTAGCGCGGTCCGGGAACGGATCATTTACCAAGGCTAAAGGATTTTCCCCCCGCTTTGATGGTCAAGCCTCGGCATTAAGCAAGCTGCCATCGCTTTGGGACTGCACATGGGGTGGTGATAACACTGATGCTGGATATGGGGTCTGGGGCGATGGCACGGCAATCTACACGTGCGGGAAAACGTACAGTTTCGGGGCAGGAATCGAAGACATGATGCTCGTCAAGTGGGATGACGCGGGAAACCAGGTCTGGAACCGCACGTGGGGTGGCAATGATAGTGATAGTGCATTATCGATCTGGGGGTATGGCTCGGCAATTTACACGTGCGGGTATACGGCCAGTTATGGGGCGGGTGGCAACGACATGGTACTCGTTAAATGGGATAGCGCGGGAAACCAGGTCTGGAATCGCACGTGGGGCGGTATTGGTTCTGATGCGGGGTCATCGATCTGGGGTGATGATACATCCCTCTACACGTGCGGGTCCACACACTGCTGGGGAGCGGGTTCCCATGACATATTACTCGTCAAGTGGGACGATGCGGGAAACCAGGTCTGGAACCGCACGTGGGGCGGCACTTCAGAGGATTATGGATATTCGGTCTGGGGTAATGGCACGGCAATCTACACGTGCGGGTACACGCACAGCTTTGGTGCAGGTTGGACCGACATGGTAATCATCAAGTGGGATGATGCGGGAAACCAGGTCTGGAACCGCACGTGGGGCGGGATATCGATAGAATTTGGAAATTCGGTTTGGTGTGAAAGCACGGCGATCCACACTTGCGGAACCACAAATAGCTTCGAGAGGCCAAATGAGGTTCAAAATACGGATATTATGCTGGTGAAATGGGATGCCGCGGGAAACCAGGTCTGGAACCGCACGTGGGGCGGGAACGGAAACGATGAGGCTTACTCGGTCTGGGGTGATGGCACATCTCTCTACACTTGCGGAAGTACTTTCATCTCTGAAATGGGGATGTACGACATCGTGGTTATAAAATGGGACGCGATGACAGGCGCGATTCAGTGGGACCGCACGTGGGACAGGACCACTGAGGATTGTGGATATTCGATCTGGGGTGACGGTACTGCCATTTATACTTGTGGGGCAGTTCGCTATGACATGGTGCTGCTCAAATGGGACGCAGCGACCGGCTTGACGCCGCAATTACTGGTTGCGATAATCGTGACCATCATAATATGTATTGTTGTTGCATGCATCATCGTGCCCGTGATTATCGTTAAAAGACGGCGTCTTCTCCGTGTCGATAAAAAAGAAGCAGCAAGGGGGGCAGTAGAACAGCGTTTTGAGGCGGAATTGACACCAGTACCCGCGCCAGAACCAGAACCAGAACTTGCTCCGGCACCCACGCCGAGGGCTGTCTCTGCTCCTGCGGAGCGCGCCCGGATGGACACGCAGCGCCGCGAGGCGAAAAAACGTCTCGCCCAGCAGCATCGCGAGGAACAAACCCGGATCGCAAAATTGCGCGAAATCATGGAAGTCTCGGAAAGCATAGAGATTGCCCAGATTGCCACGATTCTCGAGATGGACGAGGCCGAGACATTAAAGCGCATCGTCGGCTGGGCCAAGCAATTTGGCTTCAAAATTAAGGGCAGAGAAGTAATCTTTACCCAAGGGGATATCAATGCGGCGATCGAAGACCTGGACAAAGAATTTGGAAAGTGGGCTTCCAAGGAGAAGGTAAAAGATGGCAAGCTCTAAATTTTCCCTCTTTGCACAAGTAGTGTCCAGGATGAATTAAACAAAAAGAAAATTCTAAGCGAGCTCATCGCGGCGTTAAACCTTCGATAAAGTTGAAAAATAACAAAGCCTACATTTTTATTTATTAACTAGAGCGTTGATGCCGCGCGGGTTATCGTGGCTCGACTCTGTCGATCACGGTTCTTTTTCGACCAGAATCTTTGAATCTTTCAAGGGTGAAGATATTCAATGGAAGCCAGGGATGTCGTAGGGTATAATAAGGAAATGCTCAACATGCTGGAAGCCAAGGTGAAAATCCAGCTAAAAAACAAGGAAAACTTCTTCGTCACGGGGATGCTGAAAGGGTTCTCGAAAAACGATAGCATCTTTCTGACGAACGCAGAGGACACCTCGGGAAACAAGTTCACTAAACTCGTGATCAACGGGAGCAACTGGATTAGCATCTCCCTGGAGAGCACGCCGTTCCCGATGGAAGGGCTGTTCCAACGATTGAAGAATGTATTCCCCGCGGGACAAGTAAAATATATGCCCGAAATCCAAGCCATTTCCGTGATGGGAAAAATCAACGTCACTGATAAAGGTGTTAATGGCGAAGGACCTCTCTTCGAACGCGTGAAAAGTATTTACGATCAATACATCAGCGAAGTAAACAAGTGAACTCCCCTTTTTTTCATTTTGCAATATACCGCAAATTTACCGATAGGCAAGCATTATATGGTCGACGATGATATCTAGGGAGCGCGAGGAGATCATGGCGTTGACACCGGAAAAGTACGTCGAAGTATCCTTCAACTTGTTCGAGCGGCTGTCGTCCCGGATCCCAGGGATGATGGTTCGCATCAAGGATGAACTGGCCCAGGCCGACTCGGATGAACGGGAATCGATCATTAAGGCACACCTGTTCGAGGAGAGAAAGGCGATCGAACAAGAGCTGCTGCCCGTGAACTTCGATGATTTGATGCAGTATGAGCAGTCCGCGAGCGATGACATCAAGAAATTCCTCGATGCACATCCCGATATCAAGAAAAATATGGATGCTATGCTCGTCCGTTTCAAGGAGCAGCTGCGGCAGTGAATGTGCTTCGGCATATTCTGAGGCAATCGTCTATGGAAAAATGCCGCGGAGGATGATCGCCTTCGCAAGCCGCTCGACCGCAAGGATATAGGCCGCGATACGCATGGGCACTTTCTTTTCCTGGCTGATCTTGTACACGTCGGTAAACGCGTTGACCATGATCTTCCTGAGTTCCTTGTTGATTCGTTCCAGGTCCCAGAAGTACGCGTCCCGGTCCTGGACCCATTCGAAATAGCTGACCGTGACACCACCCGCGTTGGCTAAAATGTCTGGAATGACGATGATTCCTTTTTTATTGAGTATCTCGTCCGCGTCAGGTGTCGTGGGGCCGTTAGCGCCTTCGGCGATTACCTTTGCTTTCACGCCCTTGGCAACTTCCGCGGTGATTTGTTTTTCGATCGCCGCGGGAACGAGGATGTCGCAATCGCACGTGAGCAGTTCCTTATTCGAGATTGCCTTTGCACCCGGGAAATTGGCCACGGATCCCGTCTTTTTCACGTGATCGACGAGGGCTTGCACGTCAAATCCTTTTTCGTTGTAGGATCCGCCCTTGATATCGCTCACGGCGATGATCTTGCACTTGTGGTTCTGTGCAAGTTGCAAGGCGCAATTCGCTCCCACGTTCCCGAATCCCTGGATCGCGACCCGCTGCGCATCGAGATTTATACCAATCTTTTCGGCCATCGCCTCCATGATGTACACGAGCCCCGTTCCCGTCGCCGCCTCGCGGCCGAGCGAGCCACCTACTTCGACAGGCTTGCCGGTGACCACGCCGTGATCGGGAAGCCCCATGGCCATGCTGTACGTGTCGAAGATCCACGCCATGATCTTGGAATCGGTGCCAACGTCGGGCGCCGGGATGTCCTTGACGGGACCGAGCAAATCAATGATGGCATATGTGTATCGCCGGGTCAAGCGTTGCAGCTCCGTTTTCGATAGCTTTGACGGGTCGACGGTGATGCCTCCCTTGGACCCGCCGTAGGGAAGGTTCATCACGGCCGTCTTCATGGTCATCCAAAAGGCCAATGCTTTGACCTCATCGAGGTTAACATCCTTGCTATAGCGGAGACCACCCTTGGTTGGACCACGAACATCGCAGTGCTGAACGCGGTATCCATCGAAAACCTTCATAGTGCCGTCGTCCATCACGATTGGAAGGCTCACGATCAAGCAGCGCTGGCAATTTTTCAAGTATTCGATCGCGTTGAGCCAATCCTTGTCCTTCGGCAGGTACTGGCTGGCGATCTCCAGCTGTTTCAATGCCATTTCGTATGGACTTTGTTTGATATCGCTCATAGTTAAACACGGTTCATCATAACAAAAAAAAGATTATGCCATCGGCGCATAGTGATTGGTGAGGTAGGATCAATGAAAGTTTGTATCGTCGGCGCCGGGTCGCTCGGGAGCCTGCTCGCGGCGTATCTGGTGAAAGGCGGCGTGACAGTCGGTGTCTTGACTCGTGGACCGCAAGCAGCAGCTGGCAAATCATGCGCCGTCGAAGTTCGCCGCGTGTTTTCCAACGACTCGTTTCACGTCGAGAACATCACGAATCTCGGAAATATGAAGGAGATTAGTGATTATGACTTGATTTTCCTCGCTGTGAAAGCATTCGATGTTCTATCCGTCGTGAAGAAGATGCACGACGATAATATCATCGATCCAGCCAGGCATGTGATGTGTCTCATCCAGAACGGCCTGGGCATCGAGGATTCGGTGCGATTTTACTTCCCGCGGGTACCCATCCTGCGGGCATCGACGACAAACGGGGCGCTCCTGGAACAGCCAGGCGTGGTGAAGCATACTGGATCGGGCGAAACGTTCCTCGGGTTCTGGGACGCGGAAAAACACGCTGGATGGGAAACGATGCTGGATGCTTTACGGGATTCGCTGGTTTCTGCCGGCTTGCACGCGGAGCTGGCAAGTAATATGCGCCAAAAAGTTTGGGAAAAAGCCATCGTGAACGCGGGCATCAATCCGGTCGGTGCAATCTTCAAGGTGCCGAACGGGCGCATCCTCGAAATTGGGTCATTGAAATCGATTTCTGACAAGCTGGTTGGCGAGGCTATGGCCGTAGCACGCAAGGGAAAATTCATCGAGAAATTCGATGGATTCTCGGCCGTGAAAAAAGTTATCGAAGCAACGGCGGCCAATAGAAATTCGATGTTGCAAGATATCGAGAAAGGTCGCAAGACGGAGATAGATTTCATCAACGGCGCGATATCTCGCGCCGGTATCGAGCTGCATATCACAACGCCATGGAATGATGCATTGGTCGCGATAATACACGGCCTTGAAGCAACCTGTGGCGTGTGATACCGATAATTAGAATGATAAAACATCATTAAGCCGCGACAACAACTTAACTAAACTTGAAGGAGTTGACACGTGCCCGTGAAGCTGCCAGAAAAAGGGTTCTCCAAATCGAAGGTTATCGCGGATATCAATATGGCCGTTGCTGATGACCAGCAATACGACACGGGGCACATCCTTGGTTCAATGTGTACAACCCCTCACACCTTTGCGATTAAGATCGCCTCCATGTATCCCGAAAAGAACCTGGGCGATCCTGGTTTGTTTCCCGGGACATCACGGCTTGAAGCTGAGACGATCCAGATGCTCGGGGATATGCTGGGTGACGAGCACGTCGTCGGCAACATCGTGGGCGGTGGCAGCGAGGCGAATATCATCGCCATGCGCGTGGCAAAGAAATTCAAGGAAAATCTGGAGAAGCCCGAGGTGCTCGCCCCGGAAACTGTCCACGCGTCGTTTTACAAGGCTGCAGATTTCATGGGCTTCAAGATCAAGGCACTCAAGCTCGACAAAGACTTCGAGTTCGACCTTGCCGAGTTCGACAGCGCGATCAACAAGAACACTATCGGCGTCGTTGGTATCGCCGGTACAACGTCGCTCGGGCTCGTCGATCCCATCGAACAAATGGGCAAGATCATCGAATCCAAGAATAACGACATTTTTTTTCACGTGGATGCAGCCTTTGGGGGCTTCGTGCTGCCCTTCTTGCGTGACCTGGGATACAAGCTGCCAAAGTTCGATTTCTTGGTTCCCCAAGTCATGAGCATGACTTGCGATCCGCACAAGATGGGATTGAACTTGATCCCGAGCGGGAGTTTCATCTTGCGAGAGCATTTCTACAAGGACGTGCTGGGTTTTGACATACCATATCTCGCTGGCGGAGCATTCAAGCACTTCAACGTCATGGGAACTCGTCCCGGGAACGTGGTCCTCGCGTGCTGGGGTTTGATGCGCCACCTCGGGCGCGAGGGGTACCGGGCAGTGGTGAAGGAATGCTGGGACAACACCCTGTATCTCCGCGAGCGCCTCAAGGAGCTGGAAAAATATATCGGGGTTGCACGCGAGCCCATGATTAATGTACTCGGTATGACGTCAAACACGAATGTTCCTATGAGCGAGATCGACAAGGCCTTGCGGAACAAGGGCTGGTATCTCGGCTTTTTCAGGAACATGAACCCGCCGATCGAGCGCATCGTGGTCATGCCACACGTGAAATCGCCTGCCATCGACGTGTTCATCGAAGACCTTGGTAAAATCGTGAGGGAACTTCATTAAGTGCCTGGAGATGGAAATGAACCCCGCCATTGCCCGTAAAGTGACAGTCGACGTCCCCCACCGCATCAGCGGTTTTTTCGAGATCGTCGACCACAAGCTCCCGAAAGATTATTCCTTGAACGATTTACTGACTATCGGCTCCCGCGGGGGCGGGCCTTGCTTGTCTGAATGTGGCGTGACGAGTATCGAGATCAACGAGCGCGAGAAGCCCGGTTCCATGAAAGTCTTCATCAATGGTGATGATTGTTCTAGCAGTGCGAAAACGACCCTTTCCGTGATCAAGTGGATGGCCAAGGATCTGGTATCCACGACAGCGATCACGATTCGCCACGAATTTCCCGTGCTCATGGGTGCTGGCTATGGCAGCTCGGGCGCAGGCGCCTTGGGAACTGCTATCGCGTTGAACGTGCTGTTTGACCTCGGGCTATCCCTCAACGACTGCGGAAAATACGCTCATTGCGCCGAGGTCGAAAACAAGACCGGTTTGGGTACCATTGGCGGCCAAGTGCGAGGCGGCTGCACGATCAGCATCGTTCCCGGGTTTCCCTTCACCATGGCGACGATCCTTCTGCCGCCCGGCATCAAGATATCGTGCTCGACGCGCGGCGGCCTTTCCACAGCGCAGATGCTGAGCGACCCGGACATACGAAAGAGCATCATCGCGTCCGGGAAAATCGCCATGGACAGCATCGGGAAAAAATTTACCATCGAAAACTTCGTGAAAACTGCCATCACGTTCGTGAACAGCACCTGGATGCGATTTTTAGAGCAACTCGATCTCGGCGCCGTGCGGAACGTCATGGATGCCATCAACTCGGCCTCGCAGCCCGGGATCCTCGGCGCCTCCATGAACCAGATGGGTAGATCCGTGTACTGCGTGTACCACGAATCCGCAAATGCTGAAGAATACATCGACAAAATATTCGTCGACAACGGCTTCGACGACGTGAAATTCATGGATTTCAACGCGTGCGGGCCGAGCATCCGGCGGATCGAGAAAGCCGAACGATGAACGGGCGCTATTACTCCTGCACGGGATTGCGTAAGGTTCCTATAGGTTCGATTGTCGCTTCGACAGTGTCTCCCGCCTTGATCGGCCCGACGCCATCCGGCGTGCCCGTGGCGATGACGTCGCCCTCTTCTAAGGTGACGTACTTGCTGATGAACGAGATGAGTTTCTTGACCGGAAAGAGCATTTCCTTGGTCGAAGACTTTTGCTTCACGACACCGTTCACTTTCAACTCGAGGGGAATGTTTTGCGGGTCCAGTTCATCCCGGAGCACGATGACCGGGCCAATGGGACCGAACGTGTCGAAATTTTTGGACCGGAACCACGGCCATAATTTCGCGATGTCCCGTTTCTGCAAGTCCCGCGCCGTGACGTCGTTGAACACCGTGTAGCCGAATACGTAGTCCATGGCCTCGTCCTCGTTCACGTTCTTGCAGTCCTCGCCGATGATGATGGCAAGCTCCACCTCGTGATCGACTCTCTCGACGCCGAGTTCCTTTCTTGGCAGGATGATCGGTTTTTCGTTTGCAATCAAGCACGTCGGCGTCTTGCAGAAAAACATTGGCTCGGAAGGAATTTGGCTGTCGAATTCCTTCGCATGGGCGACGTAATTCTTGCCCAGGCATACCACCTTCTTTGCGTGGAGCCCGTATACCATGTCGTGGTTTTTTACCGGGAGTTTTATCATCTTTGCTGTCATGGTTTATCAGTCCCGTGATCGCGAAAGCACGGCGTTTGTCATGTTCTTGAAATGCAGCATTGGCTTTATGCGTGATGGCCATGGTTGGCCATTGGTAAAGAATTATAACCAGAGCATCATGATTCAGCTTAATTACCATCGAATTTTTCGAAGTTCGGTGAAACCCTTGGTCAATCCCTTGTCTTGCATTGCTTGACTCGCGTTTGGTTACACCATGCAAGGGCTATTGAAAAATGACCAATCTTCGTGGTAAACATGAGCAAAATCGAGCATCACGATAAATCATCCATCGATTATTACAAGGTTAAGCGAGACCTTGATACGCTCAAGAGCAAGCATGGCTATCACACGGAATTGATTTCGCTGTACATCCCGGCGAATCGGCCAATCGCAGCTGTGATGAGCTATTTGCGGAATGAGATCTCCGAATCGTCAAACATCAAGTCAAAATCGACGCGCCAGATGGTAACCAATGCTATCACTTCCCTCATAGCCAAGCTCAAAGTTCTCCTCGATAACAGGGTGCAATCCGAAACTGGATTTATTTTATTCGATGGATTCATTCCACGGCATGGCCCCGGGACCGAGGAAGAAGAGCAATATATGATCCTTCCGCCAGAACCCGTGACATCGTTTATCTATCATTGCGCGTCGGAGTTCCTCACGGACCCGCTCGAGGGCATGATCAAGGAGAAAGCGACGTATGGCATCATCTCGATCGAGCGGAACGAGAGCTCGATCGCCACCCTGCGCGGCAAAGCCGTGACCATCCTTGAAACCATGACGTCGGGCATCCACGGGAAGCACAACATGGGTGGCCAGTCACAGCACCGGTTCGAGCGATTGATCGAGGAAGCCGCCCATGAGTTTTACAAGAGAACCGCGGAGCATGCGAACCAAGCATTTGCCGAACTCAAGGATAATCTCGAAGGTATCCTGATCGGCGGTCCGGGCCTCACGAAAGACGAATTTCTCGATGGCCCGTGGCTGCGGGATGAGCTGAAAAAGAAGGTGCTCTACCCCTTGCTCGACACGGATGGCGGTGGCGAAACCGGCGTCAGATTGACGCTATACAAGGCACGCGATATCTTACGAGAAACCGAGTTCGTGAAGGAGAAACGCACGATCGACAAGTTCATGGACAACGTCGCGAGGGACACCGGCATGGTCATCTACGGGCTACGCGAAACCATCGAAGCGATACAGAACGCGGCAGTCGAAACAGTGCTCATCAGCGAAGGCTTGAAAAAGTTCAGGGTTTCTCGCGTGTGCAGCGGTTGCGGGAAAGAGGTTAATTCGTTCGTGGGTGCTCTCGATGTTGACAAGAAGGTCGACCAGCTCAGGACCGGCGAGTGTGCCGAGTGCAAAGTCGGTCTCGTGAACGCGAAAATCGAAAAAATAGATGCGGTCGAATATTTGGGCGGTCTTGCTTCGAAATCAGGGGCCGAAGTGCGCATGATTTCCACGAGCACCGAGGAAGGAAAGATGTTTCACGATACGTTTGGTGGAATCGGTGGCTTTCTCCGTTACAAATATACGCAAACCTAAGGGGCAAGCGATTACGGGAATGATAGAATCGCGCGATTGGCACACTATTCGGATAATACCGGGTCATCTCAGCGAGCTATTCGGTAAGCTACACTTTTTTCAATAGGTTGTTCGCGTGCACGTGCTTGACGAGGCTGATCGTGGCTTAGTAAGCCAAAAATTTATCGATTTTCTCCTTATTGCACTTTTTTCAACCAGTTGTTCACGTGCACATGCCTGACGAGGCCGATCGTGGCCTTGTGATACGCCATGCCGAGCGTGGCCTCGACCTTCCCGCAACGAATGAGGCCGGTGCCCGCGATGTCCCCCGCGACATCGCCCAGCGCGTGCAGGAGGGCTTCTTCGCCCAAGCCGATGACCGCGCTCGTCCTGGCCCTCGCCACGCGTGACCGGAAGTCGGCGGAGCCAGCATCATCGATCAAGCCCTTGGCGGGATCCAGGATCGCGTGCACCGGCCCGAGATCGAAAAGTTTGACCGAGATATCCAGCACGAGCTCGCCAGGCTTCGCGGGCTGGATGGCAACGCTGTTCCTCCCGTCAACTTGCAAGGAAACTGGTCCTGCCACCGTGTACAGGTCCAGCGGTACATCCGTGATGGTCATCTTTGCGCTTTCAAGCTGCGTCGCGATATCGCTCCCGATGGAGCCGTCCGCGAGGCCAAGGACGGAGGCCGGCGTCAGGTTTCTCGCGCTGGCTTCGCGGTCGGCCGCTCGGTAAAAATCCCACGTCTCGCGGCAACCCGTGATCGCGGCATCGTGGATCCCGAAAATCGTGGCCATCGCCACCGGGTGCTCGATAATGAGCGCCACGTTGGCATTGTCCCGGATGTCGATGCGGTGGTCGTAGTGGATGATTTTCGAAGGGTGCGCGCGGATCCCGTTGACGACGATCCCGCTCGATGCGGGGGCCGGGGCGATGATGAATGTGTTGCCCCGTGCCAGTGATGCGATGGTCTGTCGTTGCATGTGCTTATGACACCTTGAACAGCAGGTTGCTACCGAGGGTTTCCAGGAACTCCCGGGAATCATCGGCATCCTTGGCCGTGATGGCATCTTGATCGTCCCCGGGCACGAACGGGTCTCCCGGCCCGAATACAACGCCGGATGCAGCCGGGTGATGCTTGTACACGACCGATGCCATGCTCGGGTTCACGTGCCATTCCAGGTAAGGTTCTTTCCCCGATAATTGCTTGTGCGTGGCGATGAACTGCTGGAACTTCGGCACTGCCACGCTAAATTTCGCCCCGGGGAAATGATAATCGGTCTTCACCCGCAGCGTCGTCCCGGTGCCGAGCTTGGCACCCGTCGTGTTGATGAACTCAGCGACCTCCTGCTTGAATTGATCGGCAAGCGGGTGGTGGGAGAATGTGACATGCAGCTCGTTTTGCGAGGCCGCGATAACGGGCGTGGCGATTTGAGCACCCGGCAAGAACCGGAACGATAGCCGGTTCGCTGGATCCAGCGGATACACCGGGTGGGAAGGTTTGAAGCGCCCGGCGATGGCCGCCGCGAGTTTCGCGATGATTTCTGCCCTGGGGAGACCCGTCGCATCGGTGCCCTTACCCGGCGCGATGCTGACCGTGAACTTGCCGAACCCTTTTTCCGCCGGGCAGGCCAGCATGCCGGTCGGCTCCAAGAACCAGGCGAGTGCGTGGTCAATCGGGAACACAGCGGCGAACTGGTCCATGGCCGCGATGGATCGGTCGTGCCACTCGTAGAACGCGAGCCGCAACGCCGAGACCATATGGTTTTCCACGATCGTGTCGAGCCAATCGAGCAACGTGGCCACAATGAACAGCTTCGAGATGCCGCGACCGCTGACACGGTCATCATGCACGTGCATCGTGTCCCGCATCGCCGCGTCCATGTCACCCGGGATTTTCACGAGGATCGCCAATGCATCGGGCCCAGACCGCGATGATTGCGGGTCCTGGTCAAATGCAAGGATGGTCCCGGCGCCGGCACGGGATACCTTAGCGCCACGACGTTCTCGCTTTACCTTCTGCAGCCGGGCCTCGATGAGATCCAGCACGGCTCGGGCGGACGTGCAAGCGCCGAGGTCCTCGATGGCCGCGATGATGTGGTCTGGAATCATGTCTTATAGAATGCATAAACTCAAATTTAATAGACCTTTGTACCAAATCATGAGCGATCACATCCCGGCGTCACACCCGCGGGCAGAGTCCCTTCGGGTGCGGCAGAAGGTCATCGAGGGGCTGGAAAAGAAGGTCGTGACGAAGGGGCCGTCTGATTATCCCGATAACCCCGTAGGCTACGCTGAAAACATCCTCAAGTTCAAGCATCTCACCGGCCCCCAGAAAGCCATCCTCCAAGCCCTGCAGATC
>JAUQYW010000299.1 GCA_030587525.1 Candidatus Sigynarchaeota archaeon | reverse complement strand
CAGGAGATTGAATTATATTTAGACCGGATGTAGCTTAATTCGAGAGCCATGAGGAATAAAAACCAGTAATAGATCCCATAAGCATCAAATGGCAAGTACCCGACATGTGTTAATACAAATATGATTGCAGTGTAGATGATGGTCCGGTTTTTGGTGGTGATTTGCCCCACGTGATATTGTATGATGCCTCGGAACATGACTTCTTCATAAAAGCCGCCTAAGATTAAACCAAATGTGGATGCGAGAATGAGTTTTTCTAAAGTGAATTCGCTTGAAATGGTGAAATTCGTGGTAAAATAGATTACGGGCAAAAAAGCGAGTAAAGGGATGATACCCAGAATCCCAATCAATATATTCTTTTTGAGGTTGCTTAAATGCCACCCAAAAGTGGTTAGGGCTTGTTTCTCAACGAATTTCACTGCACATATAGTAAAAGCCACGCCAAATACCGTGAGCAGACTATAAAAGATCAATTCGGGTTGCACATGGGGCATTACGCCGATGGAATCCGCGAATAAGACGAGCATTATACGTGCATAAAATAGTGCAATAGATATTGATAGAATCCGCTGGATGTGGCTGTCCTTTTTTATAAATCGATTTATGCAATAAAAAAGAATAAAGATTGGCGGGGGAACAATAAGAAAATAAAATAAATTCGTCAAGAAGAAACTCATTATTTATTCTAGGTGGGAATGGATTAAAACCTGGTGTCGAGTTTCACAAATCGAGGAAAATTAAGGATCAACTTGTTCGTTAAAGGAAATAATTCACTTTTTGCATTAAATAGCATCAAAATTGGTATTATTCCAGAGAAAACTGATTTGAGGAAAAATTTCGAAGTTAATTGATCCCAAAGATTCTATATAGTAGAATCCGTGATGATTCCACGCGATCATAAACGAGATTGTTCGCCAAACTCGGTATTATTGCTTTTTTGCTTGAATGAAAGCAACCGACCATTCTTCCTGGAAGGGCATTGCTTTCTGCCCGTCCGGCATTTTATCCCATTCTGCCCGGAGCAGGTCCCGGACGCATTGGCATGCTTTATCCCGGTATTCTGCAGGCAAAGCGGACAAGAACTTCAGCCAAGAAGCTGCTTCCTGGTTATCCATGTACGCGTCCAGCGTCTCGAATTCGTGGCGTATCGTTTGACTATCAATTTGGATGTCGTGGAATCCTGCCTTTTCGAGCTTTCGCTGCAAGTCCTTGCGTCGAGGGATGTTAAACGTTAAATGCTTGGACATGTCAGCGTTATAGGCATGCATCTCCGCGGGAGGCACGATGGCTGCCAAATGTCCTTCCGTGTAAAACTTTTCAAGGACGAGACCGTCGATCTCGCCAATCGTCACCTTCTTTATTGCCGCATCCGTGATCATCTCGGGTACGGGAGGCGTGGTTACTGACGACGGGTCGCCTATGTAGGTTGTGGCGATCACGAGCCTTCCCCCCGGTTTCAAGGCAGCATAAAGCACTTGCCACAATTTCGGCAAGTCCGGTATCCAAGGGATCACGAAATTCGAAAAAACAGCGTCGAATTCTTCGTGAAATGCGAGGTCAGTAGCATTTTTTTGCAAGACGCTAAAGTTCTTAATCTTGGATCGCCCAATCGCTTGCTGCGCGGCATCGATCATACGTGCATCGACGTCCACGCCAACGATCTTACCGGAACCGAGCCGTTTGGCTATCTCCAGGCTCAATATGCCAGGTCCGCAACCGATGTCCAGTATCTTTTCGGGGCTCTTAGGATTCAACAAATCGATCGCGTGCAGCCCGCTCTTGAACTGCATCGGGGAATTCTTTTCGTATTTTTCGCCGTTCCACACCATCCTTATCATTACTCAAATTAATGTTTCAACTACCTCTTTTATCATATTTGTAGCACGAATCTGCCTATAAGAATTGTTATCCCGCTCAAAGAACGACGAACAGCGATGATTATTATAACTCGTGGATTAATCATTGCATAAGCAAATTCTTTTACGAGATGCACCTCATGAGCAAAGAAACAAAGAAGATCGTCGTCGTCCCGCACACGCATTGGGATCGCGAATGGTACCAACCATTTCAGAAGTTTAGAGCCAAACTGGTGAAGCTCATCGACACATGCTTGGCCATCAATAAACCTGGTTACACGTTTATGCTCGACGGGCAAACCGTCGTGCTCGAGGACTACCTCGAGATCAAACCGGAGAACAAGGAGTTATTAGCGAAAGCGATCCGCGAAGGTCGCATCACTGCAGGCCCCTGGTATCTCCTGCCCGATGAGTTCTTGTGCGGTGCGGAATCGTATATTCGAAATCTGGAACGCGCGTGGAAGATCGGCAAGCGGCTGGACATTCCCTTGATGCAAATAGGTCATTTGCCGGATTGCTTCGGTCACACGAGAGCTATCCCCCAGATCCTCGCAGATCTCACGTCATTCAAAGCTGCAGTCGCCTGGCGAGGCGTGCCGCCATCGGTAACGACCGTGCCGTTCACGTGGAAGTCCCACGCGTCTGCGACTGCGTCGATCCCCGGCATATACCTCCCCCATGGTTACGGGAACATGTCGAATGCCGTCGAGAACCTCGACCAGTACAAGGATCGCATGATGGACCTGCTCGCCGACCTCGAGCCCTTCTCGCCCGTGCCGGCTTATCTCTTGATGAATGGGTCCGATCACCTGTTCCCGCAGCCATTCGTGCAAGATTTTTGCAAGCAACTCGAAAGCACGGATATGACGTTCGCCATAGGGTCCATCGAGAAGTTCGCGGACGTGCTGCAAGCCGAGATGAAAGCCCAGGGTTACACCCCGCCGGTCTACGCGGGCGAGTTCCGGTCGTTTGCACGGGCGCATCTCTTGCACGACACGTTGTCGATGCGCATGTGGATCAAGCAATGGAACCAGAAGAACGAGGACTTGCTCTGCAGCCTTGCTGAACCCATCGCCACCTACGCGTTCCGGGCTTTCGGAGACCCTTACCCATCCGGGTTCCTGGAAGAGGCGTGGAAATGGCACCTCCAGAACCAACCGCACGACAGCATCTGCGGTTGCAGCGTGGACCAGGTTCACGAGGAAATGCAAGCCCGGGACTCGTGGGCAACGTCGATCGCCGAGAGCGTCGCGCTCGAAGCGACGTCGACCATGCAAGAGCATGCCACGCCCGCAAAGACCTCATCGGCCATCATCCTCAACCCGACGAACGCCACAGGCTTAATGTATGCGGAGATAGAAACGCCGCCCGGAACCGCCGCCGCGGCCGTCGAAACACCCGATGGCAAGAGATACAACATGCAACAATTACGGTCTCTTTCGGGAACGTTACTCGAGACCACAGCGAACGCGATGATGGTGAAAATGTTACTCAAGCTCGCCTCGCGGAAGATTATGAACTGGTATATCAACGACGTCAAGGTCTTCGACGGGGCTGAGCCAGGCCTCGTGGAGGTCCGCGCAACGGTCGACAAGGTGCCCGTGGGGGAATTTGACGTCGACTATTGGAAGAAAGAAGCTGAAAAGTTGCTCGCCTCTGGAAAGTATAAGAAAGCCCACGTCATCGCATCGCAACCGGCCAACGTCATCTTCGGTACAGTACTCCCGCTGGTGCCGTGGGCGTTCACGAAGGTCACTTTTACCGATAAGCCTGCGGAAATGAAGGATGAAGAGATCCTGGTCGCATCCAGCGATAAGGTGGAGAGCAAATTCTTCACCGTCAAGTTAAATAAGGATGGCAATTTCGAACTCATCGACAAGCGCAGCGGCGTCTCGTTCCCCCGCATGCACGTCTTCGAGGACTGGGGCGACCGCGGCGACGAGTACACGTTCGGTCGCCTCCAGCCAGAGAAGGCAAAGGTATCCGGTGTCAAGCGAAAGGTAAAGCAAGGTGCCGTCTTTTCCGATATCACACAAACCCTCACGCTGAAATTGTTCAAGGAGGCAGACGAGAAGATGGAGAAAAGAACGGGGAAAACGAAGATCAACGTGGAAACCACCTTCCGGTTCTTCCGGGCGCTGCCGCGGATCGACATCGAGACCAAACTGGTCAACACTGCCAAGGACCACCGCTTGCGCATCCGCTTCGACTTGCCCTTCAAGGCAGAGAAGATCTGCGCCGCGACCCATTTCGGCACGATCGAGCGCCGCTGGGAACCCGAGGTGCTGGAGAAATTCGCTGAGCAGCCGACGGGGATCATGCCCCAGAAGCGATACGTCCGGGTCAATTCCCCCGACGGGAAGGTTGCCGTCACGCTCGCTAACAAGGGATTGCCCGAGGTGGAACTCGCGGGCGGCTACCAGCTCGCCATTACCCTCCTCCGTTGCGTCGGTTGGCTTTCCCGGGGCGATATTCCCGAGCGTCCCGTCCACGCTGGACCAGCCGAGAAGACGCCCGGCGCCCAGGAAATGGGCAAGGAATACACATTCAACTACAGTATGTTCATCCACCCTGCAAGCGACCCGCTATATACCAGCGATGATTTTGCCGATGCATCGTGCGCCAGGCCACAGAGCGTGCTCTTCCATCTCTACGAGCCCGACGCGAAGCTGCTCGAACCTATAATCCAGGGGTTCGACCCGTGGATCCGCATCACGTCGCTGCGCGTGCGGGACGGGAAAGTGCTCGTCACAGCCTTCAACTTGGCCGATAATGCCGTCGACACCAGGTCGAAACTCGCCCAAGGCATCACGCAGCTGTCTGAAATCAAGGTGGACGGCTCCGTGAAGAAAAAAATTGACGTGACCCGCGGCGAGGCATCGCTGCATTTCGAAGCGCACGAGATCAAGATGTGCATGCTCGGTTAAGGCATTTTATTCTTTATTATTCCCTTTTCCCAGCTCTTCCGTTTTTTCCTTTTTCCGTGGCTTGTTTTTCACGATGATTTTCGGGCAAATCGCGTTCAGCGGGCACGTGCCGCACAGCGGCGTGATTGGCTTGCAGATCTCCTTCCCGAAGCGGATGAGCAAATCGTTGACAACGAGCCACCATTCTTTAGGCAAGATATCCATGAGTTGCTCGCAAGTTTTTTCAGGATCGGTGGTTTCCACCAGTCCCCAGCGGTTCACGATGCGGTGCACGTGCGTGTCAACGGGGATCGCGGGAATGCCGAACGCGTAAACAAGCACACAATTGGCAACCTTGGGACCGACCCCGGGAAGCTCCAGGAGTTCCTTGTAAGAGGAGGGTACTTTCCCGCCGTACTGATCGATGACCATCTTGGCGGCGCCCATGATGCTGCGGGTCTTGGCGCGGTAGAACCCGATGGGCTTGATGATTTCTTCCACTCTTTCAGGAGGCGCGGCGGCGAGCTTCTCCGCGGTATCGTAATGCTCGAAGAGGGCATTCGATACCTTGATCGTCTGCTCGTCCTTGGAGCGGGCTGACAAGATCGTGCGGATGAGCGTCTTGAACGGGTCGCTGTCGACCTCCGACGCGAGCTCCACGGGATCCTCTTGCTTGATTGCCTCGATGATGGCTTCGCGATCACGGCGGGTGTCGATGCCTTTTGCTTCCAGTAACACCTTGAGCATCGGCCAAATCTTGTCGAGCAACTCACCCTTGACGTATTCGAGCGCTTGCGGGAACAAGGGAAGTAGCGGGACGAACACGGGCTCGAGGTTCCCCTTGCTAATCAAGTCCTTGATGCTCGGCATGCCAGGTCCTTGGAAGCAGCGAGCCTATAACAATATGATGACTTTACCTTATGCGGGGTAATGGATACTCGTTTTAAGGGAAATTTTCTTGTGAATTACAAGCACGCGTGATGCTTACCTCGCGTGCCAACGAGAAAAACAATCCCCGTTGGTGGAATCCATGATCTACAAGCTCAAGCTCAGCTCCATCCTCATTATTGCGACGCTTTGCTACGGCATTACTTTTGCATGTTTAATTCCCCCCGCCCGAGGACAACCAGCCACGCCAGCACAGCTTGACGTGCTGTACGCCGGGGAGTCTCCGGGAAGTGTTTCGAAAGCCTTGGACCTTGACCAGGACACGATCAACTTGACCGATATATCTACTGCGAGTATCACGGCAGCGCTTCTCGACTCTTACAATGCAGTAGTTCTCAACGATGTTGCTCTCAACGCGACGCAAGTCGCAGACTTGAAGACCTGGGCTCAAGTTACGGACGCTGGCGGAACCTACCGCCACGGCATCGTGATCATCATGGGTCCCGTGCTCACGGCGGGCACGACGCTGCTGCACGAACTCGGTTTTACCACCCAAACTGCATTCCTCGAAAATGAAGTCGGCGTGAAGGCACTGTCAGTCGAAACGACGAGCGAGGTAGGACGCGACAATGCCATTGTTTCATCGATCGGTTGGAACATCATCCCCGAAATCGCGAACTACACGCAGCTCCCGGACTTTACACTTGTATCCGGCAACGCCGAGCTCGTGTCGGCGCTGCACGTGAACGGGACGCCCGCGGGGAACTCGTTGCTCGTGGCGAGGAATATCCCTGGAAACCTATCACGGAACCTTAATGTGCTCGTGATGGCCTATTGGTTGCAAGAGGCGTACAACACGCCCGATAACAACGGCCAATTCACGCTTTCGCCAATGTTCAATTATTTCGTCTTCGCCACGGTCATCGCTACGACCGGCACGCCGCTCATTGCTTATGGCAGCTGGGCATATTCACCGGTACCGCATATCACGGATAGCATTGTCATTGGCATTTTTGTTGCGATCTGTACCGTCGTTGCCATCATCTTGTACAAGCGAGCTCGAAAGAAGGGGCAATCGATTTTGGTCCATGGAGAGGACAAAGTGATCAAGGAAAAACAAGAATCGGCGGATAAATCCTCATCGGTCAGGGAAGACCCGTGGGAGGAAATTGGCTTCCATCGCCAGGTGTCGGGATTCGTGAAAATGTTCTTCTTGATCATGTTCCTCGTCTTACCACAGCTCATTGTGACGTCGATCATTATGCCCCGGTTTCTCAACCCGTATCCGCAAGCAACGGGCTGGTATTCCTTCACGTTCAGGTTTTTCGAGGGAATTTGGTTGCTTTTCGATGCCGGTTTCAACTATGCTTTTGCTAAGTTTTTTGCCCAGCACCGCATCGAGCACCCAGAAAAAGCCTATCATTACGTGCAGCTATTCGTGTGGTGGGAAATCTTGAGCGGGTGCATGCAAATTGGCCTTATCGCCTTCATCGGGGGTAGCATCTTGCCAGGAACCAACCTTGCCTACATGTCCTGGATGTTCATCACGCATAGCCTCGTCCAATATCCGGGCTTCTTCCTTGTCTTCCAATACTTCTTCCAGAGCGTTCAAAAAGCGGATTACCAAATGATCAGTTTCGTGCTGCGCGAGTTTCTCTTTCGCCTCGCGGCGCAAGCGCTGCTCGTCCCGATCTGCCGACTCATCTTCAGCAACCAGGTCATCTATGGTGAGGCATTCGGTGCGGGCATCGGCTTGGTCCTCGGGTACCAGGTCGGCGACACGATCTTGTTCTTCACCACGTGGGGCATGTACAATGGGTTGGGTCTCAAGACAGCCCCCGTTTTCGCCGCCCAGTTCACGAAAGGCGAGTTCAAGGAAACCTTCAAGTTCGGTATCAAGATCGCTGTCGGTGAATCACTGGTGCCGTTCATCTGGCTCTTGCAAGTCGTGCTCGTGGCGGAATGGCTCACGAATGCCAGCGCGGAGCAAGGATACTTTGAACTCGCGTGGACGATCAGCCAGATAACGCAAGCGGTGACCTTGCTCACGTCGTCCATGATCGGTGCCTTGACTGAGGCAACCGAGTACAAGAAAACCGCGTTACTCAATTACACGTCGAGCTCGGGGTGGAAATGGGGAAACGTGTGGAACATCTTCTTGTGCTCGTCGCTCTGGGCCATCGGTCGCACGTTCGTGATCGGCGCGTCTGGATCGGTGTGGGCCCGGGCAGCGGACTTGCTCCCATGGCTCGTGCTGTTCAACTTGCTCGGCCCGATCTCGTGGCAAGGAGACCAAGAATTCAGCGCTGCGAATAAACCCGGGTACGCCGGGGCAGCGTGGGTTCTGGAGCAGTCGATCCGAGCGTTCTTGCTACTCGCCGTCATGTTTTTCATCAGGGCCATGGAGATCGTGTTGTACTCGTACATCATTGCCCTGGCGATCAAGAACGTTTTCGTGTTGATCATGATCCGAAAGAAGATCCACAAGTGGGACTGGAATGTGTGGCCCACATTCGTCGCGCCCGGCCTAGCAGGTTTCTGCAACTTCCTCGTGCTCTGGATCCTCTCGAGCATGCTCGGCCAGGAGATCGTGGACGCGCTCATCTTGTTCGTCGTGTCCATGTTCGGCATGGTGTTCGTGTATTCGTTCTTCATTGGTTTCTTTGGTGGGTACGACACCAACACGCTAGCCGAACTCGACAAGGCCACGAAGATGGTCACAGGTGTGAAAAGTTTAGCCCGGTTTTATTACACCATGGCTGCCGGGGGCGCGAAGATATCTCCTTTCCATAACAAGTTCAAAATAAAGATATATGAAGAGGCAATGAAAGAAGCCAAGGAATTGACGGCCATCAAGAAGGACATCAAGGTCGTCGGCGAAACCAAATAGGTTCACGTCCTTTTTTTATATTTTTCCCCACTATGATCACATGCGGTGCAAGTTCAAGGTCTTGCAAGGCTTTTCATGCACGGGAGCAATGATCTTTTGACGAGTATTAGATTCACCGGCATGATGGCAATGAAGGACAAGGACATCAAGCAGAAACTTCTAGACCGCGAGATTGCACTCGCGCCCGCCGCGGCGCGCTCGAACAGAGCAATCTTCCGGCATACCGAAAAAGAGAGGGATGGGGGTCCAAGATTGAATTATTGGCGCGACAGCGATCGCATCATCCATTCTTTTTCCTTTAACCGGTACATCGACAAGACCCAGGTGTTTTCCAACATCGAGGATGACCGTATTTCGCACCGGGTCATCCACGTGCAATTTCTCTCGAAAATAAGTCGATTCATCAGCCGCGTTCTCGACGTGAACGAGGATCTCACGGAAGCCATCGCTCTCGGCCACGACGTTGGCCATTGCCCGTTCGGGCACGAGGGCGAGAAAGTGCTCGATAGGGCGTGCGAACGGCACGGCATCGGTCATTTCCACCACAATGCCCAAAGCGTCGTGTTCCTCGACCAGCTCGAAAGCGCCTATAAGAAGCAGGAGAACGGGTTCCCTGGGCTCAATTTATCCCTGCAAACGCTCGATGGCATCTTGTGCCACAACGGCGAGATCCATACCCGCGAGGTGGTGCCAGCTCAGGTTCCAGGCATTACCGCAGATGATGCCATTGCCGGGATCGATTCAAATCTGCGGAAGATGATAGAGACCAAGCACGACATCGATTTGCAGCCCATCACGATCGAGGCTTGTATCGTCCGGTTCGTCGACACGATCAGTTACATCGGTAGGGATATCGAGGATGCTATCACGTTGGGGCTGATCACCCGCGATGACATTCCAGATACGATGCTCGGTAAATCGAATCGGATCATCATTGACATCCTCGTCAAGGACTTGATCAAGAACACGCAAGCATCGGAACTTGCCAAGGTTTCGTATTCCAAGGACGTACACCAGGCGCTGGAAAAGCTATACGCGTTCAACATGGCCCGCATCTACAAGCACCCGGTGTTGACCGAGAAAATCAAGCAAATTCCCGCCCAGATCGACGCCTTGTTCGAGGCTGTGTGCAATGACGTGGCGAGCCAAGATGAGAACAGCGCCGTGTTTCGCGACCACGTCGCGCTGATCGGGAAGGACTACTTCGATAATTATATAGACACGCCGGCTATCATCGCCCGGGACTTCATTGCGGGCATGACCGATCGATACTTCAAGCACTTGACCGCCCGGACCGAGCAGCCATAGCTTTTTTTGTTTCCAAGCTGTGAAGGAAATACGGATAATGCTTCGGGGATTTCAATGGCACGCAAGTTTAACTTTATAATCATCATCTCAGACTCGCTGCGGCGCGATTTCTTGTCGTGCTATGGCAACAAAGCCGTTGACACGAGGAACATCAAGGCGTTCGCCGACAAGGCAGTCGTGTTCGACAACGCCTATTCCGCCAGCTTCCCGACGGTTCCGAACAGGCGGGACGTGTTCACCGGCTGCTACACGGCGACGTACACGCCGTGGGCGCCTATGACCATGGAACCGACCATACAAATGCTGCTCGGGCAGCAAGGATACACGTCCATGATGATCTGCGACGAGCCACACATCCTCGAAAACGGATACCACTATGACAAGGACTTCGACGGGTTTGAATGGATCCGGGGCCAGGAACACGACCGCTGGAAGACCTCGCCGAAGTTGCCGGCGCTCAAGTCGGACCCGAAGCTTTACCGGGCGCCAGAGATGCTGCAGAAGACCCACTTGCGAGGGCGTGCCCGCTGGAAACACGAGAGTGACACGTTTCCCGCGAGGACCGGGACTTGCGCGTGCGAATGGCTCGAAGAAAACTTCAATGAGGGGCCATTTTACTTGTATGTTGATTTCTTTGACCCGCACGAGCCCTGGGACGCACCACGGTGGTATATAAACAAGTATGCCGACCCGAACTTCAACGGCCAAGAAGTCGATTACCCTCGCTATAGTAAAACCGCGGGATACCTCACCGACGCGGAGGTCAAGCAATGCCGGGCGCTCTACGCCGGTGAAGTGACGCTCGTGGACCGCTGGGCAGGGAGGATCTTCCAAAAAGTCGAGGATCTCGGGTTACTTGACGATACCATGGTCATCTTCACGACGGATCACGGGTTCTTGCTGGGGGAGCACGGGTTCATCGGCAAGAGCTTGACGAATTACAACCGGGAAGGAAAATATGCTCTGTCGTATCTCCCACTTTTCGAGGAGATCAACCACATCCCATTGATCGTGCACCATCCCGACGTGAAGCCCGGGCGCCGCCAAGCTCTCGTTCAGCCACCCGACTTTTTGCCCACGATCATGGACGTCGAGGGTCACCCGTTCATGGCGGTCCACGGCCGCTCGTTCAAGAATGCACTCCTCGGTAAAAAGGACCAGCACCTCGATTTCGCCGCGAGCTTCCCGTTCCTCAAGGGAAGCGGGATACCTATTTCTTTCATAAAGGATCGATGGTCTGCAATGTTCGTGTCGAAAGCAACCAAGAGCACCGAGAAGATCACCGACAGGGCGGTCGACGGCCTCGATAAGACGCTGGAGCCATGGGAGGAAGCCCGGGACATGCTTTTCGACTTGCACGACGACCCGACGCAGCAGCGAGACGTGTCTGCGCAGCACCCCGATATAATGGCCACGTTCAAGCAAGAGCTGATCCGGTTTCTCGATGATCTTGGAACGGAGGCGGACTTATTGGATGGCTGGAAGGTTTGATGGTCTCGAATACAATTGCTGCCATAACGTGCATAACGTTGTGAGTATAATGCATGCATGATTGAAATTGACGCCTTTAATAGCATCGCGCCGCCCCTGACGACCGCCCGGGAATCCCTGTATAACCATCTCATGGCGTTTGCAGCGGATCGCGCCGCGAAGTCCGGCACGGTCTAGCGCATCGCGTGACCATCAACGCGACAATAAATACCGGCAGCACGTATTGGTCTATTGAGGCACTCTCGTGGTTGCCCATGCTGCACTTGTCGTCCATCCCGGTAATGGTCGAATTCTTCGTTTTCGGCCTCTTCTCCACGCGCCACGCGATGACGATGAGGCACGCCAAGGATCCAGAAACGCTGGAATTCACGAATGCCTCCACGTTCTACAACGAATTCCTGGTTTCGATATTGTTTTTCTCGTGCGGGTTGCTGTGGCCATTCCTCTACATACCGACGCAAGCGTCCGAGGCGGGGATCGACTTGCTTTACAACGTGTCGAGCCTCTTCATCTTAGGTTTCAGCGCGAACTGGTTAATCCAGTGCTCCTACAATTATTTCAGTTGCCAGAAAAATCCCGCGGAGAAGCAACAGCGCCTCGAAGAACAGGCTAACCTGCTCGCGAGCTACCGCGTCGGCGCATACAGCACTGCCGTGGACATCAAGCGAAAGGTGCTCCACGTGATCCCGGGCACGGTCATCCTCGCCATTCAAATCCTTGCCATCGTGCTGAACGGTGTGCCAGGCTTTTACAACGGGGTCGGGATCGACAAGGCCGCGTTTTGCATCTTCGGCGAGGTGATCGTTGGGTCCAACTTCATCTTCATGTTCCAGTACGCCGACTTGCTCCGGCTGCAGTCGTTCTACCAGCTTCCCCCGTGGGCCAAGCGCTGGTTTTTCTCGTCGCTCAAGAAAAACGAGATGAAGAGCTTCTCCTCGGCGACAACCTTGATACTCGCACTGTTTCCGTTCGTGATGGGGCCAGCACAAATCTTGTTGACCCTCGCTTTCGTGTCGTCCCTTGCCGACGCCGCATCGAGCTTGTTTGGCCGTAGATTTGGCAAGCACGTGTTTCCCCGGGGATCAACGAAAACCATCGAGGGGTACGTGGCCGGGGCGGTCACCGCATTCTTGATCGCGATGCTCTTCTTGAACTGGTTCAATGAAAGCGGATTTTCACAAGTGGTCATCATTTTAACGGCCATCGCTATCGCCGTGGTCGTGTTCTTGATCGACGTGACCACGAAAACGCTCTGGGATAACATCCTTAACCCGCTGTTGCTGGGCGCCGTGGTGGTCGTGCTGCTCTCCGTCCTCTAAAAAAGAACAGGAATGAAAAATAGTGAGATTTCTTGAAATCAATCCCTCGGTACCTCGATTCCCTTCAACTTGAACACGAGGCTGGACGAGGGGAAATCAATCTGGATTTCCGTCGGGTAATCGTGCTCAATGCGCACGATCTTGTCGCTGCCGTACGTGAACTTGTGGTTGCATTTCTTGGGTTTGGACGCGCACGGGATCCAGAGCAAGCCCGACGCGTTCTTGAAGTTATAGCCTTGCACAACCAGCTGGTTGTCCTCCTTCTTCATTGACACGAGCTCGCTCGTCGTGAAGGCAATCGTGACGTCCTCAGAGAGCTTCTTGTTGATACTCCAGAACAAGCAAGACCGGCCCGCGACGACGACGTTCTTCGCCTCGATGCGGAAAAGCGGCGTCCGCGACTGGTCATCGAGCATGATGTCAATTCGCTCGTCACCCTTCCACAAGTTCGCCACGGCCACGATCCTCTCGCCGTTGGCGGTTTGTTGTTGGACGCAAACCACGCCGTTGAGCGAGCTGTATGATTTCGGGGGCGAGAGTTTCAAGCTGTTTTCCAACAAGTCGTGGAGGAAAGCGCGGCCCTCGTTTTCCGGCGGGGGCGCGAACCCGAGGTGGACGATCTTGCCCTTGCCCGCGCTGCACGCGTATGCACAGATGCCGCCGCTTTTCGTCGTGGCGAGCACCTCGGCGCCGTCCGGGATGTCCTTGAACGTGAACGCAAACTCGGCCGAGTCGATCACGTGGCCAAGAGCGGTGATGGACTCGTCCTTGACCTTGGCATCGATCTTGGCTGGCACCAGGCTGGTCAAGAGGTCGCATTGCTCGAGCCACTCGGTCTTGGACGGGATCTCGAAGAACGCGATGAGGGTGCCGCCATTCTTCACGTATTCGGCGAGCTTGTTGACGCTCTCGGTGTCCATGAATTCGAAAAAGCACCCGAACGCCACGGGATATTTCGCCAGCTCCTCCGATGATGCCACGAGCAACTCGACCATCTTGGGCTGGTAATGCAGGCCGTTCAGGCACACGAGCGCTTGGAAAAACATGCTCGATATGTCTGGCTGGTCCATGCGTGAATAATTGAATGCAAACCCGAGCGGCTCGGTCTGAATGTTGATGCGGCCATAGTCATGGTAATGGATATAGGCAATATCATCGTGCACCTTGGAACTGACAAGCAACTGGTTCGCGTTGTTCGACACGAACGCGAAGAAGCGCTGGAAGATCTGGAACCGGTCGCTCTTCTGGCCATTTTCTCCAATGGCAGCTGCAAAATCATATGATTTCCCCGTGGGATCCGGTTTCCCGGTCGGGGATATCGTGTTCGGGTACGTGCCATAGTGGTCGAAGGGATGCTTGTACTTTTTCTTCAAGTCCGCGGGCATCGGCGGGTTTCGGCCACCCACCATCATGTAAATGCTCATCGCCTTGAGGCCATGCGCGACAGCAAGCCGGGGGAGCATCTGGGCATCGTTCGGCCCGACGTCCTCGTCGTAATGCCCGCCTTCGAATTCCCACGAGATGGGCATGTAGGGCAATTGCGCATCGAGCTGCTCGATGGAAAGGGACAGCGGGAAGTCCTGGCGATAAATTGCATCGAGCGCGTGCGGGTAATGGTCGTCGCCGGCGAGCACGAGGCCACCATTGTCCTTCCGCTCGGCGAGGTTCTGGAGCATAATGTTGGCCGGCGATGATAAGGACGGCGTGTTGACGTACATGGGCGACTTGAGGCCGAGATCCCGCAGCATCTTGATGCAGCGCGACGTGTACTCCTGGATGATGCGCTCCTTCGTCTCGACCCAATCGTTGCACCGGATGAGCAATTGCTTGCCATCAGCATCGGCACGCTTCGGGGGCATTATCTTGTCCAGTGTCTTGAACGACGTGCCGTACACCTTGTTGATACCAGCGACTGACTTATACTTTTTCTGGAGGAAGCCGCGGTAAAACTCCACAGAGGGTGCCGTGTAATCGGCATCGAACACGCCTTTCTGGAACCCGAAGGAGAGCTCGTTGTCTGGCTGGATGAGAATGATGCCGCCGCGAGGATGCTCGTGTTTCTTGAGGATGGGCGCCACGGCCGCGTACCATTTTTTCACGTGGTCGAGATACACGGGATGCAAGTATGAAATTGGCGTGGCTTTCAAGTTGATCCAGCTGGGATGCTTGCCCACGTCGTTGGTGCAGAGGATCTCGGGGTGCTCGTCGATGAGCCACTGCGGGATGGCGCCGTTCATCCACTCGCTGCAGATCCATGGCCCCGGCCGGGCGAGGATCTTGAACTTATACAACTCCGCTGCTTCGAGAAACTTGTCCAGGTCCTTTTCTGGCGATGTGAAGTCAAACTTTCCCTTGTATTCCTCGTGCCAATTCCACGGAATATAGGTCGAGACTGCGTTGCAACCAATTTCCTTCATTTGCCCGAGCCGGTCGTCCCAGTCGTTCGGATCCAGCCTGAAATAGTGAATTTCGCCCGCGAGCAGGAACATCGACTTGGTGCCGACCTTGAACTCGTGCTTGGTTACCGTGATGCCGTTCAGTTCCATGATAGACACTATATCTGCTTGACCACATATAACTTAACCGAGAGATAATTGATCTGTTGAACCTATCCGGAAGTGCAAGCTTTTATGAAAAGATATTACCACAATCGATGGGAAGGTATTTTAAAAAAGGAGACGTGGCTTGGCTTTTCCTTTTTGATGTTCTCGATCTTGCTGATTACAGGGCTCACGACGGATTATGACACGCCAAATCGATTTTTCATTTTCAGGAATTCAACCTACGACTTCTTCATGTTCATGTTCTTGGCCATCGGCATCTTTCTCACGATCCTCTGTATCATGGACCGCAAGAAAAATCAGAGATGGAAGATTATAGACCAGAGAACTTGCCCCGCATGTCATGTTCCCTTGGCTGGATATGCTTGCCAATCGTGTGGCGGATTCCGGTGCACCGTGTGCGAGACATGGAACGAAAAGAACGAGGGTCGTTGCAAGAATTGCGACGCACCACTTGAAACCTAACTATGCGAGGCGATCTCTCTCGAAATTTTCCAAAAAGCCCTTTCAGGACCAAGCCACGTGCCCGGTTTGCGGGAAAAAACCCATAAATTACATGTGCATGTCATGTGGCAAGACCAGGTGCGTGAATTGCAACGTCTGGAACGATTCACTCGAGACCAACTGCAAAAAATGCGGGTTTCCCCTGGTTTGTTGAGTTGGCTGGCAACATGTGCCGCGCATTATGGTTCATTTCGATAATATTTCGTTTGCCTCCACTTGCCCTTTTATGCCCGATTTTTTTGTTTAGTCTTGATGAATTATCTAATAGGTTTTGCAGCAACAAACATAACCCCACCGTTAGACCTTGGTGGTGGCATCCGAGTAGGTGGGTATATCAGGATGCACAAGGTAAGCCAGAAGGTGCTGGACTTTTTATACGCCAGGGCCATTTGTTTCAGGAATCCAGAAGACCCCCGATCGAGCCTCGTGATCATCGCATGTGACCTCGTCGGATTCCAGTATCGTATCGCCCGTCTTGCTCGGCGCGCCATTTCTCGCCGCACGGGCATTCCAATATCAAATATTATCCTTCATTTCACGCACAGCCATTCCTCGCCTGACACGATCGGCGTTTTCTTCAATCGTCTCGCGAACGTGCTCACGTTCGACGTGCAGTATGATGTTGTCAGGTACATCATGCACCACATCGTCCGAGCGGGCGTCAACGCGTTCAAGAACGCGCAAGAAGCGAATCTCGGTTACGGCGTGACCAGCATCCCGAGCCCGTTCCTCGCTATCCGCCGTCGCTCGCCGTATGAGTACATCCAAGAACCTGTTCGGTTCTTGAAAATCACGGATCCGGAAGGGAACTTGACCGGGATCGTCGTGAATTATCAAGCCCATCCCACGCAGATGCCCGGCGGGAATGCAGATATCCACCCGGAATATCCCGGTATGGTGGCCAAGGCGCTCTTCAAGTACTATCCATCGCTGCAATTCGCCGCGTATTTCAACGGTGCCAGCGGCGATGTGACCATACACGGGTATAAGGGCTATTGGATGAAGCGACATCGCGATCACGCGTCGCATGACGATTCGATGGCCTATTCCATCAAGCTGGTCGAGGACCTGGGACAACGGTTCGCCGATCTCGTCATCAAGGCCATCGATGACGTCCATGTCGAGCCCGTGACGACCGTCGACGTGCGACGTCGATTCCTGTTCCCCCGCATCGGCCGCGTGCGGTCAGTTTGGAACCGTCTCGGATTGTACAAGACCGCAAGCGGGAAATCGAGGATGCTCCTCCACGAGTTTCGGGATGCAATCCGCATTGGCTTGTTCCACGACTTATACAAGCTCGTGAATGGCAGGTTCCTTCCCATGCTCAATATCGTGATGAATGGCCGCCAGGTGCACCACCAGACCGAGCTGTTCGTGGCGCGGATCAACGACATCTACTGGTTTTCGAGCCCTGGCGAGCCGTTCATCGAGTATCAAGCGAAGTTGTCCAAGAAGGTGCCGGCGGGAAAATTTTTTTTCAGCCAGATGAACGAGACTTGTGGATACATCTATCCGTGGAGTTTCTACGTCACGGGCGGATACGAGAAGTTTTTCAGTTTTGACGCGCTATTTGGCGAGTACCTGCTCAAAACTTTCAAGGACACGCTCGACTCCATGAAAGCGTGACGGCCAGCCTCATGTCTTGCCGTTACCATTGGCCTTGTTTTTCAAGTCCCGGGCGCGTGCCTCGACGATGCGCTTGACCCGGGCCTGGTCTTTCTCCACCCAGAACCAGGCGAGGAACCACATGGCTATCCCGGGAAGAGCAATTAGCGCCACGACTTGAATTGCAGCCTGGTACTGGTTGCTGAACGTTTTAAGGACCGCGCCGGCGAGCATCGGGCCCGCGCCGTACGAGAAGATCTCCAACAATTGCCCCGTCGAGGCGATGCGGCCTTGCGCCTCCGGCAAGTTGATCTCTTGCAGGATCGGCGGCTGGTTCACGCCGTAGATGCTAAACGCGCTGCGCATGGCCAACATCGTAGCCCCGAACAAGAAAAACACGGGATACGCGAGCATATTACGGATATCCGCGCCTTGTTCCGCTGTGAGCTCGGGCAGGGGCATGGAGAAGGCGGCAAGGATGCACCCCATCGCGCCGAGTAACGAACACGCAATCATCATGATTCGATTTCGCAACCGCTTGGCGCCGAACTTGTCCGACATCTTGGCAAACACGATGCTGCCAAGAAGGACGCCCGGCACCCCGAAAATCAAGATGAAGATGCTGCTGGAGAACGGCGATATGTTGCGCGGGGGCGATTGGATGTAGGGCAACCAGATGAGATCGATGATGCCGAACAGCACGTTCGTGAAGATGCCCTCGCTCGCGGCGAGGATGTTCGTGGGCCGGAGGATCGTGTCCTTGGCCGTGGCCCACGTGAGCCCGAAATCGTATTTCACGTCGAGGTCACCCACGATGCGGGCGAATGACTCGTGCGTGCCCGCGCGGCGCGGCTCCTTGAACTTGATCGATAGGAATGCCGTGTTCGCGAGGAATAAACCGCCAGCTATGAGGAAAAAAACGCGCCATTCGTCTCCGGGCAAGCTGAATAACAGCGCGCTGAAGATCATGCTGCCGACTTGTGTTACTTGCCAGAGAATAGAGCCGAAGCCAAAATATTGGGACTTCTCCTTCGACGCGAGCAAGTCACTGCTCAAGGAATTCCCGATCGGTCCTCCCGCGCTCATAACGGAACCGATGCACATGCGAAGGGCAAGCCACCAGTAATAGGAGGAGAATCCACCGCCAACCGGCAGGAATGCATTGATAAACACGAGCACGCCCGTCGCGCTGCTCGTGAACATAAAAACTTTCCGGCGATCGAACCGGTCAGCGACGAATCCCCAAAAAATCGCTGCAATCCCGTCGACCCATAACCGGGCGGTGATGAGCGCACCCATCTCGAACGCGTGGAATTCCTCGTGAGGCCAGATCTTGTACGAGACAACCAGGAGATTGATGAATTCGGCAGAGAAGAAGAACGAAACGCCGATGTTCCAGAATAGCAAGATCCAAGCCTTCTTGAATATCGACGGGGGCTTCGCTTCCAATGCCATTTCACCACGCGGATAAAATGCGGGAGGTTAACTAAAGCCGCGGGATGCCATTTCTTGGCAACATATAAGAAGCCCAGGATGAATCACGAATTATGATAGAAGTTGCGCTCATTCCTAACGATTTTTACACGCAAGAAAAAGGCTTCGAGGCCGTCCTCGACGAGGTCTGCGCCAAGGAACACGTGAAATTCATCGAGATTGCGTACTTGTGGGGCAAGTCCATCCTTGACCTCGACGAGGGCGAGATCGCCAAGCTCCACGAGACGCTGGACACGCGCGGCGTGAAGATCGCTTCGATCCAGACGCAGATCATGAAAGTCTTTCCCGAAGGCACGAAACTCGCCAAGGTCGGGTCTAAGAATATGAACAGGGATCACCCGTTCAACGTGAGCCGGATCGACGATGCCATCCGCTGTGCCAAGGAGTTCAAGTCGAAATACATCGTTACGTACTCGTTTTTCACCTACACGATGGGCAAGCAAAATCACGAGAAATACTGGGACATTCTTTTCAAGGATTACGACGTGCTCGTTGAGAAGTGCAAGGCTGGGAATTGCACGATGGTCGTGGAATGCGAAGGCGACACTCTCGTGAGTGACACGGCGACATACTTGCGCTTGTTCGACCATTACAAGTCCCCGCACTTGCAAGCAAACCTGGATCTTGCCAATTTCGTGAGCCACGTCGGGAATTTCACGCGGGACGATTTCGACAAGCTCAAGGATCACGTGCCGTATTTCCACGTCAAGGATCGCAGCTTCAGGAAAGGGTTCTGGGTAAAGGGCATCTTGAAGAAATTGCTCGGGGGCAAGGGCGCGGTGTTCGGCACAGGTGAAATCCCGTGGCGAGCGGTCCTGCCCTGGTTCGCCGAGCAAGGCTTTGATGGCATCTTGTCGGTCGAGCCGCACGTGCATAGCGAAGACAAGTTCAACGACGCTGCCCAATGCGTCAAGAACTTGCAAACATTGTTGAATGAGTTGAAGATACAATACGAATAAGGAGAGTTCTCCTATTTTTCCATTTTCTTAAAAGCCTCACGTACCGGGATAGGCATCGATGATGATTCGCAAAAACGCGCTGCCGGCCGCAGTGATCATCGCCGGGATATGCTTCGGGTTCATTTTCCCGCACCTTGACTTCGGGAATAACTATCCCGGCCCGGGATTGTTCGGCCTGCTGGACTACACGCGGCCCGGGCTCGCCGGCGTGAAGGCGAATCTCGATGCGGGGAACGAGACCGCCGCGAAGGTTGCGTTGCACGACTATTTCTTGCACCGGAGTTGGCCGCCCCTTCACCCCTATTCCGGAAATATTGGTTACGCGGCGAACGGGAACGATATCATTGCCCGCGTGTTCACGATCAACGGCGTCACGCACGTGCTGAACGACACGGGAAACCGGACGGTCAACGGGCGGGTCATCTTGAACATGAATTTCCACGCGACGCCCGACGAGGATATGGAATGGACGTGGCAGCTGAACCGGGGGTACTGGATGACAGATTTGGCGATTGCTGCGCGCGGGTACCTCGACGTGAATAACACGGCGCTGGCAGAATATTATGCCGCGGCGCTCGTCGACCTATACACGATCTTTCTGGACGATGAACCAGTGGGTTCGGCATTTACGTGGCGCACGATCGATGCAGCCATACGGATAAATCAGCTGATCCTCGCAATTGATTTGATCAAGGAGACCGTTGCCTTCACACCCGAGTTTTGTTTCCGCTACCTTTCGAGCTTCGTGGATCACGGCCAGTTCTTGTTTGCGTTCCACAAGATCCGGACGAACTGGGCGTTCATCGAGTCGGACCACATGATCATGCTCGCCTCGTATCTCCCCGAGATCACCGCGAGCTCGTCGTGGGCGAATGAAGCGTGGGAAACACTCCAAAGGAGCGTCCGGGAATCCGTGTACCCAGATGGTGGCACCAACGAGCAGTCGATCGAGTACCACATAGTCATACTGGGTCAAGCCTTGAATTCCATCCAATATGCCAATGCATATCCCTTTCTGGTGGTGCCGCAAGGGTTGAACGAGGCGACGGTGAACATGACCAAGTTTCTCGTGCACAACACGATGCCGGACGGGCGCTGCACGACGTTTGGCCATGCCGACATGGAATACACCGCTGGATCGCTCGGGTTCGCGTCGCGCCTCCTCGACGGGGACGACGCGGAGATCGATTATTTCGACGCCGCGGGCAATCCCATCCCCGCGAACCCGGTACCCAGGTTGAACGCGGGTTTTTCGGCATCGGGCGTCTTCACGTCGAGAACCGCGTGGAACGATGCCGACGCACTGTATTCCTACTTCGACGGTGGTCCATTCGGCTATGGCTACCATCAAAATAATGACCTGTTCAACGTCATGACCTACGCGTTCGGGCGGCGGTTGCTCATCGACCCCGGCCGGTACAGGTACACGGCCGACGAGATCTCCTTGTACCTCAGGACCGCCTTCGCGCACAACACGTGGCTCATCGACGACAAGGACTTGTTTCTCGTCGACGCCGCGGGGAATGCGTGGATCGGTGGCAGCATGGGCTCGTGTTCCAGGGCTTCGCATATCGCGTTCGGTGCCCTCGCCGAGCGGGAATTCATCGCCGTGAATTTCAGGGAGGATCCAGCCGACATTCCCCTCAACAAGTCGGGAAACGCGGACCCGGCACGTTACTGGGTCGCTTCCGATTTCTGGCACGGCAGCTGGACCCACGATCTCGCCGTGCAGTGGCAGCTCCCGCTGCACGTGCCCGCGTTGATCGACAACGCGTCGAACGTCGTCGCGACAGCGGAGCCCGGGATTTACTGCATGAAGACGAATTTCCCGAGGGGGAACCTTGCTCTTTACGCATTTGGTCCATGGACCGAGGTGCAGAACATCACCGGCGGGGACTCGGCTACGTATGGCCACCCGTTCGGCCACTGGAGTAGGGAATATAACGTGCTGGAGGACTGCACGACGTATCGATTCCTCGGCGAGACGAGCGGAGCCGCATCCTGGTTCACGGTGCTGTATCCTTACGAGACCGCCGTGAACATCACGGTCGCGGCGCTGCCGTTCACCATCGCGGGCAACGAGTATCCCGCCACGAGTTCGGACCGGCCAGCGAACGTGATCCTCGTGCAACATCCGAACGGCGAGGCCGAGCTCCACGTGTCCAGACGCCAGGATTATCGCGTTGCCGACGCGCTGGAGGTCTCGTTCAGGGGAAGCACGTACTCGATACGTGGCTCGCAAGCATCGTTGCATTTCAACGCGACGTGGGCAACACCCGTGCAAGTCCTCGCCCGCGACCTTGCCACGCTGAGAATCGATGGACAAGTATGGATCGTCGCGAACGACAGCACGATATCGATCCACGATGCTGGGCTCGATTACATATCGATGGGCATCGGTTCCTCAACGGGCATGTCGATAATCGTGGACGGCACGCCGCTAGCGCCCGGCAAATATCACGTGTCGGAAAACGCGGTGAACATAGACTTGATCGGCTAGAGGTAGCACGACATGAACAAGCAAGACTGGAGATTTTTGTACAGCTGGCTCACGGATCCCGGGACATTCTTCCCGGCTCTATTCTCCAAGCTGGCTTCAAGGGGTAAGAAGGTGCAGGTGCCTGCCTTCGTCGCAACCTTCGCAATACCGGTCATTGCTTGCATGAACTTCGCCTGGTTTTTCGTGAACAACGCGGTCGCCACGGTGCTGGAACGTTTCGTCCCGGAACGGATCGCTTTCGTCGTCGCCTTCGCCTTGTTCTTGATCATAGGATTACTGCTCGGGCTGTACTACATGGCATTACCGCCCGCGAAGCGGTTCCGGGATGCCGGGGGCCGCGAAGTGCGCGTCAAGATACGCCGGCTTTCCACGCTAAACATAATCCGAAACAATTTATGCTCCCTTCCTGCCTTGATTCTCTCGATATGCCTCGCGATCTCGGTTCCGCCGATATCGTGGAACATCATCCATTACGGGATCTATCTCACGGTCATGGCATGGCTTTCAATCGCCTGGACGGGCTGGCTTGCTGCTGAATCCGCCCGCGCGCTTCCTGCGATCTTTACCGCACAGTTCCAGGCAAGCGGGGCGGTCGTTGGCGAGTTCCAGGTCAAGCGGATCGTGGTCATCTCGATCGTCATCTTCCTTGTCGAATGCCTCGTGGCCGACCTGGTTTTGCCGCTGCTCATTGGCGGCGAACACCTGCCGATTTTTTTCAAGATCGCCTATTTCCTCATGCACGGGAATTGATTCATTGGGAGAAAGGAGCACCATCGCCTTTTTAGTCCGTGATGATGGAAAATCCATCGAACCCGTCCTCATTGTCGAAAAATTCGGATTCCACGCCGGTCACGGCCGCATTGCTCGGTCCCTTGTCTAGCCAGGCGAGCAGCTGTTCCAAGTCGGTCTTGTTGCCCTCGGCGACGACCTCGACGCGGCCATCGTCGAGGTTTTTTACCCAGCCGGTGAGATGGAGGCTTTCCGCCCGGCGCTGCGTGTGCCAGCGGAATCCAACGCCCTGGACTTCGCCTTCGATGATTGCGTGCAGTTTCATATTCGCTTCAGTGGTCCTGGTTCTTCCCGCGTGATCGCCAGACGGGTTTTATCTTCACGCTTGGATTATTTTCTCGTGGATTTATATGAAACCTTACACGACGCCCCAAAAAAAAGTCGTTATCGGCAACGTGACCCTCGGCGGCCAGCCCGGGGAATACCCGACGTGCATGATCGGCAGCATGTTTTACAAGGGCCACAAGGTCATCAGCGACCAAAAGAATGGCATCTTTGACAAGGACGAGGCTTTGAAGCAGCTGCGGGACCTGGAAGCCGTGACCAAGGAAACCGGCATAACCTTCATCGTCGACGTGGTCGGGGATTCCGCGGACAACCTCGTGAAATATTGTCATTTCGTCGCCGACGCCACGGAGAGCAAGCAGCAGCCGTTCCTCATGGACGGGCTCACGGACGAGATCCGGGTGCCGGCCATGAAGACCTTGATGGCCACGGGGCTGGGTGACAGGCTCATCTACAACAGCATCGAGCCCAAGGTGACCGACTCGACGCTGTCGGCCATCAAGGAGTGCCGCGTGAAGCACGCCATCTTGCTGACGTTCGATTCCACTTTGCTCTTGCCCAAGCAGAAGCTGAAGCTGCTGGAAGGCTGGGACGAGAAGACGGGCATCAAGGAAGGGCTGCTCGCGAAGGCACGGCGTGCCGGGGTCGACAATTGCATCGTCGACGTCGCCGTGCTCGACATGCCGTCCATCGGTATCGCCGCTCGCACGATCGACGAGGTGAAGCAATCGTTCGGGTTGCCCGCGGGTTGCGCGCCATCCAACGCGATTTTCGAGTGCGGGGGCCTCAAGCGGTTCGGCGACGATGCCCGGATCACGAGCCTCGTCGCGGCGAGCGCGTTCCTTGCGTCGTCCGGGGCGAATTTCGTGCTGTATGGCCCCATCAAGTATGCCAAGCAAGTCTGCCTGGCGGCGGGAAACGTCGATGCATTCCACGCGTACGCGGGCCGCCGCATCGATAAGATAAAACCGGGGTCGGAAAATCACCCACTCTTCAAATTATTCTGACCGCACGGTCTCGCCGCACCGTTCACAACTGGTCGTGGAATAGCTTTTCACTCTTTTTCGCTCTTCTTTGTGCATTCTCTGCTTCCCTTGTTTTCCCGGTGAGGTGATACACGTTGCTAAGATTATACCACGCGTGATAATGTCCTGGAAAGATGTCTAGTGCTCGCTTGAAGGCTTCGATGGCCTTGTCGTATTCCTCCAAGTTGCAATGCAACGTGCCGAGAAGGTTCCACTTATCATCATTCTTTGGGTTGAGCTCAAGGGATTTTTCACATGCGGCCATCGCGCCGGCCCAATCATTTTGCTCTGCGAGCGCGTCTGCAAGGAATGACCACGTGGTGAAATCATTTGGCTGCAACGATATGGATTTTCGAAGCGCATCGATTGCACCGGCGATATCCTTCGACTTGAGGAGACCGACGCCTAGACCTTGCCATGCTAGCGCGCTCTCGGGCCTCATTTGCAGAATCTTGCGGCAATGCTCGATAACGGCAGGCCATTTTGACAAACCTGCTAAGGTTATACCTATGCGGAGCAGGGTGTCGAGATCATTTGGCTTGATGAGCAAGGCTTCCCGGAAATTTTTCTCAGCGTCGGGCCAAATCGGTTCGACCAAGGCTTTATCTCCAAGTTCCATTAACCTTTTCCATTCCTCTTCCCCTTTCGCGATAACCGCAGAGTTGCCGAGCTTGTCTGCCTTTTTTTCTTCATTCGCCGACCAGATAATCTGCTTTTTCATTACAGCTCACTCAATTGATTTGACAAATCGAGCACTCTCCAAAAAAGATAGCAGTTTGAATTTGCAGCATGATTCCATATAGAGTGGTCATGTATTCATGCTCGCGCCCTAGCGATCCTTATATAGCCCAGGCGGGGAAGTATTCAGCGCGGTACTTGGCGGCGTGGAGAGTGGAGGCCCGAGTTCCGCGGAAGCAAAGGTGAATCAAGCATGGCTCTCATCATGATAACGGGAACCTATCCCCCTAATAAACAAAAGGAGCTCAACAAGATCTATGGGGCGGCAAACAAGCCAGCATACCCGCCGTCCGTGAAGAAGTTATACAACTGGGTGGCCCAGGTAACGAACGGGTGCTACAAGGTTTATGCCGTGTACAAATGCCCGGATGACAAGGTCATAGAATCCATCGCCGGCCTCACGAAGCGATACAACTTCTATGCCCAAGTCGACGGGTACGAGTTCACGATCGAGCTGCTCTTCGAAGCTGAGGAAGCCATCAAGATGATGGCGGACTGAGGCGCATGCCTCTTCTTTTCTTTTTTTAAGAAGCGGACTTGGTCAAGCTGCTCTGAACCCGGGCCGTATTGATGTTCATCCGGAGCGCGAGGGATAGGTAGTAGATCGCGAGGTTCACGAACAGCGACCATTGCCAGAATGCACTTCGCCTCAGCAGCGCCGGTGCTCCATCGTTGTTGGTCATGACGAGCCCGAGCACGAGCAACCCGATGAACGACGCGATGTGCACGAGCTGCCACCATATGCCGAACGGGTCGACCTTGTGCCTCGTCTTTGCAGCCACCATGGGAAAGAAATTGAACAGCACGGCGAGCAGTTGCCCGCCAAATGCAATATCCGCGCCGATATCATGGATCACGTGCGATGGAAGGATGCACTCGCCCAGTGAACCGGTCAAAAGGCAGGTCGAACGCTCGTCCCAGATCCCGACCATCGCGAACCCGGCAGCACCTGCGATGGCAAAGAAGAGGCTCACCGATGCTGTGCCCTTGCAAATGATCGCCAAGCGACGCCACGTGAAACAATAAAAGGGGACGAGCAAGATGGACGTGCCGATGAGCCCGGCCGTGAAAAAGAACCACCCGGCGGGATTATCGGCCCGGTTTCCTTGGCCACTAATGGTTCGCATGAACGGGATGTAACCGGGGCCGCCGCCCGCCGCTGGCGGGAATAGCAAGTTGCAGACGAGAAGGCACGCGAGCAAGTACAAGTAGATGCAAGGCACCAGCCGCTTGAGAAAAAATTCCCGCGAAAACGCGCCGGTGAAAAATTTTCCCAGCGATCGAAAGCCATGACGGGATCCATCGTCGCCCGCGAGTGCCATGACCTAGTTTCAATCCCATTTTTCAAAAGGCTTCGGGTTCCAAACGAGGCTTTTACAACAGGTACACCATCCGGGCTCGGCTATGGACAATTAGCCGGGAATAATAGGACGAGCAAAAAAATTGAGAGATAACAATGAGTTTACGAGACAGGGAGCATGAATTGGCACGACGCGCACCGTTCTGCCTCGGGTTCATTCCACGTCCCGCAATTCGAGCACCAGGTCGAACGACACGAGCTGCAGCGCCGGTCCGCCATGACACCACCGCATTTTGCACAATACGCAGGTTTCACCAGTTGTTGTGGTGGAACGTTGAGCGGTCCCGGGGACTGTGGAGCGTAGAGCGGTCCCGGCGACTGTGGAGCGTAATGCGGTCCCGCGTAGAGCGGTCCCCCGTAGAGCGGTCCCGAAGACATAGCTGGTGGCGTTTGTAACTTTTTTAGCGCTAGATTTCCACCAATTCCGCCTAATACTCCACCGATCATTCCAAGGAATCCACCGAATAAAACAAAGGACAGGACAGCACTGATGAGTCCAAAAACGATCATCAAAATGGCAACGGGCTTCGTCGCCTTAACCCCAACTGAGATTCCAAGAATGATGAGCAAGATGCCAAAAATGATGTTTGGTACAGCCATCCCGAATGTTGAGCTCATGACGGTTTCTATCGACTGGTGGTAAAGCATGGAAAGTAGGTTAAAGACAAGCGGTATCGACAGCAGAAGTATAATCCCGCCTATTATCCCTAGAGCTACTGAACTAGTTGTGTTAGGTTTCTCCATGTTATTCGCTTCTCTTATCAATTATTAAAGAGTTAGAAAGAGCTAGCGACCTATATATTGATAAAGATTTTGAATTGCCTTGGATATCCAGTCTCCACCTCGGAAGTGGAAAAACAAGTCTCCAATGGGAAGGAAATCGCTTTTCCTCGGGAGTTTTACTTTCGATCCAATTTTGGAACCGTGTTTGATACGATTAAATATAACGGGAATTTCGCCATCCCCTTTCGAGCATCAACGAGGAACCATCACGTGACCGCGGCGAGCGACGAGGACGTGGCAAAAATAGGAGGATTTTGTATGAACTTCGGGTCATTGACTTTTCAATTAATTTTAAAAGTGAAGAAATGGTCATTTCATCCACTAGCTTGCAATTATCACCTATTTGCGTTCTAGATTCATCCAAGACGCTTATGTAGCACAAAGGGAAACCGTGAGTATGTGAAAGTGCTCCTGCACCTCGCCTATACCAGTAGATGTCTCGATCACGTGCTATTTGGCCTTGATCTTGCCCCTTGACCTTGATCTAGCTTACCTCTGAGAGTGGTGTAACAGCAAGTTATGCAAGTTTGCCTCGAAAATTGCACCACGACACCGAATTACACCATGGTTGACCTCGAGTTGTGTTTAACTTACCAAGAAGCAAGCTTGAGTTTCCTCTCTCCATATCGGTGCGGGCGATAAATATTACGGGGATACAACGGCCTCCGTGAAACCACGT
>JAUQYW010000264.1 GCA_030587525.1 Candidatus Sigynarchaeota archaeon | reverse complement strand
ACGCGAGACCACAACGAGAAGTTCAAGGCGATTTTAGGAGAATTATACGGCTCGAAGCCCGAGGCTACCGAGTGCCGCGGATGCATGCAACCCGACCCGCCCGAGCTGCTATACGGGTTCTGCACTGGATGTTCTATCCGGAAATGTGTTAAAGACCGGGGATTTTACTCGTGCCACCAATGTGGTGAGGCTCCTTGCAAATACGTGAAAAACTTTCCCTTTCCGGTCGGAAAAAAAGTCATGCGCCGGGCGATCCCCGAATGGCGCGCCGCGTGCAAAAAACTCGGTGCTGATAAGGGGGATGTGGCATTCGCAAAAACGCAATTCGACAGATATCGATGTCCCTCGTGCGGGCAACCCCTTTTCAGGGGCGCCAAGCGCTGCAAGGCGTGCAAGGCGCCGGTGGACGTGGATTAAAAAAGGCGAGCATTCGCCGTCGGGGCGAGCGCCATTCGCTCGGCGCACGGGGGAACTTTTGTGACAAGAATGATATTCATGGTTTCCCAACCGTACTTGTTCACCTATGTCGCATATCAAGGTTGCATTCATTGAGCAATTCGGGGGGGTTCATTCGTGATCCCTCCTACTGTTCAAGACAAGGCGCGCATCATCGCCAATGGTAAAACCGCGTGGTATGCCCGTGCTCGCGAGATATTACTCTCGTTATTCGAGCACGGGTTAACCGCGGTAAATCCGTACCTCGCGGTAAACCGGCATATCGCTATGGCTGATGGGAAAATTACCGTCAGGACCGATAGTGGCGAATTGGCATTCCCGTTGGAAGATACCGGCAAGATCTACGTCGTGGGTGGGGGTAAGGCCGCGGTCCAGATGGCTGTTGCCATGGAGGAATTGCTCGGGAATCGCATAGAAGCGGGTTTCGTGAATGCGCCAGACAAGCTGCTCCAACTCGATCCGCCAAAACTGAACAGGATCAAGGCCATCGGGGCTAGCCATCCGATCCCGAACCAGGCAGGGGTCGATGGTGTCAAGAAGATGATCGAGCTGTCGGAGAACGCACGCAGCAAGGATCTCGTGTTCTGCCTGATTTCCGGCGGGGGAAGCGCCCTCATGCCCCAGCCCGCGGGAAGCATCACCCTGGAAGACAAACAAGTGCTCAATCGCCTCTTGATCCAGTGCGGGGCCACCATCAACGAGATCAACACGGTTCGGAAGCACGTTTCCATGGTCAAGGGTGGATGGCTTGCACGCCATTTCCAGCCCGCACGGGTTATCGGGTTAATCCTGTCCGACGTCGTCGGCGATGACTTGTCGACCATTGGATCCGGCCCGACCGTGCCAGACCACACCACGTTCTCGGATTCGGTCGCCATCCTCGAAAAATATGGCTTGATCGACAAGATCCCCATGCGCATCAGGAAGTACATGATCCTCGGCATGCGCGACGAGCACCTCGAAACCCCGAAAGCAGAAAGTAAAATGTTCCAGAACGTGCAGAACGTGATGATTGGCAGCGCGCGGACCGCAGCGGAAGAGATCAAGGTGAAAGCCCGGGAATTCAAAGATATCGGCACCGTTCACATTTTAACGAGTCGACTGGAAGGCGAGGCTGCCGAGATCGGGCAGAATCTCCACGCGCTTATAACGAATATCTTTGATTTAAAGACCAGGGTCAAGATCGATGCGAAAGCCGGCTTTTTCAACGGGAAATCATTCCGGGTTGATTACGGTTCTGGAAGGGGCGAAAATCGATGCACCTTGTTGCTACTGACAGGCGAAACCACGGTCACGATCAAGGGCCAAGGTACAGGCGGCCGGAATCAAGAAATGCTGTTGGCTTTCTTGAACAAGATGGATGCTCCAAGCAAGGGAAAATTCGGGATCATCAGTTGCGGCATGGATGGCATCGAGGGCAATAGTCCAGCAGCAGGTGCCTTGATCGACGATCAATCGCGGGAAAGAGCGCTGCAATTATCCTTGAATCTCAAGGAATTGCTTGAGAATAATGACTCGTATGCGGCGTTTTCCCGGCTAGGCGACGCGATCATCACGGGGCCGACCGGCACGAACGTGAACGACCTCACCATGGTCTTGCTCGATCAGCCTGTGAAAAAGATAGAATTGGAAGAATAAACTCAGACCGGGTCGACCGCGTCCCACCCGATCACGGATTTGATGTCATCATAGGCGCTCTTCAACCCCATGGCTTCGAGCAACTCCCCGATCTTTTTTCTCGGTTCCGCGACACCGATGCTCGTCAAGTAATGCTCGAAATCCTCGATGCGTTCCTGGATCACGGATTCCTCCATCATCCGTTTTACCTTCGTGCCCGCATCCTTGATGCCCATCTTTTCCAGGCGTTCTTTCACGGACTGGTACTGCGCGTGGAGATTGAGGATCTCGGCAGCCTTGTCAAGCTTCTCTACGTTATCCTTGATCTTGAGATTGTTGATGATCGATTTTACATTTTCCATCTTGATACGTTCAGCAATGCTCTTCAAGAAATCCTTCGCCGATTGGGAAATCTTTGATAGTCCAAGTGAATTCAACGATCTTTCCAGCTCGCCGTACATAGCTTGGATGTCAAAC
>JAUQYW010000262.1 GCA_030587525.1 Candidatus Sigynarchaeota archaeon | reverse complement strand
AAAACAGCGTTTTCTTTTGGAAAAAAGGAGATCCAGGCATATATCGCGTCCTGATCGACGCATCAAGCAGAGGTCCGGAAAAAATCGGCGACCAAGCATCCCTTTTTTCTATGGCAGCAATTGATGATGATAAGATCACCATCGTGAACAACGATGATCCGCGAGTATGGAAAGTGCGCCTGATCAACGTGCACGGGGCAATGACCGAGCTAGCATCTATTCCCGAGGTATCGATCGTTGCAGCAGCGTCGGACTTCTTCGCGTATGTCGAATCCAGTGGACGCATAACCGTGATCGAGATCGAAACCGGCAAGCGAACGCCCATCCCCATTGAATTTGAACCGGCGGAACTCACGTCTTTGTATGTCACGGCGAGGGAAATTATCACGACGCACGCCTACACGCACGCGATCCGCTTCCATGGACCGCCGGTATAACCAGCAATATGGGAGGAAAAATGTCATGGCCAGCAAGCAAGGAACGCAAGAAGATTCGTGGGAACGGGCGAAAAACACGTGGAGCAAGTATGTCCGGCTTCAAGATCCCGTCATTTCCAATGATAAGGCCTTCATCAAGAAAGAGGAGATGGAAGATGAAATCGCAAAGTTTGGATTGGCCGACCTCCGTGTTGTCGTGAACATCAGCGAGGTTCAAAGGGCGGGGCTTTATCCATTTCTTGATATCATCCTGGCACACGAGGTGGGTCACCACGTGCTCGCGCCGGGCAACCTGATCACGCTTGCGCGGCTTAACGACTTCATCTCTGGCATGTTTCCCCGGGACATCGCGGGCTACGTGGTGAACATCTTCACCGACTTGCTCGTGAATGATTTCCTCTTCGTCCAGCGTGGCTTGCCTGTTGACAAGGTGTACAAGGCACTCAAGGATAGCGCTTCGAAGAAAGGAGTCATTACGGGGGACGTGGACAAGTTCTGGAGATTATATATGCGCATCTACGAGATCCTCTGGCGGCTCCCTACAGGCACGTTGACAACTGGCGTGACCCCGGAAATCGAACGGGATGCGAAGCTCTCGGCACGGGTCGTGCGTACTTATTCCAAGCGATGGTTCATGTGCCTCAAGAACCTGGCCTACATTTTCAAGGCATACATCCCCGTCGGCAACGTGGTCTTGCTGAAAGGCTTGCCCTTGATCGACAAGGTCGTCGCTGGCGAAGGTGGCCTCGATAAGCTCTGGGGCTTCGCGTCCATGTCGGACGACGAGTGTTACAAGCCGAGTGACCGCCAGTACGACGGGGAACTCGATGACATCTTCCAGGGACGGCGAGGGAAACTGCAGCAAGGCGAGACCAACCAGCCGCGGTTACCGACCGATTACATAAGCACGCTCGTGTACATCGGGGCAATCACTCCAGATGATCACATCCGGGCGTTAATCCAGTATTACACGGAACTTGCGCTCCCGCACATCGTGCCGTTCCCGACCATCGAAAAAGCCACGGGCGAACCGATACACGAGGGATCGGAGCAATGGACAATAGGCGAGGATGTGAGCACCATTGATCTCTTCGAGAGCATTAAAGAATCGCCCGTCATCATCCCGGGCATCACGACGCGAAAGATCGTGTATGGCGAGGATAAAGGCTCTGAAATCGAGAAAAGCCCGGTCGACATCGACATATATCAAGACACATCGGGATCCATGGGGGATCCTGCATGCATGGTGTCGTATACAACCATTGCCGCATTTATTATAATACTTTCCGCACTCCGTGTAGGCGCCTCGGTTCAGGCGACCGCATGGTCTGGTCCCAACCAAGCAGTTTCAACAAAAGGATTTTCCAAGGACTCGAATGAAATCTTGAGAACGATCTTGTATTATCACGGAGACGGGACACAGTTTCCGTGCCAGATACTCGAACGGTACGACGAGCGAAAACCCAGCGACCCCCCCGTGCACATCATCGTCACGTCAGACGAAGACATCTCGTCCATGGTCTCGAATTACCTGGTCTCGACAAAATCTGGCATCGCGGAGACCAAATCAGGATATGCAACCTTGAAAAAAGCCATGGAACGTGGAAAGGCAAAGGGCTCCTTGCTCTTGCGCGTCTATACAATCTCGCCCGGCTTGAAAGAAACTATCAACAAGCTCGAAGGGCTCGGTTTTCAAATGCATTCGGTCAGTGATTGGAAAAACATCGTCGAATGGGCTAGAGAGTTCTCGAAAAAGCATTTTGGACCGTGATGACAGTAATGACAACACTTGCATCCATTTCACCTTCGCTGCCCCGCCGCACGCTCATAAAGGCGATAGAGGACCTCCCTCACATCATTGTGAAGCAAAACAGCACGACCGTCACGAGTCTCGATAATCTATACGCCGTCTTCTGCGATCTTTTAAATGAATTGCTTGGTTTATCTGCAAACCGTAGCACCATCAAAGCGTTCATCCAGCAAGCCTTTATTAAAGACAGCCCGTGGTTGTTCCTCATCGCCATCGGCTTTCTCGCGTCGGATGCCGTGCTGCCGGCGGTGCGGCGAGCATTACCTCCCCTGGAAGCTAAATACAACATAACCGAATATTTATTGAACGAGCTCTTCACCAACACGCACTACATGTCCAAGGTTGTTCCCGTGGACGTGTTCCAGGTCAATCAAGATCGAAAAGAAGAGTTAGCCCGCAAGCTATTGAAAATATTTGGCATCGGTATCGATGGCGAGACGAAAGAGGAATCAGCATCGATCCTGGAAAACCTCGACAGCGTGGAAATCTCCAAGCTGTCGAGCGAGCTAGAGGTCATCATCCGGAAACAAATCCAGGACAAGCTAGCCGCCGAAGCCGCGGCCGCTAAGCCCTCGCGGGAATGATGCATTTCACGAGGAAGAACTACAAATAAAAAAATGGTCTTAAACCATGGAAAATGCCGAGGATCAACTCCTCTTTTCCTTGAAGGAGAATAAGTACGCCCCGCGATTCAATTACGAAGCAACTGACATGCTCACGGGCGTGTTTTTAGCCGAGGTCAAAGCATTTGAAAGTTCCCTCAAGGTATTGCGAAAGGATACGAAAGAACGAAAGGATTTCATGCTAAAAAAGATCCGGGGCCTCTTAAACAAGGCCTCGAAAAATATCCTTGAGTATATGAACTTGGACATACTCAAGGTGGACCTCGCATCGCTTGACGAGCAAGCACTCTTCACGCTGCTCGAACACGTTCCCCTTTCAAAGCGCGAGGACCTGGCACAGCGGCCGTGGCGCCACGTGCCGGTCGACATGTCCCTCGATAATATGATCGTGTATCGCACGGCAGGTACAACAGCCGAGCCTATGGCTGTTCCTTCCCATCCCGTGGCGACGGGGTGCTATTCTCCGCTGCTCGTGGAAGCAATGGCCGCCTGGAACGTCGAACCTAACTTTTCCCCCGGTGGCGTCGGCATCGCGCTCGTCGGATTCCAAGCCAAGTCCGTCACGGTCGCGGCACGCCTCCAAGCATTGAACAACTCCGGCTTCGTCAAGATCAACATTATGGAATCGGAATGGCGCGATCCTCTCGACCCGTATCGATATATCCTCGATATCAATCCGAGCGTGCTCACGGGTGACCCGTTTTCCTTCTCGCAGCTGGCCCACCTCGGCGACTTGCTCATTGAGAATGGCGAGATCGAGGAGCATTATTGCCCCGCCGCGCTGATCACGACCGCCGTGGCGCTGAAGGACGCCATACGCAAGCACTTGGTGGCCAAATTTCGTGCACCGGTCATCGATCTCTACAGCCTCACGGAGACAGGCCCGATTGCATACGGCTGCAAGGCCAAGAACGGTTACCACGTGCTGCCGCACGACATCCATCTTGAAGTTGTAGATAAGGAGGGTCACCCCTTGCCCGAAGGTGAACTCGGCGAGATCGTCATCACCGGAGGAAGGAACCCCTACTTCCCTTTGATCCGCTACCGGACAGGAGATTGGGGACGGCTCGATTTTTCAACCACGTGCGAGTGCGGTGACAAGATGCCTCGCATCGTCGACCTCGAAGGCAGGATGCCGGTGCTGTATCACACGCCGTCCGGCAATTGGATCAATAACCGTGACATCACGGCGGTGCTGGATCGATTCCCAGTTACTCGGTTTACCTTCCATCAAGACAGCATGGGCGCCTTCACGCTCATCGCGCGTCTCGCGCCTTTCGACAAGAGCACGGAGAAGCAAGATTTGGAGCTCGCCTTGAAAAAAATCCTCGGTGAACACGCAAGGATCGATATCAAGCTTGATCCAAATCTCGGCGACCGGGATATCGGTAAGGTAATCCCGTTCACTACGGATTTCCCGCTATTTTACGATTAACAAGAGTGAAAAGACATGACCGTGCCCGCGAACAAGGCCATCGAGCTCCGACGCCCCGACGCGTCGAACCTGGATTCGCCATTCGAAGAGCGTGTACTTCGCCTCTACGTCGCGGTCACGAACAAGTGCAACCGGGCATGCCCATTCTGCTCGGTCTACGCATCCACGACGGGCAAGACCTTCATCAAGCTGGAGCAAATCGTTGCCCACGTTCCGAAACGTGGCCCGTATCAGGTCCAGCTCGAGGGGGGAGAGCCATTCTTGCATCCCGCCATCTTCACGTTCACCAGGCATTTTTCCGAAGACCCGCGATGCACGAAGATCATCATCTCGACCAATGGTTCCAAGTTTCCCTTCGTCGTGGACGAAAGGGGCATCGACCCAGAAGCGTCATGGCCGGGACTATTGCAATTTTTTTCCCGGTTGCCAAAAAATTCCGTGCTCAAGATCTCGCTGAACCATTACCTGCTTGAGAACGATCCTCACCTTTTTTCGAAGGCTAAGCTCATTCTTGATACCGCTCAAGAACAGGCCATCAACGTCGTGTTCAACTTGCGAAAGCGAAATGCCTCGCAGCACGAATGTGATGCATATCTCGAAACCCTGGTCGACAAGCACGGTTTACGACCCTTTACCAACTCGTTCTACTTGCAGCGTTACGGGAGGAACGCGAACGACGAGAATGCAGAAGCCCCGTACCTGGTCGGGACAAACTGGTGCGCCGTGAATCCCGATGGTAAGGCATGGGGCATCGACTTAATTGGTCGAAGCGATGCCATGCGGAGGTTGCCGTAAATGGCGAGCATATCACGCTTCTCTCGGCCGGAATTATCTCCGGATGGCCACCCTTGCTTCGATCCCGTGCTGCGGGAGCTGAAACAAGATGCATTCTCTATCGAGGACACGTCATCCGCCGGATTTTCGGTTGATTGGCACGACCCCGCACGTTATGGTCATTCATACCGGGTCTACGGTAACGTCAATTTTTCGATCTATTCCGCCGCCACTTGTAACGGCAGATGCCCGTTCTGCGTTGAACGAATTCGACCCGCGAGCCATGGCAGGCTCCTGGAACACGTGAAAGGCTCCGCGCGGGATGTGGATTACTTTCACGCGTTAAAACAAGCCTTCACCATGGTTCGACCGTTGAACCCGTCGTTATCGATCACGGGCGGGGAACCCTCCATCGATCCGCGACTGCCCGATATCATCGCTCTCGTGGAGAACTTCGGGTTCAGGAAGCGAACCATCACCACGAATGGCTCTGGCTTGCTACGAAATGGATTTATCGAAGCGCTTCTTGCGGGTGGTTTTAACCACCTGAACATTAGCCATGCACATTTCGACGAGAACGAAAACCAGCAGATCATGCGAATCGATACGCCGTTCCGAAACAAGGACCTTGAAACCATCGTTCACAAGACGAGCGGCACGCAATTGCGTCCAAGGTTGTCATGCGTGTTATTAAAGGGGGAAATCGATGGTCTGGATGCCGTGGTCGATTACCTGGAATGGGCAGCAACCATGGGCGTCGATAACGTCGTGTTCCGGCAATTGATGAAATTCAATCCCCGTGAATGCGCCGCGGATCCAGTTATCGAGTTTTCAGAAAAGAATCGCGTGCAATTGGTTCCGATCTTGTGCGATGTGTACCAGGACCCGCTAAACCACCACCAAAGCTTCGAGTTCACGAAACAAGTTGTAGGATATTATTATTACGTCGAAGTATACCGTTACACGAGCAAGCACGGGAAGGCCGTGGATGTTGTTTTCGAAAATGCCGATTTAACCTATATCAATCGAGACCAGGCATCGCCTCGTCCCGTGCCAATGATACAGGAGCTCATTTTTCATCCGAATGGAAATCTTTGCAAATCTTGGCTTCCAGATGAAGGAATCATAGCGAAGCTTGTTTAATAGTAAAATAGCATAAGAAAAATAGGGTTATTCTTTTTATGCTTGGATATTTTATGGCTTGGCGCCTTTTTCTGCACCGGCGCTTGTTTGCGATTGTTGAGCGCCTTTTTTACCGAATTTTGCATGTGTCAGAATGTTAACGATTATTTGGAGAATGAATAATATCAACAAGATAATTCCAAAGACCAGGTCGCGTTTCCAAGGCATCACGACCAGACCATAATTCATGGCATAATACAAGATGAGGTACGGGACCGCCTGTTTCCAGTTGGTTCGGAAGTCGATTTTCAAGATATAATCGTAGAGTATCTCCAAACCCAGAAACACGAGAAAAATGACCAAGAAAATGGTGTAATATGATTCCATCATCTCGATATTTGCTAAGAAAATGCCGATGATCGCTGCAGGAATGAAGATTGATAAATAGGTGATGCCCACCTTGCGTAAAAGCGGGGCCTTTGGATTTTTACGAATTATGAAGATCCAGATTAAGAAAAAATCATTCGCCAATGCCATTAGAAATAGGTACAAGATTATCATACGGTAGGAAATACTGACACTAGGTAAAGAAGTTAATTCACGACGATTTTAATGCGATTCGAGATCGATTCCCCCGGAACACTACCGTGGCAAAATCTCTTGTTGGTTTACGGCTTGATGGCGATGCACGCTAAATAGTTATGATTTTTTTCTTGGCAACCTTATTCTATTCCATGGTTTTACCGGTCGAAACCTTGGAAAAAATTAACCGGAGCCTTGCTGAGAAATACAAACGGCCTTTTGGAGTCATCAAGGACACCATGGAATTGTTCGCGCAAGGAAATACGATCCCGTTCATTGCCCGTTATCGAAAGGATATGACCAAGGAGCTGGACGAGGTCGAGCTCCGTGACTTGCAGAAAGATCACACCTCGCTGATTAATTTAGAAGATCGACGTACCACGATCCTGGGTAGCATCCAGGAGCAAGGAAAACTCACGACCGAGCTGGAAACCAAGGTAAAGGAAGCAACCACTCTCACCGAGCTTGAGGACCTCTACCTTCCCTACAAGCCGAAAAAGCAGACCAAGGCACAAAAAGCCAGGGAGGCGGGACTCGAACCTTTGGCCGATATGATCTTCAAGGAGCAACCGATCGAGGGGGATAAGACTGCTTTGCTCCAACAATTCATCAATCCAGAAAAAGGCATCATCACGGACAAAGATGCTCTTGATGGCGCCATGGAAATCATCTCCGAGAACATCTCGGAAGACGCGGAAACCAGGAAGACCTTGCGAGATATCGTGGATGTTGACAGCGAGTTGCAGAGCAAGGTGATCGATGTACCTTCCGACACGGAAATCAAGGAAGATGGAACACCAGTCGCTGCTAGCGAGAAACACGATGACGAGGAATTCGCGCCCGTGAAATCGAACAAGGACAAGTACAAGGATTATTTCGACTTCAAGCTCAAGCTGCGCGCCCTTAAACCTCACCAGATCCTCGCGATCAACCGTGGCGAGAACGAGAGCTTCCTCGACGTGGAATTGTGCACCAATGATGCGGAATTTCTCAAGGCTATGAAAGGAGACAGGGTTAAAAATCAATCAAGCATCTTTCGTGAGGAGCTGGAAAAATCAATCGAACGCGGGTATTCACGCATGGCCAGGACCATCAAGCGCGAGGCCTGGGTAACAAAGATCGAGGAAGCAAAGACCCACGGCCTCAAGGTGTTCGCAGAGAACGTGCGCAACTTGTTGCTGCAACAGCCATTGAGGGGCCACCGAATCTTTGGTGTTGACCCTGGCTTCCGGAACGGCTGCAAATGTGCCATGATCGACGAGAACGGGAAATACCTGGATAAAATAACCGTGTATCCCCATCCCCCGCAAAGCAAGGCTGCAGAAGCCAAGAAAGCATTACTCGACATGGCGAAGAAATACGGGGCGTTCACCTTTGCAATCGGTAACGGGACGGCATCGCGCGAGACCGAGTTCCTGATCGCCGAGATGGCACAAGAGGAGCCAAAAATCGAGTACACTATCGTGAACGAAGCAGGGGCCTCGGTTTATTCTGCTTCCGATCTTGCCCGCGAGGAGTTCCCGGATCTCGACGTGAACGTCCGGGGCGCCATCTCCATCGCGAGGCGGTTGCAAGACCCGCTCTCCGAGCTTATCAAGATCGACCCGAAATCCATCGGTGTCGGCTTGTACCAGCACGACGTGAACCAGACGGATCTCGGTGAGCACTTGAAAGGAGTCGTCGAAGATTGCGTTAATAACGTGGGTGTAGACGTGAACATCGCATCTGCCGAATTGCTCCGCCAGGTGAGTGGCCTTAATGCTCGCGTGGCGAAAGAGATCGTTGCAAAGCGCGACCAGGATGGCGTGTTCAAGAACCGTGAGCAATTGAAGGAAGTTAAATTTATGGGCGACAAGACCTTCGAGCAAGCGGCAGGTTTCTTGAAAGTCCTGGACGGAGACAACCCGCTCGATTCAACCTTCATCCATCCCGAATCCTATCCAGTTGCCACGAAGATCTTGCAAGAACTCAATGCAAGCCCCTCGGACTTGCGAAACCCGGCAAAGCTCGCGGAAATCAACGCGAAATTGTCAGAACCGTCCGTGATCGTCAAGTTCAAGAATCTGGCGGGTGAATCGACGCTGAAAGACATCATCGACGCGTTGAGGAAGCCACGACGCGATCCCAGGGATGACTTGCCGCCAGTACTGCTGAAAAAAGACGTGCTCAAGCCGGAAGATCTCAAGGTTGGGATGCTGCTAAAGGGTACCATCAGGAACGTGGTGGATTTCGGGGCGTTCGTGGATATCGGGATCAAGTACAACGGTCTCGTGCACGTCTCGGAGCTCGCGAATAAATTCGTCAAGAATCCCAACGAAATCGTCTCAGTCGGGGATGTTGTCGACGTGATGGTCAAGGAAATCGACCTGCCGAGAAAGCGGGTTCAATTGAGTATCAAAGCGGCCCAAATCAAGGATGCCGGACCCGTTCCACGTGATGGCGGTTCTAAACCCCGAGATTCGACCGGGAATAGAAATGAACCCGACGTAAAGGCAAGGAATGGCCCTCGGCCTCGAAATCCCCCTAAAGACTTCAGGGATATGCACCATCCAGGCATCACGTTCAAGGAAAAGCAGCAAAAGAAGAAAAGCGAGTAAAATTCGGGTCGGCCGCATCAATTCGTGAACGAAAATACAAGGAATTCCTCGAAATCGACCCTCGATGCGTGCCACTAAACATATATCTTTTAAATTGTGTAAACCACATAGTTATTATAACGACAGACTAAGGCCCTATCCATCGATCCGGGGAGATTAAACTACGGTTAGACCCAACACTGAACGCTCGGAGGACACGATTCTCGCTCTCGACGTGAATCCAGAAAACGTGAATTTCAAGTTGATCAAGGGCGGTTTGAAAAAGTTTTTCGAAAAAAAACGATCGCTTGATGAATCAGATCGGTTTAACCTTGTCTTGTTTCACGGGAATCCGAGTTATCTTGAAGATTTCACTTTTAAATCTGAATATTTACTCTCCCTCATCGACGAGGATCCTAAG
>JAUQYW010000212.1 GCA_030587525.1 Candidatus Sigynarchaeota archaeon | reverse complement strand
TCTTGGATGGAACCGAGATCAGTCTTTTTCGTTATCTTGCGGAGAGTCCAGATCATATCAAGGCGAAGGAATACCACTCGAAATGGGCGCCTGAATCGCCAGAGTGGAACGGGGCCATGAGCAAATCTCAACTTGATTGGCTTGCCAATGAATTGACAAGCGCACAAGTAGCAGAGGAAAAGGTTATCATTTTTTCCCATTTCCCCGTGTATCCCAAGAATTCCCACAATTTATGGAATGCGGGGGACTGTTCATTTATCCAAGATTTCGATTGCGTGAAAGCCTTCATAAGCGGCCATAACCACGAGGGAAATTATGCAATCTGGAATGGAAAACATTATTTGTGCCTCCGTGCAATGGTGGAAACAAGGAATCAAAATTCATTTTGCATCATCGATGTTCACGATGATAAACTCGTTGTAAGGGGTTTTGGTAAGGAACAGGGAAAAATCCTTGAACTAATATGAACGTTAATTGAGTCGAGAACGACGAAGGGATCATTATGGACAATATCCGGTTAGCGGCCGTCTGCACGAGTAGCCTCTGCGGGGAGCCGGAGCAGAACTTGAAAAACATCCTGTCGTGGGTGCAACGAGCCAAGCAAGAACGTGCGAATTTCGTGCTATTTCCCGAGGTCTCGATCACGGGATATGATTGGACTGATATAAATTTCTGGCAGGCCGAGCGCATCGACGGGGAATCGGTTACGGCCTTGATCGAATCTGCCAAGGAGCATGACTTGTTCATCTCGGCGGGCCTCTTGGAAAAGGAAGTCACCGGCGCCGTGTATAACACGCACGTGATCGTGGGCCCGGAGGGGCTCGTGGGGGCGTACCGTAAGTCCCATATGCCCGTGGAGGAGTTCCCGTTGACGGGAATGGGCTCGAATTTTCCCGTGTTCCAAGCACGCATCGGCCAGGAAATCACCACGTTCGGGATTTCCATATGCTATGATAATTGCTTTCCCGAACCTTCCAGGATTATGGCGTTGAAAGGGATGGACGTGTTGCTCTCCCCGTTCGCGTTTAGCATGGGAAAATGGGAGTCCGATGCCGACATAAAAAACCAGGTCATCGCGCAGGACAAGTGGAAAAAGCAGGTTACCAAGTACATGGCGGCCCGAGCCCACGACAATACCGTGTATGCCGTCGTGTGCGTGTGCTCAGGGCACGTGAAGGGCTTGCAGGGGAAACGGGACTATTATTTTCCCGGCGTCTGCATGGTGTTCGATCCCGCGGGGGATCTCATCGCCGAGACCCCGAGCGATGGTGTCAAGGAACAGATGCTCGTCACCGACTTGTTATTCTTCAAGCGCGAGGAGCAGAAGAAAGGTTCATACTTTCCACTGAAGTACCGGCGCCCCGAATTGTATGGCGACCTCAGCAAGTTACCATGACCTTTTTTTCCTGGTACAGCATTAAATATCTTGAAAACGAGAGGTCAAAGGATATTCGGGGGAGAATGCGATGTGCGCGCAAGTTCTCGGGAAATTGCTGAAACCATTCATCAAGCTGCAGAGCAAGAAATCGCTTCCAATTACCAACGGGCTACTCAAGATCGACGGTCTCTCCTCGCTCGTGGAGATCATCCGGGACAAATGGGGAGTGCCCCATGTATACGCGAAAAACAACCATGATTTGTTCATGGCGTTCGGATTCGTCCACGCGCAAGATCGGTTCTGGCAGATGGAAGTGAACCGCCGCGGCGCCGCGGGAACGCTTTCGGAGGTGCTCGGAAAGGCTTCATTGGACACGGATCGGGTGATCCGCACTTTCGGGATCAACCGGATGGCGAACCGCGACTTGAATGTCTGCGATAGCGAAACGAAAGCGCTGCTGCAAGCCTACACCGATGGCGTGAACGCGTGGTTGTCGCACCCCTCGACGAGGTTGCCAGTCGAATTCGGCTTACTCAAGTACCAGCCCGCGCCGTGGACATTGCTCGACTGTGTCTTATTCATGGAGCTTTTGCTCTGGATATTGCAAGGCAACTGGGCTCTCGAGCCTGTACTCGGGAACATCGCAGCCGTGGTTGGCGAGGAAGCTATGGCTGAACTCGATCCTGATTATACGGTCAATCCCGGTATTGTAAAGGGTGGGTTCGATGTTAACATCAAAGGCATTGACGGGAAATTTAAGACCTTGAAGGGTCCATATCTCAAGCTAGGCGGGGGGAGTAACGCCTGGGTCATTGCGGGGAGCAAAACCGTGTCGGGAAAGCCGATTCATATGAATGACCCGCATCTCGCGCCTTCCACGCCAGCCATCTGGTACCTTGCCCACCTCGTCGGGGGTGATTTCAATATGACGGGTGTTTCGCTGCCGGGTGTACCATTCATCGCAATCGGCCACAACGCCCGGTGTTCTTGGTCCTGCTGTATCTCCAGCGTGGATGGGGTCGATTTGTTTGTCGAGAAACTCAATCCCGATAATCCTCATCAGTATCGGTACAAGGACAAGTGGCTAGACGCGGAGATTATCGACGAACCGATCAAGATAAAGGGGAAAGCGGAACCATTCATTGAAAAGGTCGTAGTAACGCGCCACGGTCCCTTGATATCGGGAATCGAGGGCCTTGGCGCGCACGGCGCAAATGAAGCCCTTGCTTACTGTAGCGTTGCCCGGGATCCTGGGCATATGCTCCGGGGCGCCGTGAAGGTTAACAAGATGGCAAGCTGGGACGATTTTATGGGGGCCAGGAATGATTTGGACCTCTTTTACCAGCACGTTGCATATGCCGATATCGATGGGAACATCGGTTCCCACGTGTGTTGCCGCGCCCCGTTGCGAAAAAAGGGACATGACGGGCGCACGCCGGTGCCGGGTTGGACAGGCGAGTTCGATTGGGGGGATAAATATATTACATGTGACCAGATGCCTCATTGCTTGAACCCAGAGAAGGGTTTTGTCGTGGTTGCGAACAACAAGCCATTTGAAGGCGACGGGTATCCGTATTATCTCGGTAATGTTTGGGATCCGGGGTTCCGAGCGCGTCGGATAACCAGCGTGATCGCTGGAATGGAGAAGAAGGTAACGGTGGAGGACTTGATGCCGTTGCACGTCGATTACACGTCCGAGTCGGGGAAGGATCTCGTGGCACATCTTGAAGGCTTTCAAACTGCCGATCCGGAAGCCGCGCTCGCGTTGAACATGATCCGGTCCTGGAACGGCGTGCTGTCTGCGGATTCCACGGGTGGCACCGTATGCGAGCTTGCCATAGATTTCATGATCGAGCGAGTGTTCGAGGCGACGATCAAGACCCCGAGCCTGGTCGAACGTGCAATGGGAAAGGGATTCCACCCGTTGCTTAATGGGATCCACGAATATTTCGGTAGCATACCACTGATCCTATTCCGGTTGCTTGAAAAGCCAGAGTCCTCATGGATCCGCAATGCAGGAGGGAAGCAAGCCGTCATCGAGCACGGGCTCCGCCAATCGGTCCGCTACTTGTCCGGGAAACTTGGCAAGGACCCGAGTAAGTGGGCGTGGGGGAGGCTCAACAAGATCACGTTCCCGCACGCGTTCGCCACGCAAAAGCCGATGGACATCGTTTTCAACCCGCCCTTGCGGCCCATGGGCGGGAACGCGTTCACCCCATGCGTCAGCACGAGTCCACCCGGTCGCCAATGGCAAGAAAAGGATTCCGTCCCGAGCTTCCGCTTCGCGATAGATTGGTCGGATCCATCGAAAGCATGCTGCATTTTACCGCCTGGCCAATCCGGGAACCTTGCATCACCGCATTATATGGACATGTACGATCCTTGGCTCAAGGGGGAGTACATCCCGTTGCTTTGGACCCGTGAACAAATCGAAGCCAATGCCGAGGCCAATCTTGTCTTGTCTTCGAAATAAATAATCATTTATTAGTGAAAAACTTTATTCCAAGGTATACACGTCGCCCGGATTCAATATCATTACTTTCGTGCTGGATCTCGATTCCACTTCCTTTTTGAAGACGCTTGTATCTGCTCCTTTTACATGGATTGGTATGGCGATCCGCGGTTTGATGATGAGAGTTGCCTCCGCAGCCTCGTGGACATCCATGGTGAACGTGTCACCCACGGGAATGAAAGCAACGTCGATCCCGATTTTTTCTAGCGCATCCATCTCCGGAATCAAATCAGTATCTCCTGCATGATATAGCTTTTTCCCGGCGACTTGCACGATGTAGCCTGCGCCCAAGCCTTTCGGATGGAACGGCGTTCCAGGGCTTCGGAACCGCTTCACGTTGTATGCTTCCACGCCGTTGATCATCGTGCCATCCCCTAGCTTCATGAATTGCCCGGGATCTACATCCCAAACACCCACCAAGCCTACTTCTTTCTTCAAATTCGCCGGGGTGATGATAGGGGTTCCACCCTTGTGAATTTTCTTCAACAAGTCCTTGTCGAAATGATCCTTATGCCCGTGAGTCACTAAAATGAGGTCGGCGGGCTCGAAATCGCCTTTTTTCAAGCCCGTGTCTTTGGTGGACGGGTCGATATAGATGGTCTGATTATTAACTTTAATCTCAATGCTGGCATGTGCCAATAAACGAATCTTGATACCCAATTTTTTCACCAAAGAGCAGTTCGTCATTTCACCATTAATATGTTTCGTGATTCTTTGT
>JAUQYW010000202.1 GCA_030587525.1 Candidatus Sigynarchaeota archaeon | reverse complement strand
ATTTTATCATGTTGAAACGGGGAAAAACACGCCATGGATATTTCCACCCGCATTCTCCGCATCTTGCGACGGCAACCCGTCGACCAGGGCGTTTGGCAGCCCAGCCTCACCTATTGGTATGCCACGAACAAGGTTTCCACACTATCAAGAGCGACATGTCCAGAGTCCACGCGACAATTTGTGCCGGACGAGTTGATGGGGCTTGATCCCATCGATCTCTACGAACATATCCGAGGATCGATCCGGTATCCACATGAGTGCCTGAACCTTCCTTCTTTCTATCAACAGCGGACGCCGGATGCCAAAATCGACATCAAGTACGAGACTAACGAAATGAAAGAACAAGTCTCTGTAATAAAGACCCCTGTTGGCACCGTGTCTGATAACCATAAGAACGGTTTTCCCCTCGATTATTACGTGAAAAAAACAGAGGACCACGATGTCATCGAATACATAATCGACCATACGGAATATTGTTTCAACCCGTACGTGTATGATGCCGCTGCTGAGGCGATCGAGAACCTCGGCGTCGTGCAGACCTACAACTTTCGCTCACCCTACCAGCGATGCGTTATCGAGTTCCTCGGGCTCGCGATGACCACCAAGTTCCTGCGAAAGCATGCGCAACGTATGGATCAGTTTATCGAGCGGCTCGAAGCGTGGGATAAAAAAGCATATGACGTCATCTTGTCGTCGCCTTTGCAAGTCGTGAGCTTCGGGGAAAACATCCACGCCAAGGTCGCACCGCCACCCATTTTTGAACGCTATCACTTGCCCTACTACAAGCAGCACGCCAAGTGGGTTCACGAGAAAGGAAAATTGTGCCATGCACACTTTGATGGGGATCTCAAGGATTTACTTCAGTTTTTCCCGGAGCTCCCGTTCGATGGCATCGAAGCGGTTACCTTCGAGCCTCAAGGTGACGTTACCATCGAAGAAGTGCAGGATGTTATCGGAAAAAAGGCGATCCTGGATGGAATTCCATCCATTTTCTTTCTCCCTCAATATTCAATCCAACATCTCTTGGAATTCGCGCGAAAAGTGATGGACGCGTTTTTCCCGAGAATCATTCTCGGAATCTCGGACGAGCTTTGTCCTACCATGGATGGCAGTCGTTTGCGGGTCATCGGAGATTTCGTGGCAAATTACCGGGCATAGAAAAAAGGAATTGAATTTTTTCAACAGATGGCAGCGGCGATGTTCTTGACAAGATATATCAGCTTTTCCGTGATCTCCTTTGGATCGTCGAGCACGATGTAGTTCTCGCTGCCATAGATATCTCTCAAGTAATTTCTCCCTGCTTGATCGATCGATATCGCAAACAGCTTTATCTTTTGCTTGAGGGCCTGTATTGCCTGCGCCGTCATCCGCTCAGCGACCTCGCCCATGTATTCCGTCCCCCCGTGCTGCGGTTCCCCGTCCGAGATGATGATCATGATTGGAACCTTCCGCTGGCAATTCTGGAAGTGGCGCTGAGCGATGACCTTGAACGAGGTGCCATCACGATTCTCCCCGCTCTCGAACGAAACCCCAATGCTTCCCAATTTTTTCGGATTAGCTTGTTCCTCGAGCTTCTTATAGATCTTCTCAACGATGATCTTCTTCCCGCCGATTGCAGAAAATCCGACGACGCCGAAATCGATGCGCGTGTCCTTCAATGCCTCCGCGAGAATGATCGCGGATTTTTTCGCGATGTAGATGGGCAGATCCTTGAACATGTCCACGCCATCGCTATCATCAGTAACCATCTGCTTGTGCATCGGGCATTGCTCGATAAGGTCGCATTCCATGCCATAATCCTTCGGCCAAACGCCCGAGCATTCGCAAAAATCTCTATCCGGGCAATCCTTGTGCACGGTACAATCCTTGGAACGACGGCAAGTGTAATCCGCATCCTCCCGCATCATACGCTTGCAGCATTCATCGGTGCTCATGGATGCGGACTCGTCGATCACGATGAGCAAGCTCGCTCCTGCCTTCTCCCACTTGGCCATGAACGGGCGGTTGAAGCGTCCCTTGCTCGAAACGACACGAGGTAGATCCCGGTCGCAAATGGCCCCCTTTCTTGCACCGCGCTGCATAGTATGATTGACCTTGATGCGCGCAAGTGCTTTTCGGAGTTGCTTTATCGTGTAATTGTTTTCCTTGACAATGTCATTGTATACCTTGAGCGGATCGTCGATGTTGTTAAATTCTCGGAGCTGCACGACGTCGTCGATCTTGTCAACAAGTATCTCGTCTCCATCATGGGAATCCATCGCCGTGATCCGCTCGTCATGGCCTTTCTCGGCCCCCGGCTCCTCCTTTGCGGCCTCGTTGATCAGGGAATTCAGATTCGATTCCGAGGTTTTCAACAAGGTTTTTAATGCTTTTTGCAGCTTCTCCGGGTTATTTGCGGCATTTTTCAGTTTTTTTTGGATGGAGGTGATGTTCTTGCGCTCTTGTTTCTCCGCGTCCTTCATACTTATGCCGCTATCTCCGAGGGTCATAGAAATGACCTGGTCCGCGATGTTTCTCTTTTCTTCATCCTCCGGTGAATCGGGGTGCTGCATCGTGTCCAGCGTGTTCATGTCGCTCATAATTGCTTCGGGTTCCATTGCCGCGTTGTCTTGAGTCATGCCATTCGCGCACTTTTTTCTCGAACCTGGTTCACCAGGATCCTTTTCCTTATCGTGACCGATGGTTTGGCGTTGCAATCGATCACGGCCATTGCTGGACGCCTGATCTTGATTGCCTCTTGGTTGACCCTGGCTTTCCCGTGCATCCAGGTCATCCAGCAAGTCTTTCAACGCGGTGATGACCTTCTGACCCGCGATGACGGTGCTAGGAAAGGTCAGGTGGCCGTACAAATGCTTCATCGCCTCAAGATACCTGGTCCAGAAGGTTCCAAGGGCGTTTTCTGCAAAACGAAAAGCCCCGTCATCGTTTCGCATGCTATCCTCGTAAAACAAATCCTCGTGGCCTGTCGTGTGCACGC
>JAUQYW010000056.1 GCA_030587525.1 Candidatus Sigynarchaeota archaeon | reverse complement strand
TCCTGTCCGTGGTGAAGAAACGATTGAAACGGCTCGCGGCGAGTTTGGAAAAATCGTCCAAGGCTCTGCGGGCGTTTTACCGGCAACGACATGTCCGACGACATGCCACGGATGCATCACGAAGTCAGCAGCGGCGGGCTTTAACCAAGCAAGTACATTCCGTGAAAAAACGGTTTGATACCTCGACTGAGGCTGTCACGACCCTTGAAGGCAAGATCCAGCGACTCAAGACGGACATCACGTCGCTGGAGCAAGATGCCCGCACCAAGAAGCAAATCTCGTTGCAGACGGGGAGACTCGTCTCGAAGTTTCACCGGCTCTTGAACTGCCCGCCGGACCGGTTCGACGCCGAGTTGGCACGGTACAAGAACGTGCTCGCGCGGTCCAAGTACCCGATTGCCAAGAAGATAGCAAAGTTCATCAAGAACAACCCGAACGTGTATGCAACGAATTTTCCGAAAGCAAAGATAGATTGTCCTTTGAATCTTATCAACACGAACACCGTGGAAGGTACCTTCAGCCTCACGAGACCGATCTTGAACATGGCAAAACATTTTCATGACTCGGTCGTGTCGAAAGCCCTCTTGGGGATATTTCGTCTCAAGCAGAACATGAGCCCGCCGTTCACCGGTCCCAACAAGGAACGGTCGCCGTTGGAACGTGCCGGCATCCATTCGAGATTCTCGTCGTATCTTGACGCAATATTTCCGCTACCGGGGAACGAAGACGGATACCAGGTGCCGGCACGGGACGAGACAGTTCGTCAAATAGCATCGAGCGAGGACGAGTATCGTGAAGATCTTGCAAGATTCAAGCAGATATCGGTGAATCCAGCTGAAACATCGGGATGACGCGTGAATTATGGACACGAAAAGAAAGAATGGAAGGTGAGAACATTGATCAAATAGTGCCGAAATTATTGAAAAATGAGATAGGAATTAACGGGGATGACATGTTTGAGTTAGAAAATAACGGGAATGAGGTAATTTCACCATCTCTAGTGATGAAGTTATGAATTCTTGCGAATGGAGTCACGAATTTACGGGGATGACCGGATAAAGTTACGAAATAACGGGGATGAGGGATCTGGA
>JAUQYW010000024.1 GCA_030587525.1 Candidatus Sigynarchaeota archaeon | reverse complement strand
CGCTGGCTGGATCGAGGTTGGGATCAGCATTCCCACGGGTTGTTCTATCCAGGACTTGAAGCGGATTTCGGTTGATTTTGACGTGGGAGTAACTCTTACCGCACGTACCCTCTCGGGCATTGATGTCACGAAGGAGATGGATGTCATCTCGAGCGAAGTCTATTTTACCTTGGCAAGGGTCGACGGCCTACCAGTTTGGAACTCTGCAGAGCTTAAAAACGGATTTCTCGATCCGAGCCAACTCCCGTTAGCTGCAGTCATCTGGCCCGGGGCGGGCTCGAATCAATTCCTCCGTGGATGGATTAGTGTAAACCTGGTCACCCGGAATAATAATGCGTATCCCGTGGAGATCACGGTCGATTTGACGAAAAATGTGGACCATGTCGATTTCTTGTTCACGTGGATCCCGATCGATGTCAATTTCGTGTCGGGAATGGACAGCACATCTACGTTGGAAGTTGGCGATATCGATGGTGATGGAAAGAACGATGTCCTCTTGGAAGATGGCATTTATTGCCGGAACGAGGCATTTGATGGAACCTACCAGTTCAAGTTCGAGATCTTAGGCACGCATCGCCTCACGGGCATCACCTCAGTGCTGAGCGAGATCACCGATTTGAGCGTGAACATCGACAAGGGCGCTCCTGCACCCGTCATCACGAATTATCACGGCGAGCCATTGGAGATTCGCGGTGCCTACCAGTTCAACGTCCGCGTGCCGCAAACGCACGTGAACCGCGTCATCATGGAATATAGCGTCGATGGAAACTCGTGGACCCCCCTTGCAACCGTGACGAGTCCCGTTGGAGACATGTACATCTATAATTGGGCTACGGACGGCATTCCGGAAGGGTCCTACCTTTTCCGGGCAACAGCCGTGGAGGACATCATCGCCGGCACGCTGCACACGGGAAGAATTGGTAACCATACCATCCCGGTCATCATCGACCGGACTGCTCCCGTGATTTCAGCAGTCATAACTCCAGCATCGCAATACGCATCGCCGTGGGTTTCGCACGCGGCGCATCTAGCGTTCACCATTGCAGAATCCAACACGATTAGCAAGTTTCTGATCGGGTTCTATTTATACTCGGACATGACGCTGTCGCTGCTCAATATTTCGTACGTGGATTTCAAAGTATCTGGCGTTCTCGACATTTCCTTGCTAGAAAAAGTATTCTCCAAGATTCCTGGCGGATACATGTTCTGTTCCATTTACGACGAGGCTGGAAATTCCCAAACGAGTTATGTTTTTGGCGGATCACTCGTTCAAACAATCCCGATCTTCCTGGATCCGATCCTCTCCTTGAATCCAATAGGCTCTTGGAGCTCGAGCGGGATCAAGTACGGTGACAATATCAGTATCATCGTTTCCGATAGTTTTGGAATTCCTGTCCCGGGCATCGACGTGGACGTGATGCTCGATGGTTACTATTTCGGGAAGGCGAGAACGAATAGCGTCGGCATCGCATCTTGCATCGCGAGATCGCTCGATTTATTCTCGAAAAATTTCGGAGATCAGTTACATGTCTCATCGAGATCGGCAACCGCGTCTCGCATCGATTATGGGGATTTCCTATTCCTCAATCCGTGGGATGGTAGCCAGTATGAGCAAGATCTCGTGTTGATACGACGACCGTTCGCGAGTGGTGAACACGTGTCTCTGAGCATATCCCCGGGCTCCATCCAAGCGAGCCAATTCGACGGATTGCGATTGATCCTGGCAATACCCGATGTGTATTCCCAGGACTTGGCCGCTTGCACCCTTGAATCCTTGAAGATCACGCTGATCGACCTCGATGGCAATGAATTCTCGATCCTCCTGGACGCACCAGATCTGGGCGAATTCTTCGAAGCAGACTCGCCTGCCAAGAGTTCCGTCATCATCGCCGGCGGTGAAAGGATACGGATGATATCTGCCGGCTTCTTGCTCGGCGAGTTCATCAACGAAGCCACGAGATCGGGCTTCGACGCCACCGAGATCGCGGCAATCTTGGTCGATGGAGAAAACGCGGCGGTATACCCGAGCTATTTCGACCCGTATCAACCGCCTATGCAATCCATCGGCGTGCTCGATGCGCGTTTCGTCAAGCAAATGGTCAACACGCCAACCACGCATACAGCTCACCTCGAAATGTCAACAGAAGTGAGCGATGACTTCGAGGATGGTTTATCTAAATGGTCGATACACGAAGGTGCATATGGCGGTGAAACGAGCATTTCGAACGAGTTTTCCTTCCCGGAAAATGCCCCCCTGGAACATTCCGTCAAGATCCAAGGGGGGAACTATCCCGGGGGGAGCCTTATCGCAGATTCAACGATCAGTTACTTGATCACCGACCAGCGACTCATGCACGCTACATATTTCAGCATAGCGATGCTATGCCCGGCCATTTCTCCTTACGGCGCAGACACGGAAGTCCACGCATGGTCCCGTCTCACGGATATCTCGGGCTTCATCGTGTCCTTCGAATTTAAGGGACGGGACATCATAATCAATGAACAGGTAGTAGGCACGTTCACGCCCGCCGCGTGGTACTTGTTCGAGGCATCGATAGACTGGCTTAGCCAAACGATAACGGCAAAGATCAACGGCACGCAGGTTCCGGGCTCGTTTCCCTTCTCTAGTTCCGCGGAGCACATCGGCATATTGAGTATCATGTCGACGTGGAATCCCTCGTGGGAAGATCAATATAACAACAAGATTTTCTACGTGGATAATTTCCGATTGCGTTACGAGGCAACGACGTACCATGCGTTCACGATCCAGCAGATCACGACGAAATTGGAGACATCGCTAGTGTCCCAGAGTATCCAACGGTTTGAATATAGCGATCACACGACGCCAGACCAGTTCCTCCCTGCCTGGACCACGAGCGGTCCCGGAGCGACTGATTTCGAGGTTGTTGATCAAATGCTCTATTTATGGAATGGACCCGGTTCATCGGCTGATATCGTGTTCCCCGATGTTCCTGTCGCAGATGGCTTCTTGGATCTGTCTTTCTTCGTGGCGATGACACCCGACAGTTACAAGGGCAGCGTGGGGCGCTATGCAATCATGCTTTTTGGAGCAAATGGCTTTCTGATAGAAACAAAGAATTTCTTTATCGAGCGAGACATCGCCTCGGGCCAAGTATTCTGGTATTGGTATCCGAACACGAAATATCCAGCACGGGATGGAAATGGCGACTATATCCCATATCATTTCACCCGGCCGTTGTCGAATTTCGATCATGTTGAAATCAAGGCAGCAGGAACGTACAGCGGAGCGAAGTGCGCGTGGATCATCGAGCAGTCCACGATATCGGCATATGCATTGACGGCTGGGACGTATGGCGATGCAGTTCACGTCGAGGACATACTATTGACCGATGATTCTGGCTTCACGATCGATGCATCGGCGCTCTCGTGCCTCCCGAGTGAATCCTTGATCATGGATGCATATGTCGGCGACGCATACCACGCAACCCATCTACCATCGACCCAGGGTTTCACGAGCACGAAGGATTTCGTGAATTTTGGCAATCCGGCCAGCACGTACTCGAACTTGAGAATCCACTATCTCGGGAATGCTTTCTTTGCAGATTCCAGCCGGATCATCCGGAACACCTATAGCGTGAGCAAGAAAGCCACGAGCATCTCCTTCACGATGAGCAATTTCGGAGAGACCGGTGCTTTCACCGATACATTCGACGCCCGGGTTTATCCCTGGGCCGTGGAGCTCAGCGATCCGCTTTCATCTTCCTTGATACTCGACGATACCATGCACGTCCAGTTTGAAGCGGAAGCCTACGAGCGGTCTGCAGAAGCACGGCGAGCATTTACTCTCGGGCCCCCCTCTGAAATGAGCTTTGATGTTGCTTGCCATCTCGGTTACATTTACATTTACTTGCAGAAAGGATCAGGAAAGGTAGCGCAACTTGAGATTAGCGATGTGATAGATCCCGCCATCTCCGGCAACACGAAATTGAGGATCCGCGCCCAAGGACGAGACCTTTACGCGATATCCCGCAAGATCCAGAGCTGGTTCACGCTAACAGTTTCCTTTGATTGGGATTCATTGAAATATGGTATCATGATCGATGATTCCTTGATAAATGGGACTATCGATGCCACGGCTACGAATCTGGCCTTGAGCGGGTTTAAATTCGACACTATCACGATGACGTGCACGCCATTGCCAGACCAGGAGAGCAGCATGCAGCTCGATAATTTCCACGCGAGCTGCCCGTCAATAACCGCGCCCCTCCGGCAATTCGAGGTCGATTACGGCGCGAGTGCTCGGTTCGGGGGAATGATATCGCAAAGTAGCGGGGGGATCTTGTTCCCCGTTATCCCGCGGAATTATATCATGATCAACGAGGTCGGGGTCGATACCATCGGGCCATTGAACGATTCAGTGGAATTATACAACGTGGGACCTTCCAGGGACATGACAGGCTGGAACATCACTTGGTACTGGCAAGATGTCGGCGGCGGCGTTCTTGACGGCTCGTACGAGTATGCATTCCCCGCGGGTTGTGCCATCCCCGCGTATTCCGTCTTTACCATCCTATCATCGGCTGGCACCGATGCCGTGGACCGGCTATACATGAACCACACCATACCCTGGACCTTGACCAGCACGATCGCCGTGGGCTTGACCAAACCAAGCGGAGCGAATGCTGATTGGTTCCAAGCGAATGGTTTTACCGGGGATTCACCGAATGGAGCGAGTTGGGATGATGCGGGATCAAGCTTGCTATTTTCAAACCTTGCTCCCGTCTTGGCACGGGGTAACTTGACAGATAGCAACACGACTTCAGATTGGATCTGCAGGCCAGGACGGACGACGTGGACGCCGAACGCGGGTCAATATGCTTTCCCGGTATGCACCCTGTGGCGGTTGAACTCCCCGTCGGGCATGTGGGCTTCTATGAAAGTCAAGTACGATCCAGAACTGTCGATCATCCTGCAACTCTACAACAAGAATTACCCGGGCATCCCGGCGGGCATGGGTTTCTACAACTGGCAAATCGTGGAGTTCAACCAGATCGGATCGTTTTCCCACGAGGTCACCATCTCGCCCGAAAGCGATTCGTACTTGCGACCCGGTTATTATGCAGCACGGTATACATTCCTTGGAAACGAGAGATATCTCGGGTCGACCATCGAATTCCGGTTGAACGTCGGGAAAGCACCGACAAAACTTGAATACATGAACCCGAGTGGGCCAGACAGGAATCCGGATGACTTCTCGACACGCATCGAGAACCGCGCGTATCAAAATGGCGTGTTTCGCGACCAAGAAGGGGAACCCTTCGAGTACATCGAATTGCAGCGCTGCTATGGGGATAACACGGAATTCACGTTCAAGCTAACGGGCGAGCTCGGGCAGCCATTGCCGGGAAAAATCATCATACTCCAGATCGGGCTCGTTCCCTCGTCGTTTGCGATGAGCATGGATTATTTCGCGGATGCCCTCCCCGACTATCTCGCGCTGCAGCGCGAGGGGATCTCCATCTTGAACATCCACAACCATCCTTACGAGCAGCTGAAGTATGCGAAGCCCATCTATTACCCGTTCTATGACCTCGTTTTCGACACGTACCGGTTCTGGGGTCCTTACGTTTTCGTGCATGCGCAGACTAACAATGAAGGAATCGCTTCATTTAATTTTACCAAGAATGGGAATAACATGCTGCCGGTCGAGAGGCTCATCGAGGATGCGTTCACGATATTGAAAGTGCCTGCTGAGGACTTGTCGAATATCCAGCTGTATGTTCGCGCGTTTTATTCAAATTATCTCGACATGAATGCCATGAGGCTGGATCTCGCGGGCGTGGAGCTCTCCAAGGATGCTTGCGTGTATTCCGTGAACGATCCATCGCCTGGGCTGATCGCGGATGCGTTTTACGAGAGCAGCTATTCAGAAGGGAAATTACACGTCGTTCCCGAGGATATCACTGTCCTAGGAGGTCATTCGGAGATCTTGCCCAATGATGGTTACTTCGACATCGCGGCCATGGTCGTGGAGGCGAACAAGGATGCCTCCGGCGGGTTGGTGCCAGAGAGCCTGGATGGCCTCGACGTGGATGCCACGGGCTGGTATGACGATGTCAAGGAGTATCCTGTCTCCGCGACTCTCGAGATCTGGAACGAGGCTGGCGACGCCTTGATCGCGCCGTCGACCTATCTTATCTCGAGCACGGACGAATACGGCGTGGTCTCGTTCCGCATCTCTCCCGCCACGGTCACCACA
>JAUQYW010000010.1 GCA_030587525.1 Candidatus Sigynarchaeota archaeon | reverse complement strand
TCAAAGTGCTCACGGCCGGGGAAGGGGGCGTAGGTAAAACCACGCTCTTGCACAGATATGTTTCAAATCGATTTATCGCCGATACCTCCATGACCATTGGCGTGCAATTCCATCTCAAGAACATCGCGTTTGGTGGCGTTGAATGCACCTTGCAGCTTTGGGACTTTGGTGGTCAAGAAAGGTTCCGCTTCCTCCTTCCGACCTACGCTAGCGGTGCCAAGGGTGCGCTGCTCCTCTTCGATTTAACGCGCATGCAAACCACGTTCTCGCTTGAAAGCTCGTGGCTCCCGATCGTCCGCAAGGAAGATCAGAACATGCCCATCGTCCTCATGGGCACGAAGCTCGACATGGTCGACCCGAACTTCCCCGCGATCGAACCCAATTTCGGCAGGGAGTTCATTACATCGCATAACATGCAAGGATACATCGAGACCAGCAGTAAGACGGGCGAGAAGGTCGACGAAGCGTTCCGATTGCTCGTGAAAAGCATTTTTGATTACAACAAGATTCCGTACGACCCGAACTTGGCTTGAATTTCCTCCTTTTTCGTTAAACTCTCCTGTTTTTCGCGTGTCCACCGGACGGTATGAATTTTCCTTGAAACGTTGAAAAAAAAGAAATTGAGAATGTCAGTCCTTCTTTGGACCATTCTCCTTGCCGTGCCGTTCTCCAAGGAGGATCTGGGTCAAGAATGCACCCACGAGGGCACCAATCCCGCCAAGGAATCCCCCGATCAACTCGGCCGCGATCAAAAGAATGCTGCCAGGCATCTCGATTGCATTGCCAATCAAGTCCAAGAATGCAGCGAGCGGGCCTTGCGCTGCAAATAGGATGAAATAGATGCTCCACGCAATCATGACACCCAAGAATCCCGCGAGGAAGCTCTTCCATCCTTTCTTTGCGAGGAATCCCGCAACACCACCGGCCACGAGCATCAAATAGACGATGCCCGCGAGCTCGAGCAAGAACGCGGCAACGATCGCCGCGCATAAGCCAAGAACGACGTTCTCCGAGATCAGTATCTTCCGGCCAAAGTTTTTCGCATCCATGTCGGTTCACCCTCATCACGAGAATAGCACGGTCGAATGGATCTCGGCCGCCGGATACGCGTCGATTCCTCTCGGGAACAAAATCTGGTGGTACTCGTTGTTAATCCAGATCTGGAAGTTGTCCGTGTAATGCGAGCTCGCCGGGTTGCCCGATTGGCCGCCCATGACCGTCAAGTAGCCGCTGTACAAGGAAATGTTGGCGATCCGTGCAAGGTCGGCGATGAACCTCATAGATGGTCCTGCCTGGACTGGTTCCCCCACCCCGATATTTAGCGTCCTGCCACTCCCGGAGATGCCGCGCCGCGGGATGTTGAACGCGGGGATGGCGCCGAGCAAATATTCCACGTCGAGCACGTGGAAGTTGCTCCACGTCCAGTTCGTGAAATTATTCCCGGAAATGGACATCAACTCGCCAATCGTCTCGTTCAACGCGGCGAGCATAGTCGTCGTGGCATTTTCCGTGTTGCTGGTGGTCGACACGTCGTCGAACCAGTGGGAGTTTTGGTCATGACGCGTCAGGTTCTCGAGAAAATCCACGAGCGTGTCACCTGCAGCGGCAATCATGGTGGATGACATGCCGGCGGCTTCAAACTCGTCACCAATGGTCGCAAGGAGGTAATGGCCGAGCCACGTGTCAAAGATAGTCGGCGCGACCAAGGCCTTGTCCATGATCCACCTGCCACTGCTCCGATTCCACGCGTCGAGCGCGGTGATCGAGATGTTCAATAACTCAGTCGCGCCTGTGTTGGGCACGCCTTCGTCATGCATAGCATTGAACGCGTCCAGCAAGAACGGGACAAACGACTCGGCCGCCACGTCGTAATAATCGGTCTGGAAAGCCATCATTTTCTCGATCGTGATGTTCGTGCTGTTCAGCTTGTTGGATGTGGATTCGTTCTTGAGCAACTGGTTGATGCGCCGTGCCCGGTACGAATTTTCGAACACGTTTTGCAAGTAATATCGCGTGTACTCGGTCGTGTTGACCGTGCGCTGGTTATTCGATGCCAGGTATTGCTGGGACGGGTTGATCTTGTGAGGAATCCATTCAAACGGGATGTACCCCGTCCACTCGTCTTCCCCACTGCTGCCGTTCATGATGAAGCGGCCGTCCTTGAGCATTCCCGTGGCATTCCTCACGGGATAATTCGACTTCGGGTACAAGGCGATGTTGCCGCTGATGTCGGCAAAAATGAAATTCTGGCCGGGCGCGTTGTACACGCGCATAGCATCCATGTAATCGTTGATGTTCCGGGCCTTGTTCAGCCGCAAGAAGCCTTTCATGATGCCGTAATCAAGGGCGTGCCCCGCCCATTTCATGGAGATGTTCGCGAATCCCGAAAACAGGGAACCGAAGATGCTCGAATCCGTGATAATGGGGCACCGGAAATCATCTTGCGCGGTCCAATTGTGCCGCGTGAACTTGATCGTCAAGGGAATATCCGGCTGGCCCTTCACCTTGATGATTTCCGTCACGGATTCGACGTCCCGCCATTCTGTCTTGTTAAACAAGTACTTCGTGCCCGCCGCATTGAATTGCTCGTAATAATAATCCGTTACGTCGTACGACGTGACCGTCGCCCCCCAGCTGATGCTTGTGGTGTGCCCGATTTGCGCCACGGGCGTTCCCGGGAAGCTGACGCCGTAGACGCAATCACCTGAATCTGTGATATTCGAGAATTGAAATTCCCACCATATTGGCGGCAGCATGAGCGGCATATGCGGGTCATTGCACATGATGGGATATCCGGAATAGGAAAGGCTCCCGTTGACCACCCAGTTGTTCGAGCATGCCCTCACGATGGTATCGCGCGAGCAGATCTTGTCCGTCCGGCTGAACAACCCGATCAAGCTTTCAAGATCGTGCATGTACCCGGCGATCGACTCGAGCCCGCTCTTCCCGAACGAGATCGGGCCGTCCTTATTGGCCGCGCCTTTTGCTTTCGGTGTCCCGCCAGACGTGTCGTTGAAAAAGTCCGGGATCACGACGGTTTCAAAATCGAACGGTTCCATCGGTCGCAGCTCGTTAACCACGGCCAAGCTCGTTGCATCCTTGACCATAGTCATAAAGATGTCGTAGGAATCAAAGGCTAGCGAGTAAGTCATGTACTTGATGAGCGTCATCACGTCGTAAACGGTCCATGCGTCCGGGGAAATTCCGAGATATTTATACTCGAACGGCAATCGCAAGGGCGTGATCTCGCCGATATACTTGTTCACGCCCGCGCAATAGGCTTCCAAGCCATCGATAATGACTTGTAACTCGGGATCGAATGGCGCGTCGACGAGTATCTTGTCCCAGAGTTCCCGGCCGCTCCGCGCGAGGCCCATGACCCGCATGAACTTGTCGCTTTCGATCATGGCCGGATCCGGCATGATCTCCGATATTCTCCCGGCCATGAGCTTCCGCATACAATCCATGCTGAATAGCCTATCGACCGCCTGCAGATATCCCATGATGAAGGCAAGGTCATTGTACGTGTTCGCGAAGATGTGCGGGATGCCGAGGGCGTCACGGTACACGGTACCACCATGGCCAGTCCCTGACACGATGGTCATGGTCGGGTACTCCGCGTCCCTCGCCCCGTTCCAGATCCCGCCGATAGGATTTAGCAATCCACCTAATGCCGGCAAGCCCCCTAGGGGAACGGTCAAGACAATGATCAACACTGCCATTCCCGCAACGGAACCGCCGAACTTCCCGTATAATGTGCGTTTCAATGCGATGCACCTTGTTTGTTAAACGAGGGTTAGGCCGGGTTCGATAAAAAAGGTATGCTTTGGAGCCGGCTAGCAAAGGGTTGGTGAATAAAGATAGATTGAAAGAATCAATCACGGCGATATTTAGCGGTTTCGCTTGATCATCCTTCCGATCACGATTTTCAAACGATCGGAACCCGCGAACAGGATCCCGCAGAGCACGTGTAGCCCACCAACGACCATCCATGGTAAGCGGTCGAAATTGAGCAAGTAATCGGTCAAGCACAGGCCATTCTTCATCATAAACATAGGATCTGACCAGATCGTGAAGGATTGCGTCGAATTCGGGCCGTTCACGGTCGCGTTGAGGCGATCGAGGGCATCGGAACCATATACGTTGAAGAAATCGAGCGGAACGGGGTCGCTATCGTTGGTTGCCTTGAAAAACGACACGGTCGGGATGCCGAAGTGCTTCAAGATGAGAATATCCCTGCACAAATTGTCGAATCCCTTGCTCTCGCCGAATCCAATGGGCTCGCCGTGCTCGTAGATCGTGAAATTGGGATTGTAACATTGAGCACCCGTTATGCCGATCCACATGCTCGCCCGCGATTCGTCACCATCCATGATGCCATCAACGACAACCTTCGCGTTTCCATAGATACCATACGCGCCCTCGTAGGTCCATGGATCAGCGTTCGTGGCGCCGGTATTCCCGCACCGGTATATCATGGGACCATAATCGTCCCACCACGGGTTGAAGATGTTGTCCCGCCGGAAGTACTGCAAATCGTCGTCATCGTCGATGAAATCCCAGTACGCCGCCGTGCCGGAGCAGCACGATAGCGTCCAGTTCGGGAAGTATTGGCGGACGTACGCGAAGGCGTCGGTCAGCAGTGCCTGGTTCCACGCGTTCATGGTGCGGTTGGCATACTTGAGCCCGCCTTCCCAGTCGCTGTAGAGGCCCACGACGTTCGTGATGTTGAAATCGCGGCACATGTTCACAGTGCGCTTGATAAGGGCGGGTGTGTAGATAGAGCCTTCATAATTTCCAGAGGAATTATATCCGATACCCGAGGCATAGACTTGAAACTTAATGCCAGGGTAAAGCTCCTTGAACCAACCAAGGGTGGTGTTAATAGAGTTGGCGGCTGAAAACAAGTAATTGGGAGAAAAGGTTTCAACGAGACCATTCTCGTCTGGTGGCCAGAATTGCACATTCTGAATGGTCGCGCCGTGGCGCGACATTGCGTCAAGTATAGCAGTCCCGTTGCGGTACCAGATGCCACTCGTGTAATCGGAGGGGTTGCCTGATGCCCAGAAGCGAAATTGGATCTGGTATTCCTTCGGCATTATCGTGATAGGCACGGCGCCTACGGTCCGGTTGATCATGACCATAAACGTCGTCCCGAATCCCGCCATAACCACGATGGCGAGGACGGCAACATGGTTATCCTTCTTGAGACCGCTCAGCGCTTGCTGGAAAAATGAAAAACCGCGATTTCGTCGGTCAAGATTCAAGGCGATCACGTGGAACACGCACATCGCGAGACAAAATGACCCCGCGCCCATGAAAAACAAGATCCAGAGCCACGCGAGAGGGAACGAGATGAAAAACGGCCGTGAAAACGGGTCTAGAACCAGAACTCCAATGCCGGCAAGGGCGAGGGCGATGAATATTGGCCCTGCATGGTTCTTGGCTTGCCACGCGCCGACCAGGAAGAGCACCGTGCCCCCGATGCCGCGTATCACCATGATCGCGAAATCCCAGGGCATGATATAGCCGCTCGTGTAGGTTTGTATTCCTACAATGACGTCGATGGAAAAAAACAACGGGGCGAGTAAGCCTGCCGTGAACCGTAGCCACGCCGTCGTGAATTTCAACCATCGCTGCACGACGGGCCGGGCTTTATCCACCTGGGCTTGCGACCACGGCGTCGCGCGGTTCATTTTCATTGGTGTATTCGCCATTATCGTCACTTGATCTCCCGGTCCGCGCTGAAACAACAAAAAGCTATTCGGAAGGCTTAGAACCAACTCGAGGCGCCTACCGATTCCACGGATCCTTCGAATGCTGTGTATACTGCGTTTCGGAAAGCCATTTCGCCGGGAAGTGAACCCAGGTGTCATGCGCCGTTAATTCCTCGCCTTCCGGCAACTGTCTCCGTTTGGTGAAGGCGGGTTCATGTATGCTGGTAGCGGACATTATATTATCATCAAGTGAAATGCGATTCCCATGGCACAAACCATCCCTGGCATCGAGATTGAAGCCCTGACACCGAAGCAAATGTTCATCCGGCGCAAGAAATCCCAAAACTTAAAAGTGAAACTCCTCGCCATCAATAAAAATAACGAAACTATCCGCGTACAAGGAGATAAGGACACTGAAGCGAAGGAATATTTCTTGCGTGACGTTTTATCATTGCACGTGAAATCCCCAAAAGAGGGTATGCAGTTGCTGTCGATCGAGTTCATGTCAGGAATGGAAATTGAGCTGTTCGAGGCCAGTAAAAAGGAGTTTAATATGCTCTCGGCATTCCAACAAGAGCTGCTCGGTTACTTGGCCGAATTCATGCCCGTTCATTGTAATGCCGTCGCGTGATCGGTGAAAGGAAATTTACCTTGAATTTCAATCTTCTTTCTTCAATTAATCATGCCAATCTTGCAACGCTATGATCGAATGAAGGTGATTGTGTTACATCGCATCAGATTCTTTTTGCTATTAGGTTTTACTCGTAAATCTTCAATAAGGTGGTTCTCATACCTTGATCTAACAGATTGTTGAGGAGCTCGATAGAACACTATGCAGATGCAGATCGACAGCATGTCCGTGATTTCAGAGATCCAGTTGTTAAACTCGTTCGTGCTCGTGATCTTGAGTTTCCAAATTATCTTGGTCTTTATCGCGCAAAAACGAAGCAATCCAGATAGTAGTGCGGTGTGGATACGCGTCTTCATCATAAGCTCCAGCGAATTCATCATCATCCATACCATCGAGCTCGTTTTTTTGCTGGAGCTCGGTGACGCGATGATAGGCAAGGAGATCGTCTATCGCATCAATTTGATCGCCGTGGATACCGAGTCCATGCTGCTTTTCTGGACGATTCGATTGTTCAGTAAGAAGAAGAGCGTGCGCGTAAACCTATTTTCGATTATCTTCATCATTTTGTACGGCATGGTGCTCGCGGTGCACGTGATTGAAACCTTCAGTGGCAACGCGATCCAGATCCTTCCGAATAGCGTCAGCACGACGATGATGCTACCCGGCGTGCTCATTCCTCTCGGGGTGTCCGTGATCCTGTTCAAGCGCTGCGAGGCAGCGATAAAACGATATTACAAAACCATTGCGATTTCTCTCGGTTTGATGTGCTTGGGAGACACGATGCATTTACTACCAGTTGAACATGACGTGGCAGTCTTAGGTATTTCTATGGATTTCCTCGCTGCAGCCTCCGTCTTCTTAAGTCTGGTGGGCACGGCGATGTTGTTCGTCAGTTTCTACATGTTACCCTATATCGAAGACTTGTATTGGCAAAAGGAAGTCTTGTCGATCTACGTGCTCGACACGACGAGCAACACGATGTTGTACAAGGAAACTATGCCTGAAAACGTGGATGCGAGTAGCGCTGATGTGATGAAATCGAGCACGTCGCAAGACCGTGTTTTCCTCGGCAGCTTGACTGGCCTCGATGATTTCATCTCCGACGTGATGAAATCGAAGGGAAATCTCGAATACGTGGACAAGGGCAACTTGAAACTCTTGTTTACACGGCGCAAAAACTTGCTCTTCATAGCAGCAGCAAAAAAGAATCTAACCGTTATCAAGACCAAGTTATCGGATTTCGCAGACTGGTTCTTCATCACATTTGGCGTGCTCGTCAAGAACAACGAGCTAGATCCATCAAAATACGTGAAAGCGCGGAATATCGTTGCGCAAGTGTTCAAGGGCGAATAAAAAATGGCATTTCCTGATGATATACCAATCACCGGTCCACTCCGGTTGCCCTTGATGTTCATCGATCTTTGCATCGTCCTCGTTACGCTGAACGTGGCGTTGATCAACATAAAGAAATCCATTATGCTCAAGGATACCATGAAAGGAACCCGAATTCATTCCGCCTGGTATTCATTGTTCCTTGGTTATGCAGGTATGGCTTTTTGGTATTGGCTCGCCGATTATTACGTGGTTTCGATCGATGAGCGCCTCCATCTGTTGCAGTTCGGGTACTTCTGCGCCGCGACGGGTGGATTTTTCTTCATATATTACGTGGAGCAACTCGCATTCGTTGCCCGGTACCGCATCATCACCGTGATGTTCGGCGTGCTCTTCGCGATGCTCATCGTGCTGATGGGCATTGGCTTCGTCATCGATCTCGGGAGTCTCGTGCAATACTTTGCCATCAGCTTTTGGGTTCCAAACCTCTTGCTCGTCGTGAAATACATCTACCGGATCAACCGATCATCCGTCGGGGTGCTCAAACGTTGGTCCGTGTTCGTGATGATCGGATTCACGATGTTGATCCTCGGGATCCTGGGAGCGACCGATATTTTGACCCGACTCCTAGGTATTGGCATCCGTATTGCTTCCGACATGTTACAGATCCTCGGCGCGGCGATGGTGGCATGGTGCTCCTCGAAACTCCCATCGTGGAAGGAACTTGAATGGAAAAACGCGATCGAATCGTTGTATGTGATTTACAAGGGTGGCATCCTCGCCTACGAGTATGATTTCGGCAAGGAGGCGGCCGATACTGGTGCAGGTCAAGCATCCATCACGGTGAGCGTGCTGGAAGCGTCGCGAATTATCGTGAATCAATCACTCGATACCGGGGAGCTCAAGGTCATAGATTTCAAGAATAAGAAGATCTATTTTGAACCGGGCGAATACATCACCGTCATCATGGTCGTGAACGAGCAGCTCGATACGTTAGATTATTTGATCGGGCGGATCCGCCGGGAATTTGAGCACGCGTTCGCGAGCGTGTTACCCACGTGGGGCGGCGACAATGAAGTTTTCGTAAACGCGACGGGAATAATTAGCCGCATCCTTTCCTGATTTAATTCATACATAGTTTAAACAAAAAATATATATAGGTAACATACTTCAGTTACTCGGCCGATTTTTTCATATCCCAGCCGCCTTTTTTCCGCTCTTCCTCGACGTATTGCTCGACGACGGCGTTGATCTGCTTGTAATCGGTCTTGTCGACCCGGTTGAGCGGGATCTCGTCCATGAACACGATGAGATTCGGGCGCTTGTAACTCGTGAGGGACTTGCAATGCTCGTTGATTTTCTTGCGCATCGCGTCTTGATCCACGGGCTTACCATCCTTGCTTTTCCGGAGCTGCACGAACGCGACGACACCTTCCGAAAAAATCTCGTGCTTGGCGCCGACGACCGCGCTGAGCGAGACTTCGGGCAGCTTTTCGATGTGGGCCTCGATCTCAGGCGGGTAGACCTGGTACCCCTTGGGCTTGATCACGAACTTCGCGCGGCCCGTGAGATGGAGTCCCATCTGGTCCTTGAAGCCAAGGTCGCCCGTGTAGAGCACGCCTTCCTTCGAGATGGTCTTGCGCGTGGCTTCCTCGTTCCCGAAATAGCCCTTGAAGACCTGCGGGCCGGTGTAACAGATCTCGCCGATTTCACCATCGGGGAGCTCGGCAGCTGCTGTCCCGTCGGGACTCATCGCTTTTCGTATTGAGAGCGGCGTGATGGGATAATCAAAGCCGACGGATTGCACGATCTGCTCGATCTTCCAGTCCATGCGCGTGTACGAGCAGAGCCCAGATATTTCGGTCAAGCCTAGGCCCGTGCCATAGTGCGGCGCCATGGTCGATAGCCGGTCGAGGAACTTCCTGGACACGCTCTGGCCGCCGTAGACCGCGTATCGCAAGGACTTGATGTCATATTGCGCATAGTCGGGCAACCGCCATTCCATGACGAACAGCGAGGGGATCTGGCCGAATATCGTGACCTTGTAATCCTCGATGGCTTTCATGGTCCTATCCGCGAAGAAAGCGTGGAGGATCACGGCGATGGCGCCTGCATATATCGTGGTCATGAGCTGCTCGGTCTGGCAACCGACGTGAGATGGCGGCAAGTTCACGAGCATGCGATCGTTGGCCGTGACCTCGGTACCCTTGCACATGCAGAAGTTTTGCGCAATGATACCGACATTTGTGAGCATGGCCGGCTTCGGGAAGCCCGTGGAACCGGTCGTGAATATGATGAAGATCGGGTCATCCTCCTTCACCTTGTCCGCGGCGGCGCGGACGCGATCAAGCTGGGCGTCGAGGGTGCCGTCCTTCATGTATTTATAATACTTTTCCCGGGCATCCTTCATAAAGTTGAGGAAGCTGAGCCAGCCCTTTGGTGCGTCTTCGATGGGGGATATTTGGATTAAATGCTTGATCTCAGGGATGGCTTTATGGATCTGAATTGCGTAATCCTTGAAAGGGTAGTAAACCTTTTTCCCGTAGCGGTCTTCGGTCTCCGTGTTGTCGAGGTGGATGAACATCTTAGCCTTCGATTTCAAGAGCAAGGCTGACTTTATCAATTCCTCGTCCTTGAGCCGCGAATCCAGCGGCGCGAACATGACGCCGATCTTGAAGCAAGCGTACTCGAGGAAGATGTGTTCCGGCAGCAGCGGGAGCATGGAAACGGCAATGTCACCCTTTTGATAGCCCATGTCGAGCAGCTTCAAGGCAATCATGTTGACCGTGGTCTCGAACTCCATCCACGTGATGTAACGGCCATCATCTGCGTCGATGATCGCGTAGTCGTTTGGCCGCTCCTTTGCATACTTGGACACATAATCGTTGAGATAATGCGGGATTTGATTGAATTCTTCGATGGACATGATCTTTTTTCCTCCGTATCAGTAATGGCCTATCGAGAGACCGGCCTTGATATCTTCGAGAAATGCAGCGTATTCTTTCTTGAGGTGATATCCTGCAACAGGCGTGGTGCCTTCCAGGGATTCCATGCCTCCTGAATCAGTGTATTCATTCAGGTCGAAAAAATAAGCCATCCAATCATTGGCATGTTGAAATATGATCGTGTTTTCAGGCGACGTGAGCGACCGGTCAATCAGGTACTTGCCAACGTCCTCGAACGGCTCGCCGGGCGTGCCAATGATGCTCACGTCCAAGGTCTTGTCGGATTGGCTGGATGAGAAGTGAAGCATCAAGTACATGAGCTTGCTATAACAGTTCATATATCGCCCGCGGTGCTTGATCGCCAATGCGGGGAACGTGGGTTCCTTGTCCTCGTTACCGGCAATCGCCAGCACGACCTGGAGCGCGATGTATTTCTTCGCAAAATAGAGGGCACGGTTCTGCAGCTTGACGATCGCCGACTTCATCGGCGAGCTCGCGTAGTAATGATTGAAATCCCTGAGCGGTACCCAGATCGTGCGCACGTAACTTTCATATCCAAATCTGTCATAAAAATCATCTTGCGGAATGGATTGCGCAACTTGTAAAGCACGCTCCCCGAGAAAGTTGCCGATTCGCTCCATATCTTCTTTTTTCCCGTTCTGGCCGAGGATCTGGTTGTTGGTGAGATGGTCGAAATCCGTGCCGCACGTCGCGATCGGGTTGATGTCGCCACCAGCACCGCCGAAGAACGCGGCCATGACGCGACCATCGGTGAGTTCCTCGATGCGCGCGACGAGGCGCCCAGGGTAATCGGCAGATAACTTGTCGTTCGATGAGCCGAGCGTGGTCGAGTGCATGGTGAAGTTGACCATTATACCTATCAACTCGTCGTTTTCCGCGTTCTTAAACGCGATAATACCGAGCGGGGACTTGGACCTGCGCTCTGGGTGCCGGCGGTTGATGATCACGTCTTCCTCCACGGTTTTTTTCGTGTACGCGACCTTGCACGGGGCCAGATTTTGCATCATCTCACCAACCATTTTCCGGATGCGGTATGCCATCCAGGTGATATATTTATCGTTCCGATTGAGGCCGAACATAATTCCCCAGATGATGGCAGGTGCATAGCCGACCCAGTGATACATGCCGCTGATTTCTTGGGCCGAGTGCGTGTGCGTCGCGTGGACGAGGACCTGGCTTGGAGCGATGCGATATCGTTCTTGAATCTTTTTCTTGATATATTCTGCTACGCTGAGCGGGACCAGGAGCGTGTCGATAGAGATGAAAAGCAGCCGCTTTTTCACGTTTCCAAGAATAACGTCCTCGATGAGGACACCATGCACCATCAACGGATCCAGCACACCACGGGCATAATGATTGCGGCCGTAACCTGCCATGCCGATCTTCGCCGCCTCGCCAAGGGCAATCTCGGGCGGCGTGATGTCGATTTTTCCGAACGCGACCTTCATTGCATAATCCCTTCGGTTATCAGTAGTGAACGTGAATGAACTTTGGTTTATGTCAATTATGTGTTCCCGGTCGTGAGCCCGGCCTCGATGTCGGCGATGAACTGGATGAAATGTTGCTTGAGAAACTTGCCTGCCACTGGGGCGAGGGATTCCATCGGTTCTCCACCGCCATACGTGTATTCGCTAAAATCAAACAAGTATGCCATCCAATCATTGCACATTTCGAATAAGAACGAATTCTCGAAGCCCTCTGGTGTTTTTCGCTGCAAGCTCCGTCCGTAATGCCGCACCGGTTCACCAGGCATACCGATGATGTTGAACGTGCGTGTTTCATTTGTTTTGCTATCGATAGCCTTGATGCGAATATATTGCAATTTTGAATAACATTGAACATTTATCAATCCACGATGCTTAACGGCTAGGCCAGGAAAGTTTGGTTCGTGAGCATCGGTTATGGAAAACACGAGGGGGAGCAAGAAATATTTCTTGCTGAGATGCCAGAAACGGTTCTCAATCCGGTGACGGATACCATATTTTTCCCGGTAATCTTCGATAGGGAACCAGACGGATCTCACGAAAATCTTCACTTCGACGCGATCAAAATATTGATCTTCCGGTATCGATTTCGCAAGAGCAAGGGCGGGTTCGCCGATTTTCCAGCCGTAGTTTTCTATCCCTTCCTCGCGTATTTTTTCGGAGACGTGAAAATGTATGCGTTTTCTTTTCCCGTACTTTTGACGTATCCTTTTATACAAGCGACGGAATTCGGAATACGACGGGCTGATATCCCCCGCAGCGTCTTGGAAAAACACGGCCTTGATGCCAGACAATGCCTCGATCCTTGCAACGAGGCGTCCTGGCCACTCCGCGGAAAGTTTGTAATTCGTGTTTGGTAGAATGGTGGGATGGGCCCCGAAATTGACGATGACCCCGAACAGCTCGTTGGTTTCGGCATGCTTGAAGCAGATCACGCCCAGGTCCGCTCGATATGGCTTTGCGAGGTGATGCCGCCTGTTGTAGATGACGTGGTCCTTAATCGCAGTTTTTGCCCACGCGATCTTTGCGGGTTGCAAGTCTTGGAGCAATTGGCCTACCATCTTCACGATCTGGCATGCCATCCACACGATCAACCTGTCGTTCCGGCCGATGCCGAACATTATACTGCGAACTGTATTACCCAGCCCGCCAGGCCAGTAATACTCTCCCGTGAGGTCGAGTCCCGCGTGCGAATGGATGGCATGGATCAAGATCTGGC
>JAUQYW010000001.1 GCA_030587525.1 Candidatus Sigynarchaeota archaeon | reverse complement strand
TAATGGCTTTGGTGGGTGGGTCCCGCGCTATGCAAACTATTATTGGAACCTCGCGATTGCGAACAGCTCCGGCATGATAAAAGGTAACATGTATAGCTACCTTGCCGGAATCGACGTGAACCTGCCCGAGGAGAGGGATTATGGCAAGGCAATCTTGTTATCCGTCCACCCGAATTTCACGGCCTTGACCGACCAGGTCGGGAACTCGGTGTACATCGAGGACCTCTTGAAGACAACGACGACCCTGCAACGGCCCATTGTCGTGACGAAACTGTTTCTTGAAAGCAACGATCTCTTGGGGAACGTTTCCGCAGGAGACAAGATTTACATCCAGAATCAGGATTACCTCCCGGGATTTCCAAATTCCGCGTGGGGCGAGCCGACCACGTGGCCCTATTACACGATCACCGCCATCATCGACGACAAGGGCGAGATGGCCACGTATTCGCTGTACAACAACTTCCTCTACCTCAACATGGAAGACATGTGGAATTACATCTACAACGGGCCATGGGGGGGTCAAGGCGATATCACTTACATGTTCGTGCATTGCACGGACGAGACTCGGCTCGACGAGGTTCAAGAGGAGTTCAAGGATTTGCTCGAAGACACCACTACCGACTACATTTACACCTACGCGCCCAAGAAGATGTTCATGACAACGGTCGATTCGGCAATGGTGTATGTCCGGATATTCTTCTCCGTCATCGCGGGCATTTCACTGGTCGTGTGCGGCGTGCTGATCAAGAACCTGTTCGAGACCGCAAAGCAGACGGACATCCACGAGATTGGCATTCTCAAGGGCATCGGGTTCGACCAGGGATTCATCACGCGCATCTACGTCTCCCAGATCCTGATCATGTCATCGATCGGCATCCTCGCGGGCTTAGGAATCGGCGTCGTGTTTTCCTACGCGTTCGTGCTTGTCTTGAAGAATTCCGCCCTGTCGAGCTTGCTACTCGGCCGGTCTTTCGAGGTGCTCATCGCCGTGTCGATATCCCCGCTAACGCTCGGCATTGGTGTCTTGGCGGGGTACGCCGTCCCGCTGCTGTTCGGCATCATCCCGGTTTTGCAAACCGCGCGCACGAAGGTCATCGACGCGATCCAATCCCGCACGGGCAGCCGGGTAATATCCACGGGAAAGAAAGTGTGGCAAAGTCTCATCGTCCTTGGCATTGGCGTCATGGTCGCCGTGCTCAGCGCTTACGCGGTCAAGACCAGCATCAACCAGATTATCTTGACGAGTTATATCGATTTTTCAAAGTTGACGGTACCGTTGATACTGATTTTCCTCGGCACGATCGGTTTTCTCATGGGGCTAATCTTCATCGGAATCTTTTGCTTGCCCGCGCTCTCGAAGGCATTCACGTGGCTATTCTTGCTTCCCGTGCAGCGAAGCTTAAAAAACATGTGCCACCGGAACTTGATGCGGAACAAGCGACGCACGATCAACACTTTCATGATGATGGCAATCGGCCTCTCGTTCATGGTCACGATCACGACCCTCACGAACAGCATCTCCGCGGGAGCTTACCCCGGAAGGAAAGCGCGCCTGGGCGGGGATATCGCCCTCGGATATTATTGGAACAACTATTACGCAAACAACATGACCGTTGACAGGAACCTGCTCGGGATGATCGGAGGATTGCCTTCGATCTCGGCGACATGCTTGTACCGGTATTCCATCGACCTTTCGAGACTTCCAATATCAGGGACGGTGAATTGTTTCGGGAACAAGGTCGATGATTACGGTTTTATCACGAGAAACAAATATTCCATCAATGAATATTCCGAATACTTGGACGTGGGCATCATCGATGCCGTGGAGTATTACAACATCAACAAGGACGCGTTTCTCAAGATGAACGAGACCGATGGAAACATTGGTATGGAAACCTTGTTCCAGCGGTTGAATGACGAGAACGTTATCATCTTGCAAGATGACATCAAGCCTTTCATAGATAAAAACCCTGGAGATACCATCATGCTCCAGTTTGAAGGAATGAGCGCTTCCCTGGTAATCGCAGGATACGCGGACATATTACCGGGTTTCCCCTGGACGCTCAACATCGCCAGCATGCTCGGGGGCTACTATTCAAGCCCGAACACTCACGATTATTGTGGCGTGATATCCTGGAACACGTATGACCGGTTACTCGATGGCTTTTACAAGGACATCGACTTGATCGTCAAGAACAAGTTTTGGGATTACGGGAGCTATTATTCGGATTACTGGGGATTGCTCGGCTTTCCGATCAACGCGAGCACTGTTCAGCAAGTGCTGAGCCCGTATCTAGCGAACAGCACCATCAAGAACATGTCCCTCGGGATCACCAATTTCTACCCGTTGCCCATCGAATACCGAAACTCGAAGCCCTTCGAATACCACCGGACAAACCAGACGCAGATGTCCGACTTGTTCTTCCAGCAAGCGTGGAATCCCATGAACGCGAGCCTCATCAGCGTCGATTTCAACGGTGATCACGAGTACGGCGGCCCGAGGATCGTGGACGTGAATCCCCTGGTGCCAGTTACCGCAAACAGCTCCGTGGAAAAAATACTCGATTGGTTCGATAAAAACACCAACGTCAATGCATGCGTCGTTAACCAGCAATATGCCCACAAGCCCAACAACCCACTCGGTTCAGGCGACATGGATCTCGATTCCGTGTACGGTTTCGACATGGGAGACGTCGTGCGCGTCGCGATCAACGCCACGACATCCTATAACTTCACGATCGTGGCCACGGTCGACTCCAACTTGAATTACGATTACACGACGACGGACAACGTGACGAAACCGCTCGTGTTGAATCCCAAGTCCCTCAATTTCGACGCGTATTATCAAGACGGGACACCGGGTTCAGGAGGCCCGGGAAACTTGCTTGGAACCTACTATGCCGAATCCAACGTGGTCATGGTATCCCGCAACTTGTACCTCGAGTTTTTCACCAAATTCCTGGACATGTTAGAAGATTTCGTCAATTGGGAGATCTTCCCGGGAGTTCGGCTCGGGAACATGGCAATTTTCAACAAAACTCTCGAATACAAGAATGATGTCAATGACTATTCGACCATCCTTTACATTGACGTGGATGACAATGCAAGCATTGACCTGATGCAACAACAGCTCCAGGCATCGTTTTTATCGATACCAGAGACGCACAACTTTACCGTCTTTAACCCGCGAAAGATGTTTTTCCAGATCACGGGGTTTGACAAAGGCAATGCGTTCCTGGGGGCACCAAGGGACAAGCTCGAGGCTGCCGTCGAGGAGATCAAGGCATTGTACATGCTTCTTGACCGGCCCTTCGACGAAAGCCAGGTGGATTATTTTGGCAAGAATTCGTGGGACACCTACCTTCAAGACATCCTGGGCATCTTCACGGCCGTGTTCAACATGATCCTGGCATTCGCCCTCGCGATCTCGCTGATCGGGCTCTCCATCTCGATGCTCATCTCGGTGCACCAGCGCCGGCGCGAGATCGGCACGCTGCGGTCCGTCGGATATTCGAGGCGGCAGGTGCTGGCCTTAATCTACGGGGAGAGCATGACCCTCGGGCTCCTCGGGATCATCATCGGACTCTTTTCAGGACTCTTCACGGCCTACATGATGATATCCCAGATTCCATTCATCATCGTCCTGCCCATACTCTTCACGCCACCGGTCGAAACTTACGTCTATACGTGCATCCAGCTGTTCACGATATTTCTCGCAGCGGCCATCGTGCCTGCTTACACGTCGATGAAACTGGACATTGCAGAGGTTCTGCGCTCGCCAGAATAAAAGGAGGATTGACGCCAGATGGAGATCGAATATAAGAAAATGATTAACGCAGAGGTCATCCGCGCAGATCATGTTTACAAAACGTATGACCTGGGTCAAATCCAGGTTGAAGCACTCAAAGGCGTGAATTTTTCTATGAAGAAAGGCGAATTAGTGAGTTTAATGGGCCCTTCAGGGAGCGGCAAGTCGACGCTTTTCAACATCATCGGCACTATGGATACGCCAACCAAAGGTGCTGTCTTCGTCAACGGAATAGATTTATCGACCATGACCGAGCTCGAGAAGACCCGGTTCAGGAGCGAGCAAATCGGCTTCATCTTTCAATTTTACAACCTCATCCCGGTCCTCTCCGCCCTTGAAAACGTGATCTTGCCCATCGCCGCCTTGAAAAAACCCGGGAAACAGCAAGTCGAAGCGGGCTTTCGTGCACTTGACATGGTCGGCCTCAAGGACAGGGCAAACCACCGGCCCGACGAGCTTTCGGGCGGGGAACAGCAGCGCGTGTGCATTGCTCGCTCCTTGATCAACAGCCCGGCCATCATCCTGGCAGATGAACCGACCGGGAACCTCGATCAGGAAACCGGCAAGACGATCCTGGCCTTGTTCAAGAAATTGAACGAGGACAACCACCAGAGTTTCTTGATCATCACGCATGACCCTGCCGTCGCTGCTCAAACATCACGAACGCTCTACATCGAGGACGGGGTCATCATCCAAGACAGCAAGATCGACGTGTCGTCCATAGATGCGAGCGCCATATCCATCGTGGACCGTGCAGTGACTTTCATCAAGGCAGAAGATAATGTTGCTGGCAAAATCTCTCTTCCCGATTTGGCCCGCAAGTTGAGCGTGGAGGAGGATCGGGTTGAACAGATCGTCGAGCGCATTCTCCGGCGAAATCTGCTCACGGGACACATCGAAGGTGATTATCTCGTCATGAAAAAAGGAGGCCTTGAAAGGAGATAATACTCATGAAAAAACGCCGAGATTTAACGACATTCGTGGCCTTTTTATCGATAATTGCCACTATAGCAGCGATTTCTACCACGACAAGACTGTTACCAAAGAACGATCTTATTCCAGGTGAGCTGGGCAATTCCGGTGTCATCACGACGCCGGTGACCATCAACGGGAACAGTAACCTTGCTGCCTTCCCCGGTATCACGGGGAATGGAACGACTGGGAACCCATACAAGATCGCAAATACCATTTTCACGAATATAACGGGATACATGTTAACACTGCTCAACATCGACGCGCATCTCGTCCTCGATAATTGCACGTTCGTCAGTTACCCGGGGTCACTATATTCGCTGGTATATTTATATAACGTGAAAAACTTGAAGGTGATAGACTGTAATTTCACGTATACGAGCAACATGGCGATCTATGCCCCGTCTATTATCAACACAAGGATTGAAAATACTACATTCACGCAAACGACCAGATGCGCTTATCTCTATGGCACAAACGTATCGCTGATCAACAACACTGCACGGGATTGCTCCCATTTCTGTTATATGAACAATCCGATCGTGAACTTGACGATGGACAACAACACGGCCATTAATTGTCGTGCGATGCTTACGGTCAACGCCTATTCTGACGTTTTCATCAACTATTCCATTTCATTGAGAAACATGTTGAACGGAAAGCCATTCTTGTATATCAAGAACCAGGCAAACGTCACGATTTCAAACGCATCACAGGTTTTCCTCATCAATTCCACGAATGCAAGGGTCGAGGACATGGAATTTCAAGGCACATCGTACTCGATCATAATCTACAAATCCAGGAATGTAACTGCAACCAACATCACCTTCACTGGAATTCTTGATGTTCCGCTCTCGATTTGGTATTCGAATATCACACGTGTTTTAAATTGTACTTTTACTAATGCCAGCAGCAGTGTTATCTTAAGATATTGTAACAATTTCACGCTTGAAAAT
>JAUQYW010000805.1 GCA_030587525.1 Candidatus Sigynarchaeota archaeon | reverse complement strand
TTTTTCAAGCGTGGCAAGTTCAAGCGGGAGCGAAAATTGTTGCTTGACCCCCGCGAGGATCGGGGGACTTTGAACGGTTCCCGACGCGAGCGACGTTCCATCTGCCATAATATCCCAGCATAGTTCGACATAATCGAGGGAACGAAACATGTGAGTGTTATAGATCTCGAATTTCCCGGCAGCAAGATCTATTGCCGTGATCTTGATGGGCTGGTACCCGTACTTGATCTCCCAGGCGTGCGGGTTCGGTTTCCGCTCGGGATCGACGACGCCATCGCATCCGAAACTGCCGTCGTGGGGTGCGTCCCCGAAGTCACCGCCGTATGCCCAGAATTGGCGGTCCGCTGCATCTCTTTTCCGGATGGCCTTGTCGACCCAGTCCCAGATGCAACCGCCAAGCAAACCCTTCGAGCGGTATTTCTCGAACATCTCCTGGTATTCCATGAACCCGCCGCAGCTATTTCCCCGGGCGAACGAGTACTCGCAGAGCATCACGGGCTTGTTTTTATAACTCGCAGACTTGAGCCCGGACCAAGGGATGTCTTCTCGCCGAACCAACTTTTCGAGGCCTTCAACGGCCGTGTACATCGAGCTTTGCACGTCGACGATCGCGCACTTGTAATCGCCCTCGTAATGGATGAAGCGGGTCGGATCGATGTCCTTCGCAGCTTTGTACATTTTCTTGTGATTTTCACCGAAGCCAGCCTCGTTGCCAAGCGACCACAATATGATGCTCGGGTGATTCTTGTGGTTGTGAACCATCGAGGTCATGCGGGCAACTGCCATACCCGTCCACGTCGGATCATCGCCGGGGATTTTACCGGAGACTGCATGGCTCTCGCAATTCGCCTCCGCAACGAGAAAGATGCCGTGCTCGTCGCATAGCTCGTACCAGGCAGGATGATCGGGATAATGGCTCGTCCGCACTGTGTTGATGTTGAGCTGCTTCATAGCGGTGATGTCTTGCACCATGCGGCTCAGCGATACTGCCCGTCCCTTGTCGGGATCGTGCTCATGCCGGTCCACGCCTTTCATTCGCAATGGAACGCCGTTGACAAGGAGCTGGGCGTTCTTGATCCCGACCTGGCGGAACCCGAACCGGGTGCCTTCGACTTCGAGCAAGCCGTTCTTGTCGTCACGGAGCTCGATCACGAGATGGTATAAATAGGGCACTTCCGCGTTCCAGTGGCGGGGTTTCGTGAAGGTTGTAGCCAGGTCGACCGCTGTTTCCGCGCCCGATTCAACATCCAGCTTGCTGGTCATTTGTCCATCGACGAGCTTGGAGTCGGCATCGAAAACGCGTGCAGAGATGGTGCACGATTTCGCCGGTTTCGCGCCGTGGTTGCGAATCTTGACATTCACCCTCGCGGTCGCATCCTGGAACTTCGCATCAAACTCCGTGATGATGAAAAAATCGCGGACGTGAATTATTGGCGTCGAAAATAGATACACCTCGCGGAAAATGCCCGCGAGGCGCCACGTGTCTTGGTCTTCGAGATACGTACCCGCGGACCACTTGTACACCTCCACGGCAAGCACATTGTTCCCGGGCTTCACGTGCTTCGTGATATCGAACTCCGCCGCAGTGAAACTATCTTGACTATAGCCAACATGGTCCCCGTTGACCCAGATGTAAAAAGCAGACTGGACTCCATCGAAATGGATGAAGACCTGGCGTTTCTGCTTGAGCCAATCGCCAGGAACGGAAAAATCGACGCGATACGACCCGACGGGATTGTCATCGGGATCGATGTCCGGCGCCTTCTTGGTATGGATCGCTTTGGGAAAAAAGACGTTTGTGTAATGGTGATGGTCGTACCCTTCCGATTCCCAGTTCCTGGGTACCTCGATGTCCGCCCATTTCGTGGCATCGTAGTCGACCTTGAAAAAATCGACAGGGCGGTCCGCGGGTCGCTTGCTCCACGTGAACTTCCATTTCCCATTGAGCGACTTGTAGAAGGGCGTGTTGTAATTGGCAGCATATTCCCCGCGCTCGTGCTTTCGCAGCAGCGCATCGACGGTTTCATACGGGATAAGCGTGCAGTGGGCAGGTTCCTTGTTGACGCCAACGACTTCCTGGTTTAACCACTCTGGCTTGGTCATTTCATCTCACTCTTGTACATGTTGATTCGAATGGTGCTGATAAAAGGTTGAAAAAAATGAAAGAACCGTCTAGATCGCATATTTCTGGCGAGCGACGAGCTTAAGCACGCCCATCTTACTTGTGAACGACCTGATGAAATAAGCGTACTTGTGCTTGCCGGGCGGCACCTTCATATCATTGCGGGGCATCATTCCACAACCATCTTGCCCGCCAATGCCCATCTGCATGAAGTCCACGTTCACTGTGACGCCAGCATCGAAAGGATACAATTTATTGATGTGCTCGGCCTTCGCGATGCGATCTTGCGAGACAGGCCACGCGGACACGCTTAACAAGGTGTCCTTGCCACAGAATAGCAACCCTTTGCCCGCCTCATTGAGCAGCGAGAACCACCTCGTGTCGACGTGATTGCCCGTTTCTTGCGGGTAAACGTAGAAGTGGAACAGGTCCTCCACCTTCCCACTGTACAAGCCAACATCGCATGAGTCTTTCCTGTCTATATAGGACTCGTGCGGGCCGCGGCCAAGCCAGGTCTCGACGCGATAATTGCCCGGAATCTGGAATTGCTGGCCAATGCGCACGAACGGGGAGATGGTCTCAAATTCCACCTCGATGAGCATATCACCATTCCCGATGATGGTGTACGTAACCTTGTAATCACCCATGTGCTCGTCATCCTCGCCGTCGACGCGGCTTTCAACGGTCGTCACGCGGACCACTTTCGGGCTCACCCGTTCGGACCGGATGTCCTTCAGCTTGCGGTACTCCGCTTGGAACCCGGTTTCACAATACCCGTGGAAAAACGCCATGCGCCCGTGCGTGTCATTTTCCACGGGTGGTCGCCAGAAATTTGGCTTAATCGGGGTCAGCAGGTACTCCACCTCGTCGACAATGTAAGACACGAGATAGCCCGATTTCTTGTTGAACTGCACGCGGAAATTCTTGCCCGTGATGATTAAGTCATTGTTGCCGAAATCATCTTGAAGTTTCAGGATGTCCGGGATGAACACGGGGATCTTGACGGGATCCGGGGACTTAAACGGGAGCTTTTCCTGGTGCCACGCGACCACGTGACCCTTCTTGGCCCATGGCGTGTCTTTTTTTAACTTGAACATCACCTTCAAGAAATATTCCTCTCCGGGGTTCATATTCGCGGGATTCGCGAAGTATTTCTTGTCAACGGGCACGACGAGCTCCGCTTCCTTGCCAGGCTTGAGCCCCGCGATGGGATCGAGCATACCTTGGCGGATGATCGTGCCATCGGCTGTTATTTCCCAGCCTATATCGAGATCGTCGATGGAAATGTGCTGGAAATCGTTCTTCACGACGAATCTCCCGCTGCCGGCGTCTACGGTCGTGAAAAGGACGGGCTGGTAACCATATTTCACCTCGGCCATGTGCGGGTGCGGTACCCGGTCTGGGCCGATGAGGCCGTTGATGCAAAAATCGTAGTCGTTTGGTTTGTCGCCGTAATCACCGCCGAATGCCCAGAACTCGCGGCCCTTCTCATCTTTCTTCCTCAACCCTTGATCGATGAAGTCCCAGATGCAACCTCCGGCGATTTGCGGGTACTTGTGAAACATCGCGATGTATCGCAGGAGGCTTCCTTGGGCGTTGCCCATCGAGTGCGAGTACTCGCACATCATGATGGGCTTGTCCTTGTATCGCTCGGCCTTGAGGGTCCCGATGTCCTCATGATTGGCCAATTGTTCGAGACGCTCCCACGGGGTGTACATGGAGGATTGCACGTCGGCAACTTCCATGGCATAATCGCCCTCGTAGTGGACCAGCCGAGTCGTGTCGATCTCCTTCGTAGCCTGGTACATCTCGATAAAGTTGGAACCAAAACCGGCCTCGTTGCCCATCGACCAGAGCACGACGCTTGGGTGGTTTTTATCGCGATGAACCATAGCGGTCATGCGGCCGATGCACTGGTCTTTCCACTGCGGGTCGTCGCCGGGGAGGACGTGCCGGAGCCCGTGCGACTCGACATTTGCCTCGTCGATCACGTAGATGCCATATTCATCGCAGAGCTCGTACCAGAACGGGTGGTTCGGGTAGTGGGAAGTGCGCACCGTGTTGAGGTTGTGTTGCTTCATAATCACGGTGTCCTTGACCATATTGCTGAATGGAACGGCCCGGCACTCGTCCGGGTCGAATTCGTGGCGATCCGCGCCCTTCATATAGAACCGGGCGCCGTTGATCATCATAATGCCGTTTTTCACGTCCACCTGGCGGAAGCCGAACCGGTTTTCCACCACTTCCATTATATCCCCATCGGCGTTACGGAGCACGAGCACGACATGATAAAGATATGGTGCCTCCGCATTCCATTGACGCGGTTTCTTGACGAGATCCGTGAATTCAATGAGCTGCTCATCGTTCGCGCCGACATCCACGTCAACGGTCTGCGTTTTTCCGACTTGTACCAATGCATTGTCGAAAAACAGCGTTTGCAGCAGTAGCTTCTCGCGTGGATCTGCAGAATAATTGCGAACGCACGCCGTCACCTTGACCGTGGCATCCTCATAGTTCTTGTCGAACGTCGTGCGCACGAAAAAGTCGCGAACATGGACAGGAGGCGTGCAGAACAAGTACACTTCACGATAGAGGCCCGAGGTGCGCCAGAAGTCCTGGTCTTCCAAGTATGACCCATCAGACCACCGGTATACCTCGACAGCCAGGATGTTCTTGCCAGTTTGCACGTGTTGCGTGATGTTGAATTCCGCGGGCGTCATGGAGTCCTTGCTGAAGCCGACGTACTTCCCGTTCACCCACGCGTAGAAGGCCGATTGCACACCGTCGAAGTGGAGAAAGACCTGGCGTCCCTCGTCGAGCCAGAAATCCGGCAACGTGAACTCAGTGCGATACGAGCCCACGGGATTGTTTTCGTGATCTATCTGGGGCGGGTTTTCGAGCTTCAAGCTATAGGGATATGTCACGTTCGTGTATATCGGAATATCGTAGCCTTGGCACTCCCAATTACTCGGAACAGTTATTTCTTTCCATTTGCTCACCGCGCTGTTCACGTCAGGCGTGATCTTCCAGAAATTCGCGGGCCGGTCGGCGGGTTTTTTTACCCAGTTGAATTTCCACCTCCCGTTCAAGGACTTGTAAAATTGGCTGAGATAATTCGCCTCGTGCTCGCCGTGGTCGGTTTTCCGCAACGCTGATTCAACGCTGTCGAACGGCATAAGCGTGCAATGCGGAGGCTCCTTGTTGACCCCGAAAATCTCGGCGTTTTCCCATTCGAGTTTCGTTGGCTTGCTCATGAAGAATAAGTTGATAGAAAGAATTTGAAATTATCAACAAGGATTCTATTCTATAATAAAAAAGTGAAAGAAATCGTCGTGGTTAGCCCTTGATGTAATCCCCGATAGTATCCTCGTCGCCGGGCTTTGGTGGAGGTCTACCGAACATGAGCCGCATGATCTCGGTGTCTTCGGGGCTCATCTTCTTCTTTTTCCCTTGGTAGCTAGAGGGGTACAGCCATGCTAGAACGTAAAACAGCACGACCACCACGATCGGGAGAATGAAGAACCCGAACATGATATCTTGCGCGAAATACACGTCCGTGAGGGCATTCTGGTAAAAAATGAAGAGCTTGACCGTCTGGTTGTCATTGTACGAGTATGGGTAGAGATCAACGGTCACGTTCACCCTATTGCCCTCGTGCAATGATGTGGTGGTGAATCGCCGGGTTACCGTGGCATGGCTGGGAGTCTCGGTCTCGCCCGAGCAAGAACCTTGATCCGTGTCATACTCCGAATCGCTCTGGACGAGTGCCCCGTTGAAATAGATCGCGAAGCTAAAGTTGAGGACGGCGACGTCGCTGCAATCTGCATACGCATCGCCTACCAATCGGATGCCGATGCTGTCCGTCGAGTTTCGCGGGACGAGCACCGACAGCTCGTGGTGCACCGGCGTCGCGGTGAAGACTTGCCCCTCGACGATGAAGTTCGACCTCGCTTGATTGATCAGGTTCACGGAACCCGCTGTGCCGGCCGAGAGCCCCACGATCGTGAAAAGCAGCACGATTTTCAAGGTCTTGATCCACTTGAGATTCGGTTTATGCACCACGTGCTGCCTCGTGACATTCCGGGGATACGTGTGATCCAGTAAGCCGATGGCGAGGAGCAACCCGACGACGCAGAACAAGCCGCTCAAGAGGGCCACCGATACAACCGGATACTGGGTGACATATGCCGGAATGAAGAGCAAGAACGGCACGTTGGATGATGCTACGAAGCAAATGGTAGCGGCGATGAAAAAGGCCTTGCTTTTATTATCTTCCAAGAATTCCGTGGGTACTTGATACGCGACGCTTTGTCCCGCGACAGCATCGCTAGGTGCCGGCGATGGTTCATATGCCGTTTGGCCGGAGATCGCCGTTGGTTCCACGGGCACGCCCATCGGAACTTCTTGCGGGAACCCGAGCAGCTCCGGTTCCTCGGCAGGCGGTTTCGAGGCTTGATTTTGCATAGCATCGGCCATGGCCGGAGTGATGGCACCCTCCTGGATGAGCCGGTCGGCGATGTCATCGATCGATTTTGCACCAGCGACAGGCGTGCTTGCCACGGGGTTCTTTCGCTTCACCAATGCCATTATACCTGCACCAAGCAAGAACAGGCAACTGCAGACAACGACGCAACCGTACATCGAGAGAATATCGGCCGAGGCGAGGTACAAGTTGGCATCGGGGCCACCGATGTAAATGTTTATCTGGATGTATTGCTCGGTGTTGGAAGGGTATGACGTGACATTCAACTCGATGGCGAGGGCATCTCCGAGGGTATGGTTATCGAGGGTCACCCGCCAGCCGTTGCTGGCATAGCTGGGACCCGCGCTCTCCCCGCTGCAAGAGCTGAGGCCATCATCGTACGCGGAAAGGTTTTCCACCTTCACCTCGTTGATGTAAACTGCGAACGAGAAGTTGATGAATGCTTGCACGTTGCACGGCGCCCGGGCAACGCCCACGACCCTGACCACGAGTGGACCTGTTTGTGGCTTGTCATCCGTGACGTTGAACCACGAATGCCCTGGCGTCGATATCACGACGTCACGGGCGATGTACATGGACGCGCCGGCAGCGGGTGCCTTGTCCAAGGTATACGCCATCGTGCTCGCCGAAAAGATGGCCATAAAAGCGAGGCAAGAGATCAGAACCGCTATGCGCTTCCGGTTTTTCGGGAAATTCGGACTTTTCGGGCGCTTCCCATTTGGATAGGTGAAAGAGAGGTACAACAGCGATAACAACAACGCGAAGATGCTAAGGATGGCCATCGCTATACCGAAGCCGGCGTTTTGCTCCCACGTGAAAAGCAGGATCCCGGTACACGTCACCATAATTAACATACAAGTGGCAATGATGATCGTGCACAAGACGAACATGGAGGTGTTATTTTTGTTTGACGGGAACAGCGCGTGCGTGGCTATAGAACCACGTAATTCCTGGATGTACTTGCGCTTTTCTTGCACGCCCTTGGGTGATTTCTCGTAATACTCGCGCTTTTTCATATTTTTCGATGCGCCACAGACGAGGAACCCCATAAATGCAAAAACAACGATTAATAGCGATGGAATACCAATTGCCACGAGTTGCATTCTCGGAACCGGCAACGGAACGCCGTTCGATGGAACGTTGAACCTCAATGGCGCCCAGTACGAGCGGTGCCCGGACAAGCTCATCCTCAACCATA
>JAUQYW010000786.1 GCA_030587525.1 Candidatus Sigynarchaeota archaeon | reverse complement strand
ATATACTGACGATATCCCAGCTGGCGAGAGCGTGCGCCACGTGTTCCATGAAGGAGCGGGAAGAAATTTTATGTGTAATATCGGGGGATTCATACCCATCGACACGATATTGCTCATTCCCTTAATCCTAGGCTTGAGTACGGATGGCTGGACCTCGCTACAAGTAATAACAATCCTTTTCGCCTATTGCTTCCTAAACATCTTTTTCATTTCGGTTTCCACCATCTGCGCATTGAAAGAACGACACCTGGAGGTCGTCTTCACGGATCGACGGTTCGTGTACCAGGACAAGAATCGCAAGATCGTCGCCATCTATGATAACATTCGTGCCGTGCATGCGCCCGATGTAAACCGAGTCTTGGTGTGGCATCCCACGGTTTACATCCATCTATTTGCCGCCGGCTCGGGCGATGGCGAAAATGCGGGGGTAGAAACGACGCTCACGCTGGACTACGTGCACAAGAACGATCCCATGTTCCAGCTCATGCAAAACAAGGTTGGGGAAAAAACGCCTTAGTACACTCCCAGGTTGATGATGGCTTGCGCGGCCGACTGGAGCTTGACCTGGAGGATACCCATTGCCACGTTCGGGGTTGCCACGATGATCAAGATCTTGCTGCCGATTGCCATGAAGATCATGCGACCTTTTTCGTTGTCGATCATGGCCGACTTGAAGTCCCCTTGCGCCAATTCTCTCGTCGCGCGGGCACTTGCCTTCACCATCAAGTTCACCATTGCCCCTAGGGATTCTGCATCGATCCATGCAGGTAAACTCTGGGATAAAACCAATCCGTATTTTTCCACCAGGGCGCAGCCGTGAATGCCCTGGGTCTTCCTGAGGTTCTCCAAAATCTCGTCAAGTTGGGGATTTGCAGACATCGAGGTATCTCCTTCACAATAAAAAGAAACTATTTGTCTTTTTTAACGAATGATCCTTATTTCCGATTTATTGTATTTTAAGATTACCTAGAGGTTTACTTACGGGTGAAGGACCTCCCGGTACTTTAATTGACGATCCGCCGGGTCAGCCCGAGCGATGCGTAGATGGCGCGGGCTTGTTTTTTCGCGTCCGAAGCGGCTACAGCATTCTTGAGTTTGACGTGGAAATCCGCAATCCGTTCCAGGCATTCCGCCTCGGCGACCTTCTTGCCCGCTTCCGCGAGGAGCGATCGAGCCTCCGTGCACACACGGATAGCGGTGGCAAGATCTCCTCGCGCCCCGGCGAGTTCTCCCTCGATCGCACGCACGATCGCCGCCGTGGCTTTCTTGGTTGTCGCCTTGGCTGCCTCGCGAGCACGATCGACTGCTAACTTTGCGTCGCTCACGTTGCCCGATGAGATGTACGCCCTGGCCAGATCCGCGAGGGTGGCCGCGAGCCCGTCGGGATCGTTCAGCTTCACGAAATAGGTTTCGCTCTTCTTATAGTACTCGATGGCCTTCCCGATCGCGCCCCTCGTGCGTTCCAGATCGCCGTACGTCTCGTAAAATGGTGCCAGGTAGGGAATGATGTTGTGTTTCTGGGCAACCTCTAGGGCTTCGATGATATGCCGTTCAGCGACGGCGAGATCTCTCTTGATGAGCTCGATCGCCGCTCTGTTATAGATGTATGCTGCGTGACCTAGAATATCCCCAAGCTCAGCCGAGTTCCGGGCAGCTTCGTCGTAATATTCTAAGGCCTTGTCGTACTCGCACCGGTCGTCGTGGATGACGGCCATGGAGTTGAGCGTACATGCTTTCCCTTCAAGATCCTTCGCGGCATCGAACAAGGTCATGGCTATCTTGTAATGTTCGAGGGCTGCGGGCACGTCCGTTTCACGAAGTGCGTCACCAAGACGACGGTGCACGATGGCCTTCATCCGGTCATTTCCTTGCTTTTCAATCACGATCAACGCGTGTTGCAAGACCTTGCTTGCCTGCTCGTGCTGCTGCATGTTGACCAGCATGCTGCCGATCCGTTCCTCGCACACGGCTTGCCCGTAGTCATTTTGCGGGGTGAGGCGGGCAAGCACGTCCTTCGCCTTGCGGTACATGTCCAGCGCGAGTGAATATTCCCCGAGCTGCTCGTGAATCGCCGCAGCGGCGTTGATCGAATCGACAGCTGCCGTGGCATTCCCGTGCGCCTCGCGAATCCGCGCACTTTCCTCGAGGCATTCAAAGGCTTCGCCTTTTCGTCCGGCATCCACGAGCCACAAGCTCGCCTTGTACAAGCTATTAGCGCGATCGAGCTCCTTTCCAGCGAGTTGATACTGGTCCGCAGCATCGAACATCTTATCGATCGCCTCATTTTTGTCGCCATCGTCATTGCTTGCAAGAGCAGCCTCGTACAACATGTTTCCCTTAACATCGGGCTGGTTCATATCTTTCTCGAGGCGCTCGAGAACGCCGACTGCGGCGCCTAGCCGGTCGTCCCCTATCTTCCGTGCCAGATCGATCGCCTTCGTGTAGGATTCCTTGGCCGCCGTGTATTGCTCCGTGAGCCAAGCCGCGTCGCCGTGGAGGAGCAGCATACCGAGCGCCTCCTTTTCCCGTCCCTTTCCCAGCAACTCCCCCGCAAGCTCCCCCGCTAATTCCCGCGCATCCAGATATACTTGCTGTTTAAATCGCCATTCCGCAAGGCTCATCTTGTCTTGCAGCGATTGCTCAGGGTTCGCGAGACGTGCTTTGAATTCCCCGAGTTTTTTCTCGAGCGTGCCGAACATGGACGCGTCGGGAGTTTGTTTGTAGAAATCGATGGAATCCTCGACGTCCTTTATCGCCATCTCGATGTCTCCCATCGTCGAGTCGACGATCGAGAGCTTCAAGAGAATAATGGCTTGGTAAATGGCAGAGTTGGGCACTTTCTCGTAAGCGAGCAAGGAACCCTCGAGGTTCTCGGATGCCTTTACCAGGTCTTTCAAACGGAGATAGATATCCCCGAGGCGTCCAAGGGCATCTGCTTTGAATATCAGATTTTTCGTGTCACCTTCCTTGTGGCGCTGGCCTGCCTCTATGAACCGCTCGATCGCGAGATCCGGTTCTCCCCGGTTCAAGTAGATGGTGCCCACTTGATCCAACGCCATGACGACATCACCTTCGATTTTCTTTTCGTCGAACACGCGCAACGCGAATTCGTACTTGTCGAGTGCCTCGGCAGCCTTTCCTAAATCGAGATAGATCTCACCAAGTGCTGCTTCGGCTTTTGCTTGCAAGATCTCGTTGCCGATGACGATGGCTCGCTGGATTGCACTTTCCAGGACAGGGATCGCTGCTTTTTTTTCGCCCTTGGCGGCGAGAAAACCTCCAAGCAGCGTGTTTCCCTCGATGATGCCTTCCATGGCCATTTTTTTCTCCTGTATCAGTATGGCCATCTTAATCTGGCCGAGCATGCCGAAGAATGCATCGTCATGCTCGTGTTCGAACAGGCTTTCGAAGTTCTCGGACGCATTTTGCTGGTCGAGGATCTTTTCTCCAGCCATGGCGGCATCGGACTTTTCCATCTCGCTCTCGGCTTTTGTTTCTGCGCTCGGCTCGCCTGAAAAGGACGCGGCCATTGCCCGCATCTTCTTTGCTTGATCCTTTTGCCCGATAGAATCCAGGATGTCTGCCAGTTGCTCCATGATACCGGCCGCGGCGCCGAAATTTTCTTCAGCAATGAATTCTTTGAGTTCTTCATTGAGTGCTTCGGCTTCCGATTGTTTCTTGGCGATGACATCTTCGATGGCGATCTTTTTAGTTTTCAATTTCAAGTTCAGCAAGGTCGATTCGATCGGGCCAATCATATCGTCGCGATGAAGTCCCTTGTAGATCGCGAGCGCGTTCTCGAATACCGTGATGGCTTCTTCGAGATTTCCCGAATTCATAGCCGCCATCCCTTTTTCCATGAGCTCGCCGGCTTCGTGAAACAGCCCGACGGATTCGTGACTGGGCGTCCATTCTAACCCGCTCGTGTCGGTTTCGGTCTCGTCGCGCGTGATGATCTCGTAATAAAAGGGAATGTCCAGCGCGCCTTCTACATCGTGCTTGTCGATGGCCTCG
>JAUQYW010000776.1 GCA_030587525.1 Candidatus Sigynarchaeota archaeon | reverse complement strand
CATCGTGCCAGGGCAAGTAAAAAATGCAATAATACCCCGTGTCGCCCGGATTCTCCTTGTATGCACGTGCTCGCGGGACGAGCCCTATCCGTTTCACGTGGTTTTCGAGGCGATCGTGGCTCTTACGCATCGTGGCAAGGATCGAGTCGAGCTTCTTGAGCTGGACCCGGGCAATCGCTGCTTGCATCTCAGTCATTCGGCGCCCGTGGCCCCAGCCGAGCGGATCATCGCCATACCAGTTCCTCGCGGGCTTTTCCAGGTCCTTCGCGAAACCGGCATTATGGAGCGCCTCGATGCGGCGATACAATTCCTTGTCCTTCGTGACGATCATGCCGCCTTCCCCCGTCGTGATATTCTTATTTATTTGCAAACTGAAAATCCCGATATCGCCAAAGGTTCCGATCCTGTACGTTCCCGCTGTTCCGGCATCGATGGATCCTTGCTTGCCGGTGGCGTGGGCACCGAGGGACTGCGCACAATCTTCCAGCACGCGGATCGGCGGGAGTTCCCGCTTCGCACGTTCAGCGTTGGCTTCCCGAACGACGTCCATGATCGCGCCGATGCGCACGCACCCGCCAAGCATCGGCACCGGGATCACCACCTTGGTCCGATCCGTGATTTTTTTCTTCAAGTCGACGGGGTCCATGTTCAAGGTATCGTCGGAATCGACAAGAACAGGGATCGCACGGTTCCGCACGATGGCACTGATGGTGGAAATCCACATGAAGCCTTGCGTCAGCACCTCGTCGCCGCAACCAGCGCCAAGGGCATCTAACGCCACCTCCAAGGCACCCGTGCCGCTGTTGACCGCGGTGACGAGATACTCCGTTTTTTCTGACCACTGCTGCCCGGGCTTGCTGGCGATGAACCGGCCGAATTCTTCCTCGAAGTGTTTCACCTCGAACCCGCAGTTCGGGCCATAATACCTGAATGGTGATTGATTCCGCACCACGCGAAGGATTGCTTCTTCCTCCTCGTTTCCGTACCAGATCGCGCCTGGGAATTCCCGCGGCAACCCGAGATTCTTGTCCACGGGTGTCGAAGCGACCCTGCTGGGCTTATTTTTCCCCGGCGTTCCTTTTCCTTTTGCCATGCTGACTCGACCCAGTGTTTTGATTCAAAGAATTCTCACAGACTTAAATCCTAAATCCTAAACCCGAAATACCAGCGACGACGATCAACCGTAACCATGACCACGTTATCCGACTCAGCATCTATCCAGAAGAAGATCACTAGGTCAATTCACACCATGTACGTGACGTCGTTCATGGGCGACATGTGCACGGGATTGTTCGGATTTGCAGTTTCTTTATACACGTCAATCATGGCAGATAGAATGGGCATAGCCGGATCAGAACGGGAATTCTGGATCGGGATGGTTGCCTCGGGATACGGCATGATATACTTCATCTCGCCATTTTTGCTCGGAAGGGCCTCGGACAAGATTGGCCGGCGCAACTCGGTGTTGATCGCCATGGCAGGCTTCATCACGATAAATATCTTCGTCATATGTTTTGCCACGCACCCGTTGCACCTCATGATCGCTCTCGCTTGCGTCGGCTTTTGCTTCGGGTTCGTATTCCCCGTGCTCGAGGCATTCATGTCAGAGATCAGCGAGCCGTTCGGCCAGAAATTCCATGCCCGGAAGTTGAGCGTGTTCATGATCTCGTGGAGCATCGGGCTTACACTCGGGCCTTTCATCGGCGGTATCTTCGAGCTATTCTCGCCGGTGGTCGCGTTCGGATACTTGATCATCCACGCGATCCTCTTCGCTACCATCATGATCACCCTCCTCCCAAGCACCGCGAGATTGAAACAACACATCGATTTTATCAAGGATCATGAAAAAAGTAATGGCGACCAACATATCGATGAGTTCTTCAGCGGTATGAGCAAAAAAAAGTTCAGATTTTTCCAGATCGCCTTGTTTCTGTTACCCGTTATCTACGCATTCACCAGCCAGATCTACGTGGCCATCTTCCCGGCGTATGGGGAAAAATTCGTCGCTCCCGGCGTTCTCTTCAATGGTCTTGATTCCGCGGTGATAGCCGGTTTTCTGATTTTCTCCATGGGCATCGGCCGGACCATCACGTTCTGGCATGCGGGACGGCTGGGCTCCAAGGGAAAGACGCTGGGAATTCTCATCATGCCTATCGGGATGGCCACCTCGTCGCTGGTTATTTTTCTTGTTCCTATTGCGGACATTATTTTACCCTCGATCATCATCTTCGGGTTATGTTCCGGGTATTGTTACGCAATCGGGTTCATTTTACTCATGGAATTGACTCGAAAAGGAAAGGGAATGAAAGCGGGCATCTACGAGGCGGCAAACGGGGCGGGAGCGCTTGCTTCGACGCTCATCGCCACGTTCGTGGGACAGCTTAATCCTGCTTTTCCTTACCTGTTGGCGGCCGTGTTCGCCGCGAGCACTGGCATCGTGATCCTCGGCCTCTACCGGTGGCAACAAGGTCAAGGCAAGAAATGAAACCGCTCCAGCCGCGCGATCGATTTGTGGTTCCAGCATCTTTTTTCACGAGCCGGCAGCATTTATAATACGCACAATGACGGTTGTACAAACCATTAAATCTTCTCCGGAAATCACTAAGCTTGTATGGACATCGAAGGGCAGCAAGTATTTCTCAAGTCATCCGAGCACATGGACGAGGTCGAATCGAGATCGGTGACCCTTGTCGTCACGTCGCCGCCGTACTGGAATGTCCGGGATTACAACATCAACGATCAGATAGGATTCGGCCAGTCCTACAAGGAATACATCGACTCGTTAAACCGCGTGTGGAAGGATTGCCTCCGGGTGCTTCAACCGAATGGAAAAATCGCGATTAACGTGCAACCCCTGCCGATCCCTGGGGAAAAATCCGGGTTTGATTTCCGCGTGATTTGCGACATCATGCACGACATCGAAGCGTTCTTCCGCGATCACGACTGCTTCCTTAGCGGCATGATCTTCTGGAACAAGGCAGCATACGTCAACAACGTTTCCTGGGGATCCTACCCGAAACCGACGAACATTGCGACGAACACGTCGTTCGAGCAGATCTATACCTTCGTGAAGCGCGGCGATACCCGGAAGGTTCCCAAGGAAGTCATGGAGAGAAACTTGCTCACGAAGGACGAATGGCGGCATTGGGCAGTACGCTGCGTCTGGGACGATATATCGCCCGTGATCAAGATCAACGCGAAGGGTGAGAACTTGTTCGGCCACGGGGCGCCGTTCCCCGAGGATATTCCCTACCGGCTCGTAAAGATGCACACCGTGGAAGGGGAGCTGGTGCTTGACCCGTTTCTTGGTTCAGGGACGACGTTGAAAATCACGCGTATCTTGAAAAGAAAGGGCATCGGCTACGAGCTCAACAAGGCGTTCGAGCCGCTCATCCGCGAACGCATCAAGGAGGATTGGAAGCCTCCGGCGATCGAATCGCATTACCGGTCCGTCGGGAACGAAACCATGGCCAAGATCATCAAATCTTTCTACGATTTTTCGAAACACGGAAAGATCGATATTGAAACGAGAGCGTTCTACTCGGGACTCATAGACCAGCTTCGTAAAGCGTTGCCCGACTTGTTTTCAAGCGCCTATCTTAAAAACATCAAAAAGGAATTGGGATTGGTTAAGGAAATGCCGGAGGATGATTGAAAGTTCCGGTTATTTATTGGCTTGGATAAACTTGGTGACCATATCGAGAGTGGGTAGATTTGCACGCGGACTCTCCCCCTGCACCACGAAGGCCGCTGTTGCATTTCCATATCGTAAACATTCCATAAAAAAGTCCGGCGTTTCGCTCTTTGTTTTTAAGAATTCCTGGAACAAATCCTTGTAGGTATGCTCCTTTTTCTGTTGCGATCCAAGCCATTCCTTGAACGGTTTGAACAACTTGGCCATAAAACCAGCAGCGAATCCGTCCCCTGCTCCGGTCGTGTTAACAACCGGGACCGGGAAAATCGGCTCTATTTCCGAGGATTGCCCTCGAATAAAATATTTCGCTCCGCGCGGGCCGAGCGTAACTACCACGAGCTGGACCGCCGTTTTATCAAAACATAATTTCGCATTGCGTTCGATATCAGCAAATCCAAACATCTTGTCGAATTCGCGACGAGAAACCACGAGCAAATCGACATTATCAAGGATATTTTTCAAACCCAAATATCCGCGTGCAGCATTCATCGAACCGGGGTTCATGGACACGATGCAATCGAGCTTTTTCGACAGCTGCGCCGCTTCTGTCAAGGGTTCGGTGACACGTAAGCTCCCGAGATGGATGACCAAGGCTTTTCTCAAAAACGACATTTTTGCCCGGATATCTTCCTTCTTCAGCGATTGTGGAGCGCCAGGAAAAGAGAATATCATGCGCTCCCCATTTTTATCCACCGGAATGAACACTTGTCCTGAAGGAAGGGATGTATCGATGATGATGCCCTCCGTGTCCACGCCGACATCCTTGAATGCATTCTCGAGCTCTTCCCCGTTGTGATCGTGCCCCACTCTTCCAAGAAAACCTGTCTTAAGACCTAACTTTGTGATGCCGACAATGGTGTTGGCTACAGAACCACCAGGAGCATATTTCAAGCTTGTTATGGGAACTTGATCGTCGGATTCGGGAAATGTGTCAACTCTGGCTATGATATCCATGTTGGCCGCGCCGATCCCGATAATATCGAGTGTTTTATCCATGTTCAAATCCCAATTGTGCTTAAGCGTCAGTGCTTTGTCGAAAACTGCGATGCCGACATCCTGGAAGGTACAAGTGCCTCTTGATTAACTACTCACCAAATCCGTCAGCATCCTTATTGTATTAGCGTTAAACATTTTAAAACCTAAAATAGAAAAAGCCATGCATTACGAGATTCAATATTCGAAAAAAAGGATGACCGCTCAAGTATGAAATCACACGATGCGTTTTCGGGAAAGTTTGCCGCCATCACGGGGGGATCATCTGGAATGGGAAAGGCGATTGCCATGCAGCTCGCACAACGAGGAAGTTCCGTCACGATCATGGCCAGGAACGAGGAACGACTGGCCTTGGCAAAGCACGAGATCGAGCCGCTGCTCGTTGGCAAGGCCTTTGTTGAAACCTTGAAGGTGGACGCGACCGACGAAGCGCAAGTCAAGACAGCCTTTACAGATATGGTGTCGCGGCACGGGGTTCCCGATTTCCTCTTCAACTGCGTCGGCGCTGCCGAGCCAGGCTACATCCAGGATTTTACCATTTCGCAGTATGAAAAAGCCATGAAACAGGATTATTTCGCATACGTCATCCCGGCCATGCAATTGCTTCCTCGATTCATAGAAAAAAAGGCTGGATACATAGTGAACATCGCATCGATTGCCGGATTCTTGGGACTCATCGGATATGGCACATACACGCCTGCCAAGTTCGCGGTGGTAGGTTTTTCCGAGGTCTTGCGGCACGAGCTGAAGCCAAGGGGAATTAACGTGAGCGTCGTGTGTCCTCCCGACACCGACACGCCAGGTTTCCACGAAGAAAACAAAACAAAGCCGGAAGAATGCAAGATCCTCTCGCAGCGGGGAAAGCTGATCCAACCGGCGCAAGTCGCAGCAAAGATTCTCGAAGGCGTTGAAAAAAAACGATTTCTTATCTTGCCGGGCGATGCAAGATTCATCTTCACGATGAAGCGATTGTTCCCGGGCCTCGTGTACAAGACGATCGATGACGACTTGAAAAAAGCCTTGAAGCAGCTCGGCAAGTGACCACGTTAATGCTCGCGACCACCCACGCGTTCATCGCCATACTTGTCGCGGCGATCTTGTATTGGAAAGCCCCGCCCAACCTACGACCAAACCACGGACGGTTTATGCTGTATGCCATGGCGTGCGGGATGCTCGTCGATTTTGATTTCCTGTCCGGGTTTCTCGATCTACTCTTCACGAATGCTATACCCCTGACCCTCCAGCAATTCATCAACGAGGGGCGGCAAAACCATCCCATCTTCACGCATCACGCCATCACGCTCGGCATCGCGCTAGTTGCCGTCGCAGTCGGGCTTGCCTATTGTGTATATCTCTCGGTTGCGAAAAAAACGAGCCCACTTTCGACGAGGCGCTACGGGAAGCACGTGATTGTGGCGGGAAATGTTATGCTCCTTGTAGCAATCGTGCCCCAGCTACTGCTGAAGACCGGGTCGTATCACTTTTGGGGCATCGATGACGCGCAGCGGTGGACATTCAACATCGCGATGGTGTGCATCTTCATGCTTGGCATCGTGCTGTCGATCATTGCCAACGTCAAGCGACCGGCGTATGTCCTGGTGCTGGGACTGGGAATCAGCTTGCATTTTCTTTGCGATTTCATCCAATACTGGGTTGTCGTGCTCGGGCCATTCGATCCTGCTTGGGCGGTAAGCATGGAACCATTGATCGTGGGGCTCAACCTGTACTCTGATTCCGATTACGTGCTAGGCGGCATCATCGAGGGGCCATTCAATATTTTCTTCATCGTATACCTGGTCTGGTATTTCACGAGAGGAAAGAAAAAAATCGAGGGACGGAATAAGGAATAATTTGCTCACGGGATGACCGGCAAGACGAGGCACGACGGGCGATCCTTGTCGTGGAAGATCGTCTGCTTGGCGACCGTGTATTCTCCTTTTTTCCCGTTCGCGAGGTTCGAATGCACGGCATATTTCGGGAAGTCGCTCGACGAGATCACCACACGTAGGCGGTGCCCGGGCTTGAACAGGATCGATGTTGGCCACATGGGAATCTCGTACGAATATACTGTTCCCGGTTTCAAGAGTTTGGGTGGATTCAAGACGCCTTCGCGATACCGCGCCCTGATGCCGAGATCATCGATGTTGTACGATTTGCCGTTGGGATAAACGTCACACAAGCGCACTATGAAATCCGTGTCAACGGCGGTCGTCGCCGCGTGTAACAAGCATTTCACGTTCCCCGTGACTTCGATCGCCTCCGTGAGCGGCTCAGATGTATAAACGAGCACGTCAGGTCTCGATTCGAAGGCTCGTTGCTCGAAAGCGCCTTTCTCGATATGGAGGTTGTTACCACCGCGGCTGATTACGGGGTTTGAGGGGTCATGTAAATAGTGATCCGGCTGCTCGTCCGCTGCGGGTGCATCGAAGTTAAGACGACCACCACCATTCCTCGAGTTTGCGGCCCCCGACGAGTGGAAGTAGAGGTTTTTATAGACCGTGCGGGCCAGCGGCCACTCGTGTTCCCATCGCCAGCGGTTCCGTCCGAGCGTGAAGATGCAAAGGGGCGGTTGATTTATAAACTCCTTCTCGATCTGCTGATGACCAGCAAAGTCGTCACCCTTGAGCCAGTAATCGAACCATTCCATGTTCATGATGTTCTTGAGCATGTCGAGCAAGCCGCCGTTAAGCACGTTCTTGACGTCGGGATGGCGCACCGCGCCGTGGCCCCACGGCCCGATAAACATCTTGGTGTACTTCCGAGCGAGCGGTGCAGCCTTGGACCTGATGTTGCAGAAATCCTCTAGCGAGATCTTGATGAACATGTCGTACCACCCGCCGATGATCAAGTTCGGGCGCGTGATCTTCGCGTAATCAAGATCCAGGTATCCCGGCATGAATTCGGCATAGAGATCGAGGGAATGCCCGAAAATGAGGGACATCACGAACCGCTGGTATACCTTGGGATCTGGTGTTTTGCCGTGTAAATCGAGCCCATAAACCGCCTTCATGATGCTGATCATTTCTTTTTTCTTGATCGCGGCCATGTCCTTCATGGTGATCTTTTCCAAGCCCGGTACCAAGTTGTACATGCCCTTGGCAGGATCATTGATGTAATGCCCTGCGTATTGGAAATAGGGCATTCGTTCTTGCTTCCCCGGGCTCATCGGCTCATAGAACCACGCACCATCACACTGGATGCGGCTGATGGCGACGCTCAGCTCGTTGATACCGAGACCATTATGTTGTGCCCAGATATTTCGGGGTGATGACACTTGTATGTTGAAACACGTGATGTCCTCGCTGTCATAGACTGCCCATTGAGTGAGCCCGAGGTAGGAGGCACCCCACGTTCCGAGCTTCCCGTTCCACCAGAATTGTTTCTTGATCCACGCGATGACATCTTGCGCGTCCTCGCGTTCGAGGATCGTGTAGGAGTTGACACCGGTCTTGTTGCTATGGCCTGTGCCCCGGATATCCTGGACAACAACCACGTAACCGTTTTGCCCGAAGTGCTGGTTGATGACCTGGAGCTTGTCCTTCCAATATGGCATGCGAATGAGGATCGTCGGGCATTTTCCACGCGTATCATATACATGGCGTGGAAAATACACGTCTATTGCCACTTGAATACCGTCACGCATTGTTAGCATCAAGTCGCGGAACCGGTATGGCGTGCCGGTTATCAACTTGTATGCAAACAACCACTTGATGAGAGAGCTCGTGATAGGTCCAAGGGTCGTGAGCAAAGGACCGAATACATCCACGTCCTTGAAAAGATTGGCGGGCACGCTCGCTTCCTTGTCGGTGATTTTGCGAGGTGGTCTATCCTTCACGTTGAAAACGACGCCGGGTTCTATACTAGAATCTAGTTCGACCATCAAATAATCACTGAAAAACGAATATAAATTCGATAAAACAATTACGCCCGAACGCTTTATCTTCTTTTAGCCCTTAAAAACCTCAAAGTGATGGCATATGGCAAGTGACGGCAAAGCTGAAAGGCCGTGGTGGAAGAAAACCGTCGTCTATCAGATCTATCCTCGCTCGTTCTGCGACTCCAACGGCGATGGCATCGGCGACCTGGACGGCATCATCTCCAAGCTCGATTACCTCCAGGATCTCGGCGTGGAGACCATCTGGTTCTCGCCGATTTTCAAGAGTCCACAAAAGGATTTCGGTTACGACATCAGCGATTACCGGGACATCGCGCCGGAATATGGCACCATGCAGACTTGTGAAAAGCTCATCAAGGAAATGCACGAACGGGACATGAAGTTCGTTCTCGACATGGTGCTCAACCACACGTCCGACCAGCACCCGTGGTTTATCGAATCGAGATCGAGCAAGGACAATCCGAAGCGTGACTGGTACATCTGGCGGGATGGCAAGAAGCCCTTGGGGAAGGCTCCGCCCACGAATTGGAACGCGGTGACTACCGGCAATGGCTGGCATTACGACCCGGCCACGGACCAGTGGTACTGGTCGCAATTCCTCGATATCCAGCCCGACCTCAATTACCGCAACCCGGACGTCAAGGCCGAGATGTTCGACACCGTTCGCTTCTGGCTGAAGAAAGGCGTCGATGGTTTTCGCCTCGACATGATCAGCTCGATATACGAGGACGCCGAGTTCCGCGACAACCCGAGATCGTGGCGGTTGCTTCCTTCGGACAAGGAAATGGCAGTCTTGTTCCAAAAGCCAGTGTACACCCTCGATCATCCAGATACGCTTACGTTCATGAAGGAGCTCAGGTCGGTCCTCGATGAATTTTCCCCGCCACGCTTCATGGTCGGGGAGGTCTCTGGACCGCTGCCCATCCTGAAAAAATACCTCGGGGACAAGGCGGATGGGTTGAACCTCGTCTTCATCTTCCAGGCGTTGCGCGTGGGCCTTGAAGCGGAGGATATCAAGGAGCTCGTTTCTGATGTTGAAAAAACGTTCCGGGAACCGTATGACCCCGTATGGGTATTTTCCAATCACGACCGGATGCGGCGGATATCGAGGCTTGGCGGCAGCTTGGAGAAAGCAAAATTAAACATGGCATTTCAGCTGACCGCTCGTGGCGTGCCGTTCATCTATTATGGCGAGGAAATTGGCATGGAGCAGCACCGTTTGCCCGTCAAGAGAAGCCTTGACGTCGTTGCTTTGAGATTTATAAAGAAATTTGGTTCCGGTCTCGTGCAGCTGGTCAACAACATCGCCCGGTCGGTTGCCAAGGAATCGATCAACCGCGACGATTGCCGCACGCCCATGCAATGGAACGCGGGTGAAAACGCGGGATTTTGCTTGCCAGCCGCGACGCCGTGGCTTCCCATCACGCCATCCTACAAGGAGCGAAACGTGGATCTCGAGAGCAAGGACTTGAATTCCATCTTGTCGTGTTACAAGCGATTCTTGAAAGCACGACAAGAGTCGCCCGCGCTGAACGCCGGGTCATTCGAATTCCTCGACAAGGGGAACGCTCCGGATACCTTGTTGATGTACGCGCGCCGTGCAGCCACGGACGATGGTGTAAAAGAAGCGATCGTCATGCTTAACTTCAGCGACGAGAAGGTCAAAGTGATCAACACGCTTGACGAGGTAAAAGTCATCGTGTCCACCCGAGCCGAATCCGAGCCCATCCAAGGGAACCGGATTTTGTTGAATCCATGGGAAGGTATCGTCATCACCAAGTAAATGAATAACAATCGCACCCGGTTCCAACGAATTCCGTTTTTTTCTTCCATCTTGATAATTGTTGCATTTGAACAAGAATATCCCGTTCCTTTTTTTTCGTCGGCATCGAAACTGAACATTTTCCAGCTCGATCTTGACGTGTTCGGGGAAAACGATAAAAGTATATATTTGGATATATACATCCAGAGTTCCCGTGAAAAACGGGAAGAATCTATTTCACCCCTGGTGATTTGCTTGAAAAAAAAGTCGTTTCTCGTGACCTTGGTCGCGCTGGCCTTCCTCGCGGGCGCGATCTCGATTCCCGTGGCCAGAGCTGATTCAGTTCCGGATGCCGGCATGGAACTCGTTCAATATTTCATCGACATGTTTGAAAACGACTGGTCAATCGGATCCTATTATGACATGAGCGCGGACGGTTACGGGTACGCCCAATCTACCTCCATTCCGGGAAGCCCGGCGTTCACTCCTTACAAGCGTGATCCCCTCGATGTCCAGGCATCCATGAACCTCACGCCCATCCAATCACCAAGCACGTCCGAAGATGGGATCATCGATCTCATCAGTCGTGCCAATGAAACGCTGTATATCGAGCAAATGTACATCTATGAAACCTTGAACGACCTTCTCCTCGAAATCATCGATGCCAAGGATCGCGGCGTGGATGTCCGGGTGATCCAAGACGATGGGACCTACGATCACAACGACGCGAGCGCGACGATTCTCGAAGCGCACGGCATTCCCGTCCGGCGCCTCGTCGAGCAACCTTCCTCCGGCGCACCGTTTGACATGCTGCACAACAAGGGCGTCATCGTCGATGGCGAGCTCGTGCTCGTCTCGAGCATCAATTGGTCGCCCACATCATTGCGAAACAACCGCGAAACGGGCGTCATCATCGAATCCTCATCCGTGGCTGCATATTACGAAGATCTTTTCACGTATGACTGGGCGCGTGCCGTGGACTTCGTGCCAACGGGAAGCCGTGCCGACCCGGTTCCCGAGTCGTCCCACTATTTCTCGCCGACCACGTACTCGGGATACACGAACGTGACGTGCTTGGCCGCGCCAGATAATTGCTTTGACGTGATAAACAGCTTGCTCCTCGGTGCTCATGAGTCCATCTTGATCAGCACCTATACATTGTCGTCCTCGTTCTTGCTTGATACGATCGGCCAAAAAGTCGGAGACGGGCTCGATGTGCGGCTGATGCTGGAAAAAAGCCCCGTCTCGACCGACGAGCAGAATTACAATCGCTGGAGCATGGCGAACCTGACCGCCATCGGGGTCATGAAACCTTCAGGAACATATTACTACGCGAATGGAAAATGGGCGTCCTCGACCTTCGATTACCAGCACTGCAAATATGCCATCATCGACGGCGAGACGCTGATCATTTCCAGCGGGAACTGGGCGCAAAGTTCTTGCCCGAAACCCCAAGCAGATGGCGACGTTGATGGTAACCGTGATTGGTGGTTCGTCGTGAAGGGCGCCATGATAGATGTCGAAGAAACGCCCGGGATGGATCCCGTGCTCTTGATGCTGGCATTAACGACGTCCGCTATTGCGTCTTCGCTATACGTGCACAAAAAGCTGAAATGGTAACCGCTCTTTTGCATATTTCCTCAATTTTCCATGCAATGAGAAAAAAAAATAGGATGGTCCTGGTGGGATTCGATCCCACGATCTCCGGTTTGCCTAGATTCACGATTTGTTTAAAGCGTGGACATATAAGACCGGCGCTTTAACCTGACTGAGCTACAGGACCATGGTGATTCTTGCAGGCCAATTCACGCGCCCGCGCGTACCGGGCAATCCTTGGCTCATTTTTTTCACGAACCACGCATGGTCGTAAAACGCGTGAAAAAATAAAAGTCTTTGCCTCGCTGCTTAGGGTTGCTTTCCTTGAGCCTTCTCGACCTTTCCTATGCTCCGTTCCAAAGCCTTGGCAAGTAGAGGCTCGCTGATCAAGTCGTGCTCGATAGCACATGCAAGGCGATGCTTCAAGTCCTTGTCTTCCAGTTCCAGGACCACGCTGAAGAATTTCTCCAGGAGATGATGCATGTCAATCACGCGGTTTGCCAGATCGAGGCCCTTGGGCGTGAGTTTCACGCCTTTGCGCTTCTTCCATTCGATCAGCCCTTCTTTGGCGAGCTTTGCAAGAAATTCGGTGACCGACGGGGGTTTGATGTTCATTTGCGTGGCAATTTCAATATTACTTATATAATCGTCTTTATTCTCCTTTTCTTTATATATACGTAAGATAATCTCAAGGTATTCCTGGTAGGAATTCGAAAAGGATTTCTTGTTCATACTTTTCTTCAAAAAGGTTTGCTTGGTCATGGATTGAATCGAGCCACGTGTCCATGTGAAAAT
>JAUQYW010000775.1 GCA_030587525.1 Candidatus Sigynarchaeota archaeon | reverse complement strand
GGGCAAGCCGGGTTTGCCGAAGCTGGGCGAGCGGTTCACCGAGAAAATCGGGCCGTCGGCCCTGATCTTCACGGATCTCCCTGCCCTCAAGATCCGGTCGATCCTCGACCAGAGCAAGGCAACGACCCGGGCCAAGATCGGCGAAAAGGTCGACAAGGACGTGATTGTACCCGCGGGCAATACGAAGATCCCTCCAGGCCCGGTCATCAGCGAGTTGCAAGGCGTTGGCTTGCCAACAAAATTGCAAGACGGCATGATCTGGGTTCAAAAAGAGACCATCGTCGTCAAGGCCGGGCAATCTGTCGACAGCAAGGTCGCGGCCGTCCTCGCGCGCTTGAACATCGAGCCGATCGAGGTCTTGCTGGACCTGTATGCCGCGTTCGAAAACGGGGATGTCTTGGACAAGGATATTCTCAAGATCAACGTGGAAGCTTTCAAGAGCCAGATCCTCGCCGCACAATCGAACGCCTTGAAATTGAGCATCGAAGCCGGCCTCGTGACACCAATGAATGCGAAGATCGTGATCCAGCGGGCGTTCTCGAAAGCTAAAGCCCTTGCAATGAAGCTACCAATCTTGATACCAGAATTCATGAAAGAATACATCGCAAAAGCGCAAACCGAAGCGCTCGCCGTCAACAAGAAGGCGACGAAGAACGAATAAGTGGCCAAATGTCGAATAACGCGTGGTCAACCACGTCAAAATCACAATACACCAAAATGGAGTGATAACATATGGAAAATGTCTACAGCGCTCTCCTCCTTTACGCTCTTGGTAAAGATATCAGCGACGATGCAGTCGAGAAGATCGTCAAGGCCGCTGGTGGCAGCCCCGACAAGGCCCAGATCAAGACCCTGGTCAAGGCTGTTGGCGAGATGAACCTCAAGGAAGTCCTCGCCAGCGCGACGATGATGGCTGCTGCACCAGTTGCTGCTGCTCCCGCCGCTGCACCTGCAGAGGAAAAGAAAGGAAGGGGTAAGAAAGAAGAAGCCAAGGAAGAGAAGAAGGAAGAAGAGAAGAAAGAAGAGCCTGCTGGGTTGGATGCCCTCTTTGGCTAAGCAGCGAGTTTATTCCCGCCTTTTTTTTATTTTTCCCCGTTTTTTTTATTGTTTTTATATTATCTACGATTTTTGCACGAGATTGTTCAAGAAATCAAGAAAAAAATGGAGCAATCACGCCGAGTCGTGAAATCAGTAACGGAACGGGTTCCTGGGACGGAAATTGTAACCAGCGTACTCGTCGTCATCCTGGTTCTCGTCATCATCCGGCCCGGGCTGCTGGCCTTTTTGACCGGCTGGGCTCCCCGGAAGTGCCTTGAGGCCCTGACCCTTCTTCGTCGGTATCTCCATCTTGATGAGCTCCTCGATGCGCTGCACGTAGATGAGCTCGTCTTGCACGCAGAGCATGATCGCCTTCCCGCGCTTCACGGTGCCGTCCTCCAAGTTCAAGCGGCCGGTCCTGCCGATGCGGTGGATGTAATTTTCGGGGTACTGTGGCACGTCGTACACGATGACGTGCGTGATGTTCGGTATATCGAGCCCCCGCGACGCGACATCGGTAGCAATCAGGTGGTGGATCTTGTGCGCCTTGAAATCGTTGATGATGCGTTCACGGCGCTTCTGGCTCACGTTGCCGGTCATAGCGAGGATGGGAAAGTTGAAATCCTCCTTCAACCGGCGTTCCAAGTATTCCACACCGTTGATCGTGTTCGTGAAGATCAGGCAATGCTTTGGCTTCTCGTCCTTGATGATGGACTTGAGCGTCGCGTACTTCTCATTCCGGTTGAGGATCACGTATTTTTCTTGCTCAATTTCTGCGACGATAAACTCGTCCTCGTTTTTACCGACGCGGATCATAGTATGCCTGCCGTGCGTGATCATGTCGATGCTCTCCAGGATTTCTTGGAAGATGGTCGCGGAAAAGAGCATGATCTGCACGTTTTGGCGTGGCATCTGCTGAAAAATGAACTCGATATCGGGGAAGAAGCCCATGTCGAGCATGCGGTCGGCCTCGTCGAGCACGATCGTCTTCACAGTCGAAAAATCGAGGTAATTCTGGTTGAAGAGGTCGATGAGCCTGCCCGGCGTGGCAACCACGATGGCGATCTCGCCGTAGGAGAGTCCATCTTTTTGCTTATTATATTCGACGCCGCCATAAATTTCAAGCACGTTAATCTTGAATGGCTTGGCGATCGCGCGCATAGTATCAGCATCTTGCAGGCAGAGCTCGCGCGTGGGCACCATGACCACGGCTTGCACTGCCTTGATGTTCGGATCGATTTTATCTATGATCGGAGCCGTGAACGCCAGGGTCTTCCCCGTTCCGGTCTTGCTCTGGGCGACGACGTTTTGGCCGTCCAAGGCGAGGGGAATGGCCTTGGATTGCACTTCAGTTGGCGTCACGAATTTCATGCTTTCAAGGACGCGAGGCAATTCCTTCTTGCGCCACTTAATATCATAGAATGAGTTAATAGGGTGGATGATCTTGTCGTCGTGGTGGGCCGGCATGCCAGCATGTTGCGGCGAACCACGAGTTTCCCGCCTCTGGCGGGCGTGATCGTCCCATTTTTCGTTATCCATGGAATTACACACTTTCTGGGATGTCATCAGTACAGCGAAACGATCACATTAGCGTTCTCGTTGCTTTACCGTTCAACTTTATAAAATGAATCATTGGATTTATTCTCGATTTTTTTCCTTCGATGACACGAGTATATAGTTGCGGATAATATTCTCCCCTAAAGCCCGATTATTCCAGTATAGTCGTAGAGAACACGCGTGAATACACGCGTGGAATACCACTCCCCCGACTCAAACAACCAAACAAAAAAAACGTGAAAACCATGCATCTCATCACCGTACATCTCCCGGAAGCGTACCTTGAAGGACTCGACAGCCTCGTGAATGAACGCATCTATCCGAATCGCAGCGAAGCGATCCGCGTCGCCGTGCGTGACCTCTTGAAGACGGAACTTTCCATGTTCTTGAAGCAGGCTGAAAAGGCCGAGCAGATCGAGTGAACAAATGCGAATCCCCTATTTTTCTAAACGTATACTCTCTTTCTTATTCTTTTCTCGAAAAAGCCCTCCAGACGATAGGACGGAGTTATTCTCTTTCACGGGTCATATTTTATTTCGTTGCTTAAAATGAAAAAAAGAGGAACACGGGGGACCTTATTCTATGGATTTCGCAGAATTGTCAAGCGTTGTAGTTCCTGTTTCAAGGACTTTTTTCCTCTTGAAGGCCGTGGAAAGCACGACGCCTCCGATCGCAACGAAGATGCCGATGAATTGCCACGCGCCAGGGATGATGCCATAGAAAAACATTTCCAGCAAGAGTGGCAGCAAGATGTAGAAGACGGTGTAAGCCGGGACCACGGTGATGGCCTTCGCGCTGCTATATCCCACGTTCGTGAGCAAGAAGGCACCGGCGCTGCAGCCGAACGAAATGTAGTAAAAAATGCTCGCGAAGCCGCTGAACGCGCCGAGGTCGATGGAAACACCGACGTCCTTCGACATACTCTTGAAAACATTGTCCATCCCGCCGAATGATCCTCCCACGATGCCCCAGATGACGCCCCACAAGTTCTTTGTCTTCATCGTGTAAAGGATGCCAGCAACAAAGGTGGCACCGATGATGATCATCGAGACCGCGAAGTTATCCCATATCATGGTCCTGCTCACCGGGGCTTGCCCGATTGAGATGGAGGCGATGCCGAATAGCAGCGTGCCACCGATGATCGTGGCCGCCCCGGCGAACTCAGCCTTCCCGATTGGCTCCTTGAGTACCTTATAGGAATAGATAATGACGATCACGATACCGATACCCAGCATAGACGAGTACACAGTGGCCGGGGAGCCAAGAATAGTTTGCCCGATGGTCTGGAAGAGCGGCTGGATGAGAGAGAACGCCGATCCGATGATCCAGATGGCGCCTTTCTTGGCACGCGCGTTCGTTTCCATCTTCTGCCGCTCGAAAAGCTGGATGCCTTGCTTTTGCAGCGCCTTGCCAAGATTGAGCGTGCAAGCGCCGATAAGGCCGAATATAATACCCCATATAATCTCATTAGCCATGAATCCTGGTCACTTTTGCTTTTGCACTTAATTGCGTCATTACACGTCAAAATATTGGTACCGTATTCTATTTAATTCCCAATATTGAAGGTACTTTATAATCGACTATTACGCGACATCACGGTCATGCGAAGGTATTCCCACGATCTGGTGAAGAATTTGCCGAAATTGCTGACAAAAGGAAAAAGGAGCCTGTTTTTTCAGAAAAATCGATGCCAGGGCTGCAACTTGTGCATCGTCGTCTGTCCTACTGGCGTGCTGGAGTCGTCCGGCGACCTGAATATGCGTGCGGCCAATGTGCCTAGGGTAAAAGCAGGGAAGGAGAAATCGTGCATCCTCTGCCAGAGATGCGAGTTTGCTTGCCCCAATTGGGCCATTTATATCATCGACGAGCAACCAGAACCACAAAAACCTGCTACTCCCGCATCGAAGGAAGGGGCTCAAAAAGCGGTACAATCAACATGATGTGAACTATTATGATCAAGAACGAAAAAAGATTCATGGTACCCGGCAAGCACGTATTAATGGGAAATATCGCGTTTAGCGAAGGTGCACTAGCTGCGGGCCTGGACTTCTTCGCGGGGTACCCGATCACGCCATCGACCGAGGTACCTGAGCACCTCGTGTCAAGGTTACCGGAATCCGGTGGCTCGTTCATCCAAATGGAAGACGAGCTAGCCTCGATCAACGCCGTCATCGGTGCGAGTATCGCTGGCGCCAAGGCAATGACTGCGACGTCCGGCCCCGGCACCTCGCTTATGGCCGAGACGATATCGATGGCCGCCGCCCTCGAAATTCCCTTCGTGATCTGCGACGTGCAGCGAAATGGCCCCGGAACTGGCCTGGTCACCGCGCCGCACCACAACGACGTCTTCTAGTGCAAGTACAGCGGGAACGGCGAGTACGAGGTGATCGCCTATGCACCCATGTCCTGCCAGGAACTCTACGACCTCACGATCGACGCGTTCAACGCCGCAGAGACCTATCGATGCCCCGTGTACATCTTGTCGGATGCGTATCTCGGCCACTTGCACGAGCCGGTCATCATTCCTCCTGCTGCGGAGATCCAGAAGCATGTCGTTGAACGAAAAACACTCGATAAACCAAATCCAGAAAAGTTTTCATTCAGGGACAGCCAGAACAATGTCATCGTTCCACCAGCACCCGTGTTGGGTACCCCGAATTACCCGATTTACTTCTTCTCCCAACCGCACGGGCCGGATGGTATTCCCGTTAACGAGGATCAAGTGCTCAAGCCATTATCCAATCTCATCGAGAAAATCACTCGAAACGTGGATAAAATCACCAAGACTCAATCATACATGCTCGACGACGCGGAGATCGTGATCATCGCGTATGGTTTACCGGCACGAGTCAGCTTTCGCGTCGTGAACCAGGCACGCAAGGAGGGCATTAAGGTGGGCCTCTTCAGGTTGATCACCTTGTGGCCGTTTCCCTACGAGCAAGTGAAGAAAGTCCTTGCCAACGCCAAGGCGGTTGTCATGCCCGAGATGAACTTTGGGCTCATGGCCGGCGAGGTCGAGCGGGTCAAGATGCTGGACATTCCATTATACAAGGTCCCGAAAATAGCGGACCTCCACGAGCCCGACGAGATCATGGCCGTGGTCAAGATAGCAAGGGAGGCGATGAAATGATGGCACCGCAAATCAACATCTTCCCCAACGAGAAACCGGAACACCCGTTCACCTTGCTCACGACTGGTGGCGTGATGACCAACAATTTCTACAGTTTTTTCTGTGGTGGATGCGGTTACGGCATCATTGGCCACTTGTTCAACAAGATCTTCACGGAGGAAAAGCTGGATCCGCTGAAATATCCGTTGATAATAGGAATTGGATGTTACACGCAGATTCTTACGCTCCTTCCTTCTAAATCGCAAAATATTTGCACGCTTCATGGTCGTGCACCTGCCATTGCTACCGGCGTCAAGCTCGCCAATCCCGCCATGAAACCCATCATTTTCACCGGCGACGGCGACTGTCTAGGCATCGGTGGCAATCATTTTCTCCACCTCTGCCGTCGCAACCTGGATTGCGTAGTGCTCTTGTTCAACAATTCGATCTACGGCATGACGGGCGGGCAGGTAGCGCCGACCACGCCGGCCGGGTATGCTTCCATGACGACCCTCGGGAAGGTTTTTGAAAATCCCATGGATAGCGTCAAGATCGCGTTAGCTGCTGGGGCAAGCTACGTGGCACGCACCACCGTTGCCCATCCGCGAACGTTTATGAAATACGTGAAAACAGCGTTGAAACACAAGGGTACATCGGTGATTGAAATAGTGACACCTTGCGTGACATATTTTGGTCGCAAGAACGTGAACGAGCAAGGCGAGCGCATGGATTCCGGCGGAATTTTGCTGGAATGGATCAAGTCCCATTCCGTGTGGAATAACCAGGCGAAGCTGATGAGCGAAGCCGAGTTACACGACAAATATATTCTTGGCGAGTTCAAGATGGATACCACGACTCCCGAATTTGCTGAAGAGTACGAAAAAATCAAGAAAAAGGCCAAGGAGGAATGATTCGTGAAGCGATTCGAGATTCATGCGGTTGGCCTTGGTGGCATGGGCGTTATCCAGCTTTCCAAGCTCATCACGAAGGCTGCGGTCAATTATCAGAACAAGAACGCCGTCCAAACCGAAGCGTACAGCGCGTCTGCTCGCGGTGGCAAATGCTGGGCCGACGTGGTCATCGAGCTCGATGATCAAGAAAAGATGATCGATTACCCGAAGGCGCTGAGTCCCTATGATTTCATTTTCGTGCTCTCCGAGGAGGCGGCGAGCGACGTGAAAAAATCCGATGTGAAGGATGCCGGGTGGGTCCTTTGGGACCCGTCCATCATCAGCAAGTTCCGCGCCGCGGCGAAAATGCCCTCCCTGGCGATTCCTGCACAGGAAATGGCGATCAAGGAATTTGGCGAGGTCGTCATCGGTAGCTCCATTCTTTTCGGTGCATTTTGCAGCTTATCAGGGGTGCTTTCGAAGGACGCAGCCTTGAAGACGCTCATTGCATCGGTTCCCAAGAAGAGCGTGGAAAAAAACATCAAGGCGTTCGAAAAAGGCTGGGAACTTGGCGAGAAACGGAAGGCGGAACCACGCATCGCTGAGAAACCGGAAAAGGAGAAGGAGAAAAAATAGGTGGCATGCCATGGTCGGAACTATCAAGAAGGGTTGGAAGGAATTAAAGGCCGAGATCGTCGACACGGACAAGTGTTGTCTCTGCGGGGCCTGCGTCAACTTCTGCGACAACTTGAAAATGACCCCGGCAGGGCCGGCGGAGCAAGGGATGCTCTGCGCGGAACAATCAACGTGCCGGGAAGGATTTGGAATTTGTTACAATTTGTGTCCCTATACTGGCACCGGCGAGATTCCATTGGCACTCCTGGACAAGTGGGTGCACGACGACCTGCCGCGAGGCAACGATAACGAGTTCAAGCACGACATCACGATCGTGGCGGCGAGGTATGCGGGACCAAAAACCAGCGCTAAGCTGATCGGGGGCGGCGCGGAAGCTGGATTGCTGCTTGCGGCGCTGCGATCAAGCATCATCGATGGCGTCATCACGTCGCACCTGAAATCGGATGCGCCTTCGGTCGTGGATACCGAGGCGGATATCCTGAACATCGCCCATACGACGCCGTTTACCAACGCACCGTTGGCAGGCATATCCCCCGCGCTGGCTGATGGTTACGAGGCGCTTGCAGTGGTGGGGAGCGGGTGCGAGATCCAGGCGCTGCGGAAGATGCAAAATCACCCGCGCGTGGACCTCGAGGTGCACGACCTCGTCGCGCTCGCCATCGGCGCCTTCTGCTTCTTCAAGCCGAAGCCCGCGAAGCTGGAAGCATTCTTAAGTGGAAACGGTATGAAGCGTTCGGCGATCGAGTGGATCGACCACGACAAGAACGCGTTCAAGTATGCGATCAGCACCGGCGGCAAGATCACGGCATATCCCATAAATGAGCTGTATGACAAGTGCGCCAAAGGCAGTTGCCCTTCGTGCGCGGATGGTACTGCCGGGCTTGCCGATATCAGCGTGGGCGTCGTTGATGCATTGCCCGGCTGGAGCGTGCTCGTGATCCGCACCTCGCGTGGAAGGGAAGTGTTCAATACGGCGAAAAAACTCAGGTTGATCGAGGTCCAGGACGTGAACAGCATCATCAAGGAGATCGTGCTGGAGGTCACCCGGAACAAGTTCCATTTTGCGGCCATCGAAAGGATGGATAAAGTAGGAGTGGACACGAAGCGCTTTGTATTTTCGGTACCGGATATCGCTCGGGATTATAAACCTGGTCAATTCGTGGTCCTCTGGCTTCCCGACATTGACTTCTTTCCTATGAGTATTGCCCGCGTGGATGATGGTATGATCGAGATTATCGTGCAAAAGGTGGGTGAGGGAACAGCGGCGCTGTTCAGCAAAAAGGTCGGCGACTTGGTCGGCATCCGAGGTCCGTATGGCACCGGATGGGATTTGACCAAAGATAATTACCTCGTGGTGGGCGGCGGCGTTGGCATCGCCGAAGTGACCAACGCGATCGACGAATTGCTCAAGCACGGAAAAAAAGTGACCGCGATATTTGCCGGCCGCACGAAAGACCATATCATTTGCCACGATTACGCTGATAAAAACTTGCAAGCATGCATCATGACCGACGACGGCTCCAGCGGCCAGAAGGGATACGCGACAGATCCGATCGAGAACCTTGTCTCTGCCAACAAGATCAAGAACATCTTGACTTGCGGTCCTGAGGTCATGATGAAAACAGTCTTCGACATCGCCCAAAAGCTCAAGATACCGGTCCAAGCGAGCATCGAGCGGAAAATGAAATGCTGCGTGGGCTTATGCGGCACGTGCTGCGTCGGTGAAAAGAACGACACGGCGGTGTGCAAGATGGGTCCCGTTTTTGACCAGGACAAGTTATCCAAGTTTCCGCAATTTGGGACGTATAAAAAATGAAAAAAAAATCGTGATCGCGGGAAAAGCAAGGTTTCTTGCATCGTGTTGCCCGGTTGATGCGTGTTAAGCGTGCGTACCACTTTTTTCCCTATATATTTTTTATGCCTTGTTTCTTTTACGATCTTGTTTCGCGCACAACGTGATTTTTGATGGAAGAACGGACGAAACCAAGCATCGGTGATCGGCTGCGTGAGTTCTGGCTCAATACAAAACGGATCATCCGGGTGGCCCGGCGACCGACTGCTCAAGAAGTTCGATTGATCGCCCGGGTGAGTGGCATTGGCATTCTGATTGTCGGGGCTGTTGCATTCTTGATCCAAATTCTTGGGAACTTGGTGAACGAATTTTTCAAGCCTCCAACATCGAGTAGCACGACATCGCTCGTGAGCATGTTCATCAACTTGCTGGTCCAGTTCAACGTGAATCTGCCAACCATGGTGCTTAATTTGCTATCAAATCCCGCTATTTGGCTGATGGTTTCAGGCGTGATCTTGCTCGCAAAATCGAAGGTTGCCAAGGTTTGATTCTATAAAAATTCTCAGCGTCACTCCTTCTTTTACCATAGAATCTTGTGGTAAGGGTTTAATAGTGGAAGTTGTCTTTTACCATATAACCACCAGGCCTTAACCGATTAACATCTACGTTAATCCGTTAGGGCTCCTCTTCGAGAATTTGCCTTATGATCGGTGTAATGCCTAGTGAAATATTATGGTCAGTGATGATTTCTTTCTAAACGTCGGCATCGATGCCATCGGCTTCTATGCACCAAAAAACAGGCTATCCTTGGATGATCTGGCTAAGAAGCGCGGTATAGCTCCTGAAAAGTACCGCCAAGGGTTGCTTGCCGAAGAATTTGCGGTTCCGGAGTATGGCGAGGATATCATCAGCATGGCCATCATGGCGGCGAAAAACGCGATTACTCGTGGGAACATAAACTCGAAGGAAATAGAGGCCATTTTTGTCGGGAGCGAGTCGTTACCCTACGCCGTGAAATCAGTCGCCTCTATATTGAGTGCTTTCTTGGACGTGCATGAAAACGCGTTTACCGGCGACACGTTGCACGCGTGCGCCGGGGCGACGTTGGGCCTCTTGAATGCTGTTGGGCTCATCAATAGCGGCATCATCAAGAAGGCGCTGGTGATCGGCACGGACATATCAAAGTATCCCCTAGGTTCGCCTGGCGAGCCGACGCAGGGTGCCGGTGCTGCTGCGATGATCATTAGCAAGGATCCTCGAATTGCACGCATCGGGTCAAAATTTGGCAAGGTCTCTGGGCACGTGGATGATTTTTTCAGGACATTGTATAGCGAGAACGCGGAGGTCTTCGGCCAGTATTCGACCATGGCCTATCTCAACTACGTGCTCAAGGCATACGACGATTTCAAGTACCAGGCAGGGCCATTCCTCGCCGATTATTACGTGTTCCATGCACCATTCGGGAAAATGCCAGTCAAGAGTTTCCAACGCATTATGTTCGAGCGATGGTTCGACAATCCCGTGAAATTGAAGGCGATGCTTGACAAGTCGAAGGAGCGGGCGTTCACGCAAAAGGAACGCGACTTGATCCTTTCGGGTAAAGAGGAGCTCCATCCAAGCACGATCAAGACATTGCAAGAGTGGAAGTTCACCGATGAAGAAATTTGCGGGCTCAATTATTTCTACAAGGATTGGCTCGCGCTGAAACTCATGCCATGCCTGGACGTTCCGATGCGGTTTGGCAACTGCTATTCCGCGTCCTTGTGGGCACAGCTCTTCCACCTCATGGAAACCCGTGTGAAAGAAAATGACACCATCTATTTCACCAGCTACGGTAGCGGAGCGACGGCCATCTCTGGAATGTTCAAGATGGAACCCGGGTTCAAGAAATTGGTGGCAGAAGGCCCAACCGTGCTCGATTATATAAGGAAAAAATCCCGGATCCCAGTGGAACAATACGAGATGTACAAGCGGGATCTCCTACCTGCCTTCCTCCACACCGGCCACGTGCTAGCGGCTCCGGAGAACAAATACTCGCTCGATATCATGGAGTGCGATTATGGTTGCATATTGCCCGTGCAGAGTGAGCTTCAACATTGCCCGAGCGGCCATCCCGGCGTGCACAAGCGATCGTTCCCGATGCTCGGCATCGTCGCCAAGATCGACGAGGTCGATGTCGAGATCAAGGATCACGTCTGTGGCGATTGTGTCTATTTGCTCGGTGATGTCAAGGCCGGCAACAACGTGGAGCTGTCGATCCGGCGGCTCAAGGTCGACGAGAATTCCGGGCTCATACACTGGTATCCGACCTACGTCCTCGCGTGATGCGAACGCGGTCGCAACCACCTTTCTCTTTATCATCACCATATCATCGTTTATTAGCCAGCACGAGATTGCATATCCATAACGAGGTGTCCAATCGATGAATTTCCGTGATTTTATCGCATTGCTGAAAAAGAAAGGTATTTTGGTGGAGATCGATCGGCCGTGTTCCATTGATCAAGAGATAGCGGCCATCATCAAGGAACATGATGGACAACCCGTGTACTTCTCGAACGTGAAAGGGTATTCTATGCCCATCGTCGCTGGCTTGTTTGGCTTCCGAAATGCCTTTGACGCCGGCATCCTGTCAGCGACCGAAAAACCCGCAACGATCGATGCTTGTTTTACCCAAAAGAAACGGCTGCCCGCGAACGACCCTGCGTCGTTCATCCACAAGCTGTACGAGGCCATCGACGCTCGCCAATTGCCGGTAAATATCGGTTCCCGCGAGAAGGCCCCGTGCCAAGAAGTCGTCGAGAAACCCGAATTCCTCGAAAAATTACCGATCTTGAAGCATCTCCCGGATGATGGCGGGAAATACATCACGTCCGGTGTCGCCATTTACACTTGCCCGAAATATGGGCGCAATATCAGTTTTCATCGCATGATGGTCATCGGACCAAACCGGATGGTGGCCCGGGTCGTGGAAAATCGTGGTCTTGACACGGCATTGCGCGAGAAGAATGGCCCGCTCGAAGCAGCCATCACGATCGGGAATGCGTCGCAAGTCATGATCGCGGCATCGACGAGCCCGCCGAAAGGCGTCGACGAGCTGTCGATCGCGAACAAGTTATCCCCGTTCAAGGTGAGCAGATGTAAAACCATCGACGTCCAGGTCCCGGTCGATTCTGAGATCGTGATCGAAGGGCGGTTCCTTCCAGAAAAAACCGACGAGGGCCCGTTCCTTGACCTAACGGGGACCTTCGACATCGTGCGAAAGCAGCCCGTGTTCGAGGTCACTTGCATCACGCATCGGAAGGATGCAATCTACCACGCGTTGAATCCCGCAGGGATGGAACACCAGTTGCTCATGGGCTTGCCACGAGAGGCGACTATGCTCGCCGAGCTCACCCGGTTTGATTACGTTCGCGATGTTAGGGTGACCGCAGGCTCGTCGCACTGGTTCAACGCCTTGGTCCAGGTCGATCGCACGAAGAAGATCGAGCCGGAACCCGTGATCCAGGCGTGTTTTACGGGGCACGGGAGCCTGAAGAATTGCGTCGTGGTCGACGATGATATTGATATCGACAACCCGAACGATGTCGAGTTCGCGATCACGACCCGGGCGCAGTTTGACAGGAATTTGTATCTTTATCCCAAGCAAAAAGGCAGTTCGCTCGATCCGTCCGCGAACCAGCTCACGCGCGAGACGTGTAAGGTTGGCATCAACGCAACGATTCCGCGGGAAGGACATCAAGCTGGTTATGCCAAGAATTATAGCCGGGTGTCGTATTTCAAGAAAGATTGATTCGAGGCGAAGACCCACGTGACGCGGCAAGACGCTGAAGCGGCGATGAAAAAAATGCTCGATGGCGAGCTTGGTTCCGGGACGCAAATCGCTGCCGAGATGATCACCGCACTCGCGAAGATCTATGATGCTGATGGCTTCTTGCCCGTGAAATCGAGCCAGATTTCCGGCGTCTCGTACAAGAACATCGGCGAAGCCGGGATCGAATTTTTGGAGTCGCTGCGATCGGGTGACGCGCGGGCGCGCGTGCGGGCGACCTTGAACCCGTGCGGTCTCGATCTCGATTCGTGGCGGGAGCTCGGCTTTCCCGAGGCCTTTTACCGCGACCAGGCGCGTGTCCTGGATGCCTACAACGCGCTCGGCATCGAGATGACGTGCAGCTGCACGCCATACTTGCTGGGCAATTGCCCGGCCAAGGGCGATCACGTCGCGTGGAGCGAATCCTCGGCAATATCGTACGCGAATTCCGTTCTCGGGGCCATGACGAACCGGGAAGGCGGGCCATCAGCCCTTGCATCGGCGTTAACAGGGTTCACGGGAAATTTCGGCCTGCACCTTGAAAAGAACAGGATCCCAAGGCAAAGCGTCGTGATACGGTGCAACATCGAATCGTACCTCGATTTCGGCACGCTCGGGTTGATGCTGGGGAAAAAGCTCGGCCAAGACGTGCCGTTCATCACGGGGCTCAAGAAAGAGCACTGCACGCCGGAGAACTTGCGACAATTGGGCGCTGCAATGGCAGCGAGCGGTGCGGTCGCCTTGTATCACGTCGACGGCGTCACGCCCGAGGCAAAGAAACACGCGGTTTCGATTAAAAAGGGCGAAATCACGATCCCTTCCATGGAAATCAGCGAGCTGGACGAAATCGTGGACGTCGTGCCGGCCAAGAAGGATGTCGCCGGTGCCTTGAAGGTGGACATGGTCTTTCTCGGCTGCCCGCACTACTCGCGCCAGGACGTGATGGATATCCTCGAAGGGTTGCGGGGTAAGAAATTGCATGCCACGCTCTGGATCGCGACTGCTAGGACCGTGAAGAAATCTATCCTCGAAGATACCGACTTGACACGGCAATTGGATCCACGCATCAAGATCGTATCGGATACTTGCATCGTCGTTTGTCCGATCGACGCCCTGGGCATCAAGTCGGTCGTGACCAATTCTGGGAAGGCATATTTTTACTTGAAAAACAACGAATCGTTGGCCGTCGTGTACCGTGATACCCAAGCCTGCATCGAGTCGGCGCTTTCCGGCACGGTCGCCATTGGGAGGCGTACGTGATGGCGGGACGCGCGATCAAGGCAAGGGTGATATTTGGCGGCCGCGTGACGAGCGAAGTCCTTTTTTCCGATAAGCCCTTGCTCATCTACGGCGGTATCGACACCCCGTCCGGAATCGTCGTCGAGCGGGGCCATCCGTTAAATGGATGTTCCATCCAAGGAAAAATCCTTGTATTTCCCGAGGCAAAAGGCTCGACCGTTGGTAGCTGGACGCTTCTACAGTTGAAGAAAAACGGTGTCGCACCTGCTGCAATCGTGAACGCGTCGTGTGAGCCCATCATCGCCACTGGCGTGATCATGGCACGGATACCGTGCGTGGATAAGGTTGATCTATCCTTGCTGAAAACCTGTAAAAAATTGACGATCAATGGAAGCGAGATCCTCGTGGATGCGCTTTGAAACAACGTGAATGATCATGGTCAAGACATCGAACCTTGAAAAGTTCTACAAGAAAACCCAGGGCGAGCGGATTTCCATCATCGCCGAAGTATGTAACCTCGGTCCAGAGCAAGTCAACTTGTTGAAAGCGCTCGTGAACCCGGATTTCATGAAAATTATGGATGGCATGATAGAAAACGTCGTGGGAACTTTTCCTTTGCCCCTGGGCATTGCTACGAACTTTATCATCAACGGGCGGGAGCGACTCGTAACGATGGCGATCGAGGAACCATCCGTCGTCGCTGCAGCTTCCAACGCAGCGCGAATGGCGAGGCCGCATGGCGGGTTCCTTGCCGACCCGGTGAAGAGCCTCATGATCGGGCAGGTCCAGCTCGTCGATATCGATGACCCGGGCAAAGTAATCGATTTACTGAAGAAAAATGAAACCAAAATCTTGTCAAAAGCAAATGAACAAGACCCTGTCCTGGTCAAAGCTGGAGGTGGCGCCCGCCGGCTCGAAATTTTCAAAATTGATACCAACCTGGGCGTGATGCTCGACGTGCAATTGGTCGTTGATTGTCTGGATGCCATGGGCGCAAACGCGGTCAATACCATGGCCGAAAAAGTGTCACCGCTACTCGAAGAAATCACTGGCGGTCGGTCATTGCTCAGGATCATCTCGAACCTCGCCGTGCATCGCGTTGCCCGGGCTAGAGCGGTCTTCGACAAGGAATTGCTCGGTGGTAGCGATGTCGTGGCATCGATACTCGAAGCTGTCGAATTCGCAAACAACGACATGTTCCGTGCAGCGACGCACAATAAGGGGATTATGAACGGCGTGAGCGCGGTGGTGCGAGCAACGGGTAACGACACGAGGGCCGTCGAGGCGGGGGCCCATGCCTATGCAGCGTGGAACCATGCATACAAGCCGCTCACTCGATATTATTCTGACAAGGATGGAAACCTCGTTGGCGAGATTGAGTTGCCAATTGCCGTCGGCATCATTGGTGGCGCCACGAAAACGCACCCGGTCGCGCAGCTATGCTTGCAAATCATGGAAATTGACGGCGCCCAGACCTTGTCCCAAACCATCGCGGCGGTCGGGCTTGCACAAAATCTCGCAGCGCTGCGTGCCCTGGTCTCCGAAGGTATCCAACAAGGCCATATGAAACTGCACGCGAAAAACGTCGTGCGTATGGCGAATATCCCTGAGAAATATCACGAGCGCGTCATCAAGGAAATGGTCGCGCGGGGCAAGGTTCGCATCGACACGGCGACCGACATCTTCAAAGACATCACCAAGAACGAGAAAAACACACCATGAGAACAATCACGTGCACGGCACCCGGCAAGGTCATCCTCGCGGGGGAACATGCGGTGGTTCACGGGTTTCCCGCGATCGCCAGTGCCATCAAGATGCGAATGGAGATGACGATGCAAGTACTGGATAAGCCCGTCTTTGAGCTCAATCTTGGCGATGTTGGAATTGCCTTGCGGGCTGGGACCATGGATGAGCTATTATCGAAAGCGGCGGTGGAGTTTCCACTGTTCAAGGCGATTTATGATTCCGTGTTGGCAGAAGCAACAGATGGCCATTTAAAGCAGGATAGAATGCGAAACGATCAAGGGTTCAGCATCACGGCCCGGTCGACCATCCCCGTGAGCGCGGGGCTCGGTTCATCGGCGGGTACATGCGTGTGTTTCATCAAGATACTATCTCTATGGCTCTCTATCCCCTTGAAGGAAGAACAGTTGCTTGGCTTGAGCAAGAATGCCGAGACATTGTTCCACTCCACTCCTTCCGGCATCGACACGGCCGCCGCGATCAACGGTGGCATCTTCTTGTTTGAAAAGGGCAAGATCCTGGAACAGATCCGAAACCCGATCGAGCTAGACGGGGACTTGATCATCGTGGACACGGCCGTCCAGCGCAATACCGGCAAGATGGTCGACTCGGTTAAAGCCTTGCTCGCCCGGGATCCGGAGCTCGTGAACGGACGGTTCAAGGCAATCGATGCAATCGTGCGGGAAACATGGACCCTCTTGAAAAAGCAAAAGGTGAAGGTCCATGACCTGGGCAATCTTTTCCTTCGCAATCAACGGGAGCTCGAAGCCATCGGCGTGTCGATCCCGCTCATCCACGATATCATCGACACGGGCACGACGCACGGTGCCACAGGCGGGAAACTCACGGGGGCCGGGGGTGGCGGCTGCGTGATCCTTACTTGCCCGTCTCGAAAAACGCGCACCGTGATGGATGCCCTTGCCCGCAAAGGTTTAAAGGCATTCAAGACTGAATTCAGCAGCGATGGTCTGGTGGCATCGTCGAAGGAGGGAAGCTCATGAGGGACGCGGGTGTTACAATCATCAAGCTCGGTGGCAGCTGCTTCTCTGACAAGAAAATCCTGCGATCGCTGCATATCGACGTTCTCGATAGCATCAGCAAGCAATTGCAAGGGATGAACGTGCCTATCGTGGTGGTTCATGGTGGGGGTTCCTATGGGCATCCCGTTGCCAAGAAATACGAGATCCAGAAAGGGAGACAACCCGGGGTTCCTAATCAATCTATGGGATTCTGTTTGACACACGAAGCAATGGTCGATTTGAACCGAGAAATCGTCGGAAACATGTTAAAGCACGAAATACCCGCTTATTCGGTCCAAACCTCCGCCATCTTCACTTGCCGGGAAGGAAAGGTGAAAGATTCCAACTTCACAACGATCAACGAGTTGTTGGATCAAAGATTCGTGCCGGTGTTGTATGGTGATTCTGTCGTGGATGATGCCTGGGGTTTTAGCATCTTGTCCGGCGATTCGATCGTCGTAGAACTCGCGAACGGGTTGCATCACGTCGTGAAACGCATCGTGTATCTTATGGATGTGGATGGCTTGTTTAACGTGAATCCAAAGCTGGATTCCCGCGCGACGTTGTTTCACGAGGTTTCTTTGTGCGGTGGGCACTTGCTCGTGAAATCCGGTAAAGAATTGGTCAAGATCGAAAACACTATGGAACAGACCGATGGGGTTATTGACGTGACTGGCGGTATCTTGAACAAGCTTACGGAGCTGCAGCAGGTCCGGCGCAAAGGAATCGAGATCGACTTGATAAATGGCCGGGCACAAGATAGATTATCTGCATTACTAGCCGGGCAAAGTGTGCCGCATACCAGGATACATATAATCGAAGAAAAAGGCGAAAGCGATGGGTGACGAAAAACAGCTCCACGAGGATCGGAAAATGGAGCATGTCAAGATAATATGCGAGAAGGGAATGCAAGCATCACGCAACTGGATCGATGACGTGTATCTGCATCCAAGTGCGATTCCATCCATCGACCCCGGTGACATCGACACCTCGTGCATGCTGTTTGGACGCAAGTTCGACGCGCCGTTTTACATTGCTGGAATGACAGGGGGCCATCCCAAGAGCAAAAAAATCAACGAGGTCCTTGCACGGGCATGCGTGAAGGCAAAAATCCCCCTCGGGCTAGGATCCCAGCGCGTCGCGCTCGACAACGACACTCTCGTGGAGACCTACAAGGTTGCCAGGGATGTTTCCGACGACTTGTTTTTGATTGGGAACATCGGCATGTCGCAGCTCGTGAAATCGAAGAATCCCGTCGTCATTGCAAAAAAATGCGTTGATATGATCAAAGCAAATGCGTTGGCCATTCATTTCAACAAGCTGCAAGAGCTGGTGCAGCCAGAGGGCGATCGTGCCTTCGCCAAGGTCATGGACATCGTGGAGGCCGTTGCCTATGCGTTGAAAGTCCCGATCATCCTCAAGGAAGTGGGCGCTGGCTTCTCCCGTTCTGATTTTGAAATCCTCAAGAACTTCAGGATCGGGGCCGTCGACGTTGGAGGATACGGCGGCACGAACTTCGCGCTGGTGGAAGCAGAGCGCGTGAACGAGGAAAAATACCCGTACACCCGGAACATGGGCGAAGTTTTCAAGGATTGTGGCATTCCGACTCCTGTATCTGTCGTGTTTTCTAAAAAATACGCGCGGATTCCGACCCTCGCCACCGGCGGCATACGAACGGGACTGGATGTGGTAAAAATGCTTTGCCTTGGCGCTGACATGGCCGGTCTTGCGTATCCCTTTTTGATCGCGTGCTTGAACGACATTTCTAGCGATGCAACATCGATCGAGAATTGTATGAAGGAAATTGAAACGATCAAGGCGGAGATCAAGATCGCCATGTGCATGCTCAACGCGAAGCGTGTTGGGGATCTGGGCGCAGCTATGGTTCACATGTCACAAGAATTGCTCGGGTGGATAGACTAGACGGATGTAAGCTCAAGCTACCGAAAAATGCACGTGTTTAAAATGTTCGGAGCGGATAACTACAAGATCAAGCGGTAGTGATTGTCATGATCGTCATGTCCAAGAACTATCCAGTCGAGGAAGCAATCAAGATTCTGTTTGCCAATTTCGTGAAAAGTGTCCCGGACACGCAAGTGATCATCGCCCTGGATTCAAAGGATCGCATCATTGCTTCAAATTTGACCGAAGGCAAGACCGAATCGTCGTTTCAGCTCGTGTCAAGTTCGATCAAGACTATCCTTGACCGTTTAACGAAAGAACTCGTCACTAGTTCCGGTCCCGTTTCCTTCTTTGACACGGATCAGTACCGGCTCATCTTTATCAAGATCAAGGGCGTTATCTTGTGCGTTGCCTTGAAAGTTGATGGTTCTGTCGATGCAGCGTTGCCCTATGCGTATTTGACCGCTGAAAAAATCGGCAACATCGTGGAAGGACGCGACGTCGAGCTCGATATCCCGCTCATCAAGGTCATTACCGATGAAGAAGAGCAGAAAAACCTCCGGAACACGTTTTTCGAGCTGCGATCGAGTACCGGGAACTTCCAATTCAAGATCATCGTCCTCGGTGACCAGAACGTGGGAAAAACCGCCTTGATCTTGCGACACGCGGAGAATAAATTCAAGGAAAATTATCTCCCGACC